>JARROF010000093.1:0-16163 GCA_037384205.1 Novosphingobium sp. | reverse complement strand
GGGCGCACGGCGGGACAAAAGCGCGGCCAGCCAAGGCTGCCTATTTGGTTGGTTGTGCTTGGCTTCTGCGTATGGCCCGGAAACGCCCCGGCCAGCTCGGTCTTTAGGACCGGGCGCAAAGCCGCCAAGCAAGCGTATGGCCACAGCGTTCGGCGGTGTTGCCGGGACGAGATCAGCCCTTGGCGATCTGGGCGGCGGCGTCCTGTTCGAGGCGGGCGATGCGCTCGGCGCAGACGGCGTGGAGAGTTCCTCGATGCGCTGGGCGAGCCAGGCGAGGTCCTCGGCGGTGATACGGTAGTGCCTGGAGGGGCGCGGCGGGCGGGCACCTGGCCAATGACGGTATTTCGGCCATCGGGATCGTGCCCGCGCTGGGCGATCTGGCCAAGGCAGGCACGATCGGCACGTGGGCCCGGACGGTCGCCGATGCCGTCAGCGCCGTGGCGCACAACCCGGCCTTGCGCGAAAGCCTCGAACCGGCCTTGCATGCGGTCCACAGTGCGGTTGGCAAGATCCCGCAGTCGGCGCTCGATGCCTTGCCTTCGGGAGCCCCCGAATCCATCGGTGCGATGCGCCGCCAGCTTGACGATTTCTTCGCCGCCGGTTCGCGCCAGGCAGACGAGGTCGCACAAGGGGCCGTGCAGGGCACCGTGCGCCATTTCGACAATGCGGACGATTTCAACGCTGCCGCCAATGCGGCCACGCCCAACACCCGCTACGAATATGGCTCCTACAGCTATTCCACCGATGCCAGCGGGCGTGTGGACGTGGCCGAGGGCACGCTCGATCTCGCCCCGGCAGGCCGCAACGATCCGGCGCTGCAGGCCGAGATCGGCCGAGAGGGCAAACCCACCGACGTCGGTTTCCATCTCATCGCGGACCGTTTCGGCGGGCAGACCAACCGGCTCAATGTCGTGCCCGGCAATGGCAAGCCGCTGGGCGATGGCACGGCCAACCTCAACCAGGGCGCGTTCAAGCGGTTCGAGAACACGGTTGCCGACCTTGCCGAGGACGGCCGCACGGTTGAAGTCAGGATCACCGCGCAATATGATGCCGCCAATACCAGCAATCGTCCTGACAGTTTCCGTGCCCAGTACCGTGTCGAGGGAGGAGACTGGATCACGCGCCAGTTCACCAACAAGTAAGGCCAGCCCGATGGATTTCACCGCTTGCATGGAAGCCGTTGTCCGCGCGGTTGCGCAGGATTTCGGCACGGCGGACTGGGTCCATGCGATCGTCGATTTCGAAGTACTCGAACAAGGCGACGGGTTCGATACGGATCACCTGGCCCTTCTCATCCGCAAGGATGCGGGCGGCATCCTCTCACGCGAACAGTTCTATCTCTCGCAACCGGCGATCGATGCCGCGCTAGCCCTCTACCGCCAGCGCCGCGACGAGGCGGGCGAGACCATCGGGGGCTTTGTGCTGCGCATCGATCACCCGGGGCAATTCCGTTTCGAACTCCGCCATGAGGCCCCGCGCCGCCTGAACGGCGTGTGGGACAAGGACTGGCAGGACTATCTGACCAATTATCTGGATCACTACCGCCGTGAGATGGCGCGCCGCTAGAGGGCTGTTATGGACTTGTGAGTCCGAATGGCTTCAAAGGTCTGGATGGAGAACTGTCGCAAGCCTGACCCATCTGACGTATCCGATGAAGAATGGTTGCTGATCGTGCCGTATCTGGCGCTCCGGCGCGAAGATGCGGGACAGCGCGAGCATAGCCTTCGCGCAGTATTCCATGGACTGCGCTATATCGTGAAGACCGGCGCGCCGCGGCGTTGGATGCCGAACGATCCGCCCAAACCCTCGCTGGCCTGCACCTCGTCGCCTTTGCAACTCTTATGGCAAGACAGGTCGAAACCCTTGTCGCAGGTTCATGGCAGCCTCTATTGCATTTCCGCGTGTGAGATAATCTTCGAGTCAGGTCGCGCCGGACAACGTCAGCGGGAGCAGGTTGGCATGGTCGAGCAATGACGATCAAAGTTCTCGTAACGGGCGGTAATGGCAGACTTGGGCGCGCATTGTCGCGAATTGGCGGCGCCAACGTGCAAGGGCTATCGAGCGCGGAGTTGGATATCATTGATGCCATCGCCTTTCGCGATGCCCTTGCGCGATTTCGTCCCGATGCCGTGATCAACGCAGCGGCTCTCGGGGTTGAGGCGTCCGATATGGCGCTGGAACACGCGCGCCAGGTGAATGCTCTTGCGCCTGGGCATATGGCACAGACCTGTGGACAGGCCGGAACGCCGTTCATCCATATTTCGACGGATTATGTGTTTGGGAACCCGACTGATCGCCCGTGGCGCGAAACAGATCCGGTGTCACCCATCAACACATATGGCCAACTGAAGGCCGAGGGAGAGCGCAATGTCCTCGCCAACGGCCATGGCGTGTGCGTCGGACGGGTGGCCTGGTTGTTCGGCGACGGTAAGGACTTCATCGCTCGTCTGCTGCAGAATCAAGCCCATGCTGTCAGAGTCAGTCACGATCAGATCGGTTCGCCAACCCCGATCTTCGCCCTCGCCAAAAGGTTGTTGAAGGTGGCCGAGCGTATGAACGAGGGGGAAGCGGTCCCTGAGATTCTGCATCTGGCCGGCTCGCCGCCCGTGTCGCGTGCCGATTGGGTCGCCACGGCATTCGAGACATTGCAGCGCGCGGGAAAACCGGTTCCCCAACTTGTGCGAGTTTCGATGGCCGAATTCGGTTCTGCCATCCTGCGTCCCAATTACAGCGCTCTCGATTGCAGGCTCGCGGCCCATATGTTCGGAGGCCATCTTGGCTGGCAACCTGCAACAATGCGACCAGACATGTTCGCAGTATAGGGATGTCTGTGCCGGATGGTCTCTCAAGTCGCGCCTATGCTACGCTGCCGCCATGCCGAACGTTCTCATAACCGGCGGCGCACGTGGTATCGGCCGTGCTACCGCCATTCTGGCCGCCGAACGGGGCTGGTCAGTCGCAATCAATTACAATTCGGATGAGGAAGCCGCGCACGATACCCGGACCGTTGTCGAGGGGCGAGGACAACGTGGCATTGTTGTGCAAGGAGACGTCGCGGACGAGCAGCAGGTCATCGCGATGTTCGACCAGGCCACCAGCGAACTCGGCGGTCTCGATGCCGTGGTGGTCAACGCCGGTATCGTTGCCTTGTCCACCTGCCTTGCCGAAATGGACGGTGATCGTATTCGCAGGATGATCGATGTCAACGCCACAGGCGCGCTTTTCTCGGCGCGTGAAGCCGTCCGCAGAACGGGAACCGCTCACGGTGGCAACGGGGGCGCACTCGTGTTCGTTTCCTCCAGGGCATCCCAGCTGGGATCGCCGTTCGAGTATGTTGACTATGCCGCCTCCAAAGGCGCGATCGACACGTTGACAATCGGGCTTGCGAAGGAGGTGGGCGCCGAAAATATTCGCGTGAACGCCGTCCGGCCGGGACTGATCGAAACGGCCATCCATGCAAGCGGCGGCAGGCCGGAGCGAGCCCATCAGCTTGGTTCACAGACCCCGCTGGGGCGGCCGGGAACGCCCGAAGAGGTAGCCTCAGCCATTATGTGGCTCCTGGGTCCGGAAGCGTCTTACGTCACCGGCGCGATCATGGACGTTGCGGGCGGGCGCTAACCATGCGGACTTTGTGCCTTCAGCGCCGGGAATCACCTGTTTATCGCCTGTCGAACTGATTTGTTCAAAAAACAGACGCTTGTGTATTTACTCTATTTCAATGTCAGGAGGTAATCGACTAGGGCCTTGCGCTGGACCGGGTCGGCAATACCAGTGAAGGGCATTTTCGTGCCGGGCACGGTCTTTTGTGGCGACGTTAGCCATTTGTCGAGCGTGGCTGCGTTCCAGATCAAGCCGGACTGTCGCAACGCCTCGCTGTAGGTATAACCGGGAAGGCTGGCGGCCTTGCGCCCCGCGACGCCCGACAGGCTGGGGCCGATGCGCATCTGGCCAGGCTGGGTGGAGTGGCATGCCGAGCAGATGGCGAAAGTCGGCGGCGGGGTTGCGGCCGAAGCGCCCACCGACATACCGAAAACTGCGCAAGACATTCCCAATGCTGATACGCTTTTCATCAACCTGTCACATTTCTACCGGAAGCTAGAAATGGGAGCAGTTGGCCGCGTGCGGTCGCCTGCTCCCATTACATTACCTAGAAGCGGTCTTCGTTCATCACCTTGACCCAGGCCGCAACGAAATCCTGCACGAATTTCTCGCCGCCATCGTTCGAGGCATAGACTTCCGCCACCGCGCGCAACTCCGAATTGGAGCCAAAGATCAGGTCCACTGGCGTGGCCTTCCACTTTGCGGTGCCTGTTGCCCGGTCCTTGCCCTCATAAAGGCCCGGCGTGCTGGCCGAGGGCGACCACACCGTTTCCATCGACAGGAGATTGATGAAGAAGTCGTTGGAGAGCACGCCCGGGCGGCTGGTAAGCACGCCATTGGACGACCCGTTCGTATTGGCGTTAAGGACCCGCATGCCGGCCACCAGTACTGTCATCTGCGGGACGGTCAGGTTCAGCTTGTCCGCCTTGTCCACCAGCGCGGGCGCGGGGCTTTCATACGATGCGTCCGAGTAATAGTTGCGGAACCCGTCGGCCTTCGGCTCGAGATAGGCAAAGGAGGCAACATCGGTCTGAGCTTGCGTGGCATCGACCCGGCCTGGCGTGAACGGCACGGAGACTTTGTATCCGGCCCTGGCCGCCGCCTGCTCGATAGCAGCATTGCCGCCCAGAACGATCAGATCGGCCAGCGAAACCTGCTTGCCGCCCGAGGCGCCCTGGTTGAAGTCCTTGCGGATCGCCTCCAGCTTGCCGGTTACCTTGAGCAGTTCGGCCTTGTCGTTCACGGCCCAGTCAAGCTGAGGTTGCAACCGCACGCGGGCGCCATTGGCACCGCCGCGCATGTCGGTGCTGCGGAAGGTTGAGGCCGAAGCCCATGCCGTGCGCACCAGTTCAGGTCCGGTAAGACCCGAGGCGAGAATCTTCGCCTCTAGTTGCGCAGCGTCGGTCTGGTTGATCATCGCATAACCGGCCTTGGGCAGCGGGTCCTGCCAGGCGAACGTTTCGGTAGGCACATCCTTGCCAAGATAGCGCCCCTGCGGACCAAGATCACGGTGGGTCAGCTTGAACCAGGCGCGAGCGAAGGCCTTCTCGAAAAGCGATGGGTCCTTTTGCCAGCGCACCAGGATCGTATGAAACGCCGGATCCTCCTTGAGCGCGACGTCGGTGGTGAACATGATCGGCGCGTGAGTGACGCCTGGAAGGTGGGCGTCGGGCACCAGATACGCGGCGTTGGGATCAGACGGAATCCACTGGATGGCTCCCGCCGGGCTCTTGGTCTTGACCCAGTCGAAGTTCAGCAGGTTATCGATATATTGCGTGGTGAACTGGGTCGGTGCTGCCGACCATGCACCTTCCAGGCCACTGGTGATGGTATCTTCTGCATTGCCCTTGCCACACTTGTTTTTCCAGCCGAGCCCCTGCTGCTCTATGGGCGAGGAAGCTGGATCGGCACCCACGCATTCTCCGGGCTTGTGCGCGCCATGCGCCTTGCCAAAGGTGTGGCCACCCGCGATCAGCGCCAGCGTTTCTTCGTCGTTCATTGCCATGTGGCTGAAAGCGCGGCGGATATCGGCTGCGGCGGATATGGGATCGCCATTGCCGTTGGGGCCTTCGGGATTGACGTAGATGAGGCCCATCTGCACAGCGGCCAATGGCCCCTTGAGGTTGCCTTTGGTATCGCGGCGCTGGTCATCCAGCATCTTCATTTCAGGGCCCCAATAGACGATGTCGGGCTGCCAGGCATCGATGCGCCCACCGGCAAAGCCGATGGTCTTGAAGCCCATGTCTTCCAGCGCGACATTGCCGGCCAGCACCATCAGATCGCCCCAGGACAGCTTGCGACCGTATTTCTGCTTGATCGGCCAGACAAGGCGGCGAGCCTTGTCGAGGCTGACGTTGTCAGGCCAGGAATTCAGCGGCTCGAAACGCTGTTCGCCGCCGTCGGAACCGCCGCGCCCGTCACCCACGCGATAGGTGCCGGCGCTGTGCCAGGCCATGCGGACGAAGAAGGGGCCATAATTGCCATAATCTGCGGGCCACCAAGGTTGCGAGGTATGTAGTACCTTGCGGATGTCAGCCTTCACCGCATCGAGGTCGAGCGACGCAAACTCCCTGGCGTAGTTATAGTCTGGACCATAAGGGTTGGCCTGATCCTCATGCTGACGCAGCGCGGTCAGATCAAGGCTCTTCGGCCACCAATCCTTGTTGCCCATCGCCGCGGGCATCTGCCCGTCGGCGCCCTGCGCAAGCGCGGGAAGAGACATGAACGAAAGCGTCGTGCCGATCAGCGCGCACGCCATAATCTTCTTTGATTTCATGATAGGGGCCCCCAATATTTGGCAAATTGATAAGGGGGGACTACCTTCCCATGGTCAGTTTCGCCAAACGACTAACGTGCATGACAGAAATTCAAAAAATTCATGAAAGACACGAAATCGAGACCGTTTTGCGATTATCACTGGCCCGAGCAGCGTTTCACAATTGACGTTTTCTAACGGCACTCTGGCAAGCGAGCGGCGCCGGATTGTCCGCTGCGACATGATCATCGACCGTCGCCGGCAGCAACAGAATCTGATCGCGCGAATGTTCTTCAATGTAACCCGTGCCCGGCTTCAAGTCCGAGCGCACGGCCGCGCTCATCCTGGGCGGCATCGCGCGCGTCCATTGATCCAAAAAGGGCAGATAGCGGGCACGACGCCCGAGATCCCTCTCTCGCCGGGCAGTGCAATCGTCCCTCTGTGGAAATGACAACGTCAAAGACCCAACAGCGCTCCAGGCCGAGGTTTGCGACAGAACCGCCTTGAACATCCAATTTAGCTAGTTACTCTGGAATACGTGTTTTGGGGGCTTTTCGGCAAGGTTGGGGGATGGAGAGCGATCTAACGGGTTCATCACTGCCCGGCCTATCGATAGGATCGGTATTCAGCAGCCCGCGGCGCGCAAGGGCGCGGGAGCTGTTCAGGCGGGTGATCAACGAACATGGCGATGCCCTTTCCACCTCTTCGCTGATGGCGGACAGCGTGGAGCAATGGATCTGCAACGCCGCGCACCCGCATCGCCCCCTGACCGAGAGCATTCTTTCGAACGAGTTCGGTGCAGGCCGCAGGGTTGTGCGGCAGACCAGCCGCATCCTGCAGCAACGGGGCGTCCTTGCCCCGCGGCGCGGTGGAAACGGCCTTGGCGGGCTTTGGGTGATCGCACCCAGCCTCGGCGAGACAGTTGCGACCGCGGCCGATGAGCTCGGCCTTGGCCAGGCGCACGATGTCCTGAGCGAAGCGGCGCGCTGGCTTGCACCGTCACTGGCCGACCGGAACGATGTCCTTGCCGAGATGGTGCGTTCCTTGCTGCGTTTCGAAGGCGCGCGGCAGGAAATGCGGATGCCCGACAGGCGGACCGGCAATCTTGCCGAATGGCTGGCCGGTGTCCTGCTTGGCAAAATTTCCATGTCTCAGGGCGGCGACGTGTTCCTGGGGGCACTTTCCGACATCGGCAGCGACTATGGCGTGAGCCTTGAAGTGGTGGTGGAAGCCGTGCGGATACTGGCCGATGCCCGGATCGTGGAAGTCCGCCGAGGCAGAGCGGGCGGCGTCTTCGCCAGCACGTCGGGGACGGGACGCGCGCTGCATGTCGCCAATGCCTATCTTGCGACCCATGGTGTCTCTACCGCCGATTGCCGGGAAGTGCTTGACCGGATCAACACCGGCATGATCGAGCTTGCCCGACACAGACGCACCTCAGAGGGACTCGATCGTGTCCGGCGTTCGTTCCAGCAGATGCAACAGGCCACGAATGGCACTGACCTTGGCACGGCATGGTACGGCTTCATTCGCGACATTGCCGACATGGCCGGCAATCCCGTGATGCATTTCATGGCAAGGGCGCTTGCGTCCTCCATCCTGATGCGCCGGACCCGCAGTGCCGAACTGCCCGACGCCGCCGCGCGCGAACTGCTGGCGGCGAGTGCCCAGATTCTGGATCATCTGGACGATGCCCGCCAGGCCCCGATCGTGGCGGCGCAGTCACGATGCCAGAAAGCGCTGGAGAACTACTGGTAGGACCGCTGCCCGCCGGTCACTCCGCGGGCAAGCGGTGCCGCGTCCTTGCCACCGCGTCGCGCCATCCGGCCATCAACCGGGCGCGTTCGGCGTCTGCCAGCGCCGGTTCGAACACCGCGTCCCTGCTGGAGGAGGACGGTGTGCGGGCCAGCGATGGCCAGATGCCAACGGCTGTGCCGGCGAGAAAGGCGGCGCCCAGCGCTGTGGATTCGACATTGTCCGGGCGCCTGATGCGTGTTGCCAGCACATCGGCCAGGAACTGGCAGAGCCATGCGTTGTGCGCCATTCCGCCGTCGATCCGGACCAGATCGGCGCGCAGCCCGGTGTCCTGACGCATGGTTTCGATCAGTTCGTCGCTCTGATAGGCGACCGCCTCCAGCATGGCCCTGGCGACGTGTGCCGCGCCCGTGCCCAGTGTCATGCCGCAAAGGGCGGCGCGGGCCTGGGAATCCCAGTGCGGCGTACCCAGCCCGGCAAAGGCAGGAACGAGATAGACGCCGTCGTTGCCCGGAATGCTGCGGGCCAGCGCTTCGGTCTCGGCTGCCGAGGCGATGATGCCGAGCCGGTCGCGCAGCCACTGCACGCCGGCCCCCGCCACGAAGATCGACCCTTCCAGCGCATAGCAGGTACGCCCCCCGACACGGTAGGCAACCGTGGACAGCAGCCGGTGACGCGAACGGCTGATGGTCTCTCCGGTGTGCATCAGGGCGAAGGCCCCGGTGCCGTAAGTAATCTTGACCTGTCCGGGCTCGAGGCAGCCTTGCCCGATCATCGCCGCCTGCTGATCGCCGGCCATGCCCGTTATCGGCAGCGCCCGGCCCAGAATGGCGGTATCGGCAGTGCCGAACGGCGCATCGTTGTCGCGCACGTGTGGCAGCATCGCCCGAGGAATGCCGAACAGGGCGCACAGATCGTCCGACCATTCCATCCGCACGATGTCGAACAGCAAGGTGCGCGCGGCATTGCTGGGATCGGTCGCATGGACGCGGCCTCCCGTCAGCCGCCACAGCAGGAAGGAATCGATCGTGCCGAAGGCCAGTTCGCCCGCTTCCGCCCTGCGCCGCAATCCCGGATCGGATTCCAGAAGCCAGGCCAGCTTGCTGGCCGAGAAGTAGGAATCGAGCAGCAGGCCGCTGCGCGCGCTCACATCCGGCTCCACGCCTTCGCCGATCAGGCGATCGCACAGGCCGGCTCCGCGCCGGTCCTGCCAGACGATGGCGGGATGAACGGCCTTGCCGCTGGCGCGGTCCCAGACCACGAAGGTTTCCCGCTGGTTGGCGATGCCGATCGCGGCAACCTCAAGCCCGCGTTCGGCGGCCTGCGCGAGAGCCTGCCGCGCGGTAGCCACGACATCGCGCCAGATCGTCTCCGGATCGTGTTCCACCCAGCCGGTCCGCGGATAGGACTGGGGCAATTCGATCTGCGCCCTGGCCGCTATCGCGCCGTTTTCGTCGACAATCAGGGCGCGGGTCGAGGTCGTGCCCTGATCGATTGCCAGCACTGCCTTCATCATGACTCTCCCGTTTCGGCATGCAGGTAGGCTTGAAGGGTGGCCACTTGCGCGGCGGAAAGATGCAGCCCCAGCTTGCTGCGCCGCCACAGGATGTCGTCAGCCTCGCGCGCCCATTCCCGCGCGATCAGATAGTCCACCTCGCGTGCCGTCAGGCCATGGCCGAAGTGGATGCCGCAATCCTGCAATGTCCGCGCATCGCCCAGCACCTTCCAGGCAAGCGTGCCGTAGGAGGTGACGAGGCGCCGTGCCCAGCCGCGCTGCAGGAACGGGTATTGCGCGATGAGATCGTCGGCCAGCGCGGGGGCCCCTTCCATCGCGAAATCGCCGCCGGGAAGCGGTGCGCTGTCGGTCCAGCCCGGGCCTGCCAGTTCCGGCACCCGGCTGGCGAGGAGATCGACCGCCGACTGCGCGAGATGGCGATAGGTGGTGAGCTTGCCGCCAAACACGCTGAGCAGCGGCGGCCCCTGTTCGGCACCGGAAAGGTCCAGCCGGTAACCGCGCGTCGCCGCCTCGGGACGGCCCGATCCGTCGTCGACCAGCGGGCGCACGCCGGCAAAGCTCCAGACGACGTCGGCGGGCGTGATCTGCTGGCGGAAATAGGCGTTCGCGCCCTCACACAGATAAGCGATCTCTGCAGCATCGGGCCTGACGTCGGTGAGCGAACCGGTGTGATCGGCATCGGTCGTGCCGATCATCGTGAAGTCCTGCTCATAGGGAATGGCAAAGAAGATGCGGCCATCGGGGAGCTGGAAGAAATAGGAAAAATCGTGGTCGAACAGGCGGGGCACGACGATGTGCGAGCCGCGTACCAGACGCATGCGCTGGCTGCCGCGCTGGCCGGCCAGGTCAAGCACGTCCAGCACGGCCGGGCCTCCGGCATTCACCACCGCGCGCGCGGCATAATGCGTGCCGTCGCTCGCGCGGATGCGCCAGAGATCCTGTTCCCGCTCAAGACCGGCAACCGGTGTGCGCGGCAGCACGGTTGCCCCCCGATCGGCCGCATCGCGCAAGTTGAGCAGGACCATGCGTGCATCGTCGACCCAGCAGTCGGAATAGGCAAAGGCAGTGCGGAAACCATCCTTCAGCGGCTTTCCGGCCTCGTGCGCCGTGAGGTCAAGCGTGCGGGTTGGCGGCAGCTTGCGGCGGCCGCCGATATGGTCGTAGAGGAACAGCCCAAGCCGCAGCAGCCAGCGCGGGCGCAGACCCGGACGGTGCGGCAGGACGAAGCGCATCGGCCGGACCACATGCGGGGCGATCTTCCACAGGCGCTCCCGCTCCGCCAGCGATTCCCGCACCAGTGCGAATTCGAAGTGTTCGAGATAGCGCAGGGGTCTGGAAGCAGGGGTCATCATCGGCTCTGTTGATTGCGTTGGCATCAAGTCGCTGCCCGGTCCGCCCGGAACAGCGGCGCTGCGCGGCAGGTCGCGGTGGGGGAAAACCCTCTGCAGCGCGCCCGGATCAGGCCGGATCGGTCTCGACGACCCGAACGCCCTTTTCGGCACAGACCTGCACAAGGCGCGGATCGGTTATCCGGTCGGTCACGAACGTGTCGACGTCGTGCATCGTCGCGAAGCGCACCGGCGCGTGGCGGGAAAGCTTCGACGAATCCGCGACAAGGATAACATGGCGGGCATGCGCGACGATCGATTGCGAGACCTTGATCTCGTCTATGTCGAAATCGAGCAGGCTGCCATCGGCGTCGAGCGCGCTCGCTCCGATCACCGCGTAATCCACCTTGAAGGCACCGAGGAAATCGACCGCGAGCGGGCCAACCACAGCGCGGTCCTCTGCCCGCAGCCGGCCGCCCGCCACGATGACCTCGATACCCCGCGCATCGGCAAGAATCTCGGCGACATTGAGATTGTTGGTGACGACCATCAGCCGCTGTCGCTGGACAAGGAAGCTGGCAGCCGCTTCCACGGTGGTGCCGATATTGATGAAGAGTGAAACGCCATCGGGTACGAGCGCGGCCGCTGCTTCGCCGATCCTGCCTTTGGCATCGGCCGCGAGCGGAGCATGGCGCCGCCGCGCACGCGTGAAACGACACCCTGTTCGTCCAGCTGGCGCAAATCGCCGCGGATCGTCTGTGGCGTCACGCCCAGCAACCGGGCCAGATCCTCCACCTTGGCATGCCCTGCACCGCCAAGATGCTCGACCAGCCGAACTTGTCGCACAGCCGCCATATCCCGAGAGGCGTTTGCGTATGATTTGGATGGTCGAAGCATGCGATTCCGCATAGACACAATCTCCGCAGAGACCAAACCGGACAGGAGAGGTGCTCGGATCAAAGGGCTTCATGGAATCGCACAATCACCTGGCGAAGCTGGCCGCCAACCATCACAGGTTCGATCGGCGAGGTCGAAGACCGACTTGTTGAGCCATTCGTGTTTGCCCGAGGGCGCAGTGAGGACGGGGTTCGCCCGGCCATAGGCATGACGCTCGCTGTCGGCGGCGCAGGCAAGGCCCACGTTGCGCACATGGATCAGGGCCTTGTCTTCTGCGCGGATGAAACAATCGGCGAAAACTTCCGTGCAGCCATCCTTGCGGATCAGTTGCCGGTCCGCCCCGCCGGGAACGACCGTTCCGTTCAGGGCCGGACCGCTGATCGTACCGCCAAGCGGTGCGGCGACAAGAATTGCCAACGCAAAGATCATCTCAGGCTCCGATCGGCTGCGTGGCAACAAGCACCCAACCAACGAACAGACCTGAAACCAGTGCACCGGGCACGACCGAGCCGAACTGGCGCTGGGAAACTGCCCCGAACAGGCCGACGAAGGCGAGGAACACGGCAAAGCCGATCGCGGAAATCGTGCGCAGCCCCTCGGTCGGCGTCAAGAGATGCCCGGTCAGCGCAAGAACCCCATATTGCGCGGCCAGGAACAGCACGAAGCCGCCCGCGAGAGCCGCCATCGCGCGTGCGGCCGAACCCGTCAGAGACCCCTGGTCAAGCGGCGACACGACCTGCACCAGACGCAGCGAGGAAAGGCTGCTCGCCACAAAGAACGGCGCATAGAGGAAGAAATCGCGCATCCTTTCCGGCGTGAGCGGGCGAATGGTTATGAACCACCAGGAAGGATTGACATGCAAAAGCTTGTCCCCGGCGGCCACCAGAACATAGGCCGGAAGCAAGGCGAACAAGGCAACCGGCAGGGCCTTGGCCAGTTTCCCCAGCTCCAGCGAGGCTCCCTTGCGGCGCAGGGCAAGCGCTGAGAGTACCGCGCACAACAAGGCCCATCCGGCGAACTGGTTGGTGAAAGTCTGCCGGAACAGGGCATTCTGGCCCAGCACAACCTCGACAGCCCTGCAGGCGGGAATGAAAAGCAGGGCCGGGAGAATGGCGATTACGGCAAGTTCGGCTTTGCGCCTCAGGGACGGCACGGCCGCCAAAGGGTCCTGCGCCGGACGGATGTTGCCGGCGATACCGCTGCCCGAGATGGTCAGCAGGCCCGCGATCAGGAGCGGAATTGCCAGCAGCGCAATGCAATCGCCCGCTTCGCGCCACGGCCAGATCTGATCCTGCGCCGGCAGGGGCCGCGCGCCTTTCAGAGTCTTGCCGAACCATTCAAGCGCCGGAGTAATGCCGGCCGAGGATTCGTGCAGCCAGGCGTGGGTAACAGGGGGTGTCAGCAGCATTCGCGCGCTGCCATCCGCGATGCGGCCATAGAGGCGGCCAGACAAGCAGGTTCTTGGGGAATGCGCGGGTTCCCTCCGGTGCGAAAGGTGCGCCGACGCTGGAACCCTCAAGGATAAGCGAACGGTAGCCATCGGGATAGGCCTTGGCGGCGCTCAATACGGCCCAGCCGCCCATGCTGTGGCCTTCAAGGCCGATATTGCCGCGGTCGACGAACGGCAGGCTCCGCAGGTAGGCCAGCGCATCGGGACCACCAAAACCATCGGCAAAGGTGACCGGAGCGCTACCGCCATGCCCACGCTGATCGGGCGCGAGCACGACATACCCGCGCCGGGCATATTCGGTGGCGAAGTTGCCCTGCATCTCTGCGCTGTTGAGATAGCCGTGCACCGCGAGGATGGCGGGCGCGGGCTTTTCGCGCGTCGCGCCTTGCGGCCGGAACAGCAATCCCCGCATCCGGGCACCGCTGCTCCCGCGGAAATGCACCTCCGAAACGGTCACCCCGTTGCTGGCCTGAATGGTCGATGCCACGAACATGCCGGCAATGGCCGCGAGCAGAGCGGCAAGGGCGACGAACGCCCCTGCTTTTCTGTCATTCCTGAAGAGGCCGGCCATCTTCAGAACTTCGCCTGGAAGTCCAGGCCATAACGGCGAGGATAGGGAACGGTGCCGAAGCGCAGTTTGGTGTTGGTCTCGATTCCGATCCCGGCGAGCGTCTTGTTGTCACTCAGGTTCTTCCCCCACAGACCGATTTCGTAATTTCCGTTATCGAAGGAAACGCCGATACGGGCGTTGTATTCCTCAAAGCCGGGCGTGCGGCCCAGGCTGAAGGGAAAGAGCTTGTCGTTGTATGCGGTGAAGAACTGCGAGCTTTTGTGGACCATGTCGCCATGCAGCGTCAGCTCGGCCGATCCGCTGAGCGGTACAGTGTAATCGGCAGCAGCGTTCAGCGAGAACTTGGGGGCCTCGATCATGCGGTTGCCGGCAAGATCGATACCGCTGAGGACGAGACGGGTGTACTTCGCATCGAGCAAGCCCAAACCTGCCGAAAGACGAAACTGCGGCGTGAGCCTGGCATTGATCTCGGCTTCGAGCCCGTTAATCCGGGAGCGCCCTGCGTTGATCAGCGCCTGGTTGATCACCGAGACCGAGTTCACGAACTGCTGGTCCCTGAACTGATAGTGGAACGCCGAGAGGTTCAGCGTCACATGCCGGTCGAACAGGCGGCTTTTCAGGCCAACTTCATAGGCATCGAGGAATTCCGGCTTTGCCGTGCTCAGATCGCCGGGAAAGACCAGCGCGCCGCCGTTGAAGCCGCCGCTGCGGTATCCACGGGAATATTGCGCAAAGGCCATCAGATTGGACGAAGGTTTATAGCGCACGCCAAGCCGGCCGGTCGGTTGCGTTTCGGAATAGTCCAGATTGGTATTGGGAATACCAAGGCCGGGAACATTCACGACGGAACGGAAATTGCGCATGGTCGCCTTGTCATGCGTCAGTCGGATACCGCCATAGAGGCTGAAGGTGGGCGAGAAATCGAAGGTCCCGTCCATATAGCCTGCGTAGGAGTCGCGCGTCTGGAAATAGGTCTGCCGCGCATCGAACGCGCCGGCGAACTGTGAAACGTGGAACAGGTTGTCCAAGGTGTCGCGGAAATAATAGAGGCCCGCGATCAGGTTGAATGGCCCATCGAACTGGGTCGTAAGGCGCAGGTCTTGGGAATATTCCTTCGTCCTGGCCTTGAAATCCAGGGCCAGCAGGTTCGCTGCGCTGCCATCGCCATCCACTTCGTTGAGGAAGTAGCCCTTGAGATAGGACGAGATCGAGGTGAGCGTGACATCGCCCAAATCCTTGTGAAGGGTAAGGCTTACACCATCGCCGCGCACCCGGATGCGCCCGTCGCGATTGTAGTAACCTTCGCGCGCGCCCAGCAGCTTACCGGTCGTGGGATCGCGGCGCGGATCGGACCCGAACGCGTCGGTGTTGCCGGGCAGGTAGCCCGTGACGTTGGTGCCGACGGCTTCGGGCGAGCTGCGGGTATAGGTGTAGCGCAAGGTCGCGTCGAAACCGGCATCGTCCCTGTACTTGAGCGCCGCGCGGATGGCGACCTTGTTGAGGTTCGATTTGTCGCGTCCGCCCGGCTGCAGGTTCTTGACGAAACCGTCGCTGTTGGCGGTGTTGAACGAGACGCGCAGGGCGAGCCGATCGTCGACGAGCTGGGTATTCGCCGCCCCCTGCAGGCTAACGTAGCTGTAGTCACCAAGTTCGCCGGAAATGAAGCCCGAGGTATCGAACTGCGGCGCGCGGGTGATATAGCTGACCGCGCCGCCGACGGTTTCCTTGCCGAACAGTGTGCCCTGCGGGCCGCGGAGCACCTCGACGCGGTCCATGTCGAACAGCTGCGCGCCGCCGAGAAACGACGCGCGGACGAAGACTTCGTCGTAAAAGATGCCGGTGGGGGAAGAGGCGTTGAGATCGAACGCCGACTGGGCGATGCCGCGGATCGAGAATTTGGGCTGGTCTTCGTTGCCAAGCACGCTGACCGAAAGGTTGGGCGTCTGGCGGGCAAGTTCGGTGCCGCTGCTCATCTGCAGCGTGCCGAGCGAAGAGCCAGAGACGGCGGTGATCGAGATCGGCACATCCTGCACGCTCTGTTCGCGCTTCTGGGCGGTGACGATGATCTCGTTGGGATCGCTCAGGGCCGACTCGGCCGCTGGCTGATCCTGAGCCGCAGCAGGAATTGCGAAGACGGCGGCAATGCTGGTGGAGACGAGCATGGTCAGGTGACTGGTGCGCAAGGTAAATCCCTCCCGGAAAGGCCCCATCTCATTGGTGGGATGATGGCTTGTTTTTGCTTCGCACTTTTTCGCTAATTTTCGTTTCCGAAAATAGCGGGCTATTTGGGG
>JARROF010000092.1:0-21961 GCA_037384205.1 Novosphingobium sp. | reverse complement strand
GCGTGCGGCTTGACGATTCGATCCATGCCGCGCGCGGCTCGATGAGCGTGGCCGAGAGCGAGGGTGGCCTCCCGCCCGATAGCGTAGTGGAAGATGAAGAGGCGACGCAGCGCAACATGCTGATCTTCGGCGTGTCGCTGTCGCTGGCGCTGGGCCTTCAACTGGAGCCGGAAGCGCTGCAGCACTTGCCCGAGACTTTGCGTATCCTGCTCGGCTCGGGCGCGCTTTCGGCGGCGGTGACGCTGAACCTGCTGGTGCCGGGGCGGACCGATGTGCGCCGATAAATCCTCCCCATCCCCTTCGGGAACAGGGAGGATGGTGGGTTAAAACCGCAAGCCGGTTGAAGCGGCCCAGGCCGCGGCCACGCCAAGGGCCAGGCCCACCAGCGCCAGTACCGGAGACCAGCGCAGCTCTTGCACGGTTTCGCCCGCTTCCAGCTGGCGCTTGCCGGTGATCATTGCGGGCACGAGCCGCTGGCGTTTCCACACCGCGTAGAAGGCGATTGCCGCTATGTGCAGCGCCACCAGCGCCAGGATCACGTTGAACACCGTCTCGTGGAATGCGGCGAAGGCACGGCCCTGATCGAAAGTGATGTAGTCAGACAGCGGCCCGCCGTCCCAGCCATCGACATCGATGGCGAAAAGCCCGGCCACTACCATCACCAGCAGCACGCCGATCAGCGCCAGCGTGCTCCAGCCGCCGAGTGGGTTATGCCCGTCGGCGGCGTGGGCCTGCTTGCTGCCGAGCGTCTTCGCATAAGCGAGGACGGCGCCCGGACCTTTCACGAACTGGCCGAAACGCGCGGTGTGCGGCCCGGCGAATCCCCAGAACAGACGGAAGACCAGCAGGGCGAGAATAGCGTAGCCGGACAGGCGGTGCCATTCCATGTCATGCTGTTCGCCGGTCCACCACGAAAAGCCGACGAAACCGACCAGCAGCCAGTGGAACAGGCGGATCGCGGGGTCCCAGATGCGGGCCGTTGCCGGGGTTTCGCTCATGGCTGCGCGTCCGCTCAGTCGGCGCGAAACTGCTTGTGGCAGGCGCCGCAAGTGCCGCCCACCGCGCGGAACTGTGCCTGCATGGCAGCAGCATCACCGGTGTTGGCGACCGCGATCAGCTTGTCGGCTTCGGCCACCAGCTTGGTCATTCCGGCGTCGAAGTCCGCGCGCCTGGTCCAGATGGCGGGCAGGGCGTCGGTTTTTTCGCCCGAGGAGGGGCCGGTGCCTGCGGGGAAGAGTTTGGCCTGAACGCGGCCTGTCGCGGCGATGGTCTTGGCGGCTTTGAGCACGGCGGCCTTGTCCGGCGTGCCCGAAAGCTCGCCTTTCAGGGCCTTCATCGCGGCGCCCATCTTCTTGAAGTTGGCCTTGCGGGTAGCGATCGTGGTGCCGGCCGAAGGCGCGGCGGTGGCGAGCGTCGCACTGCCGGTTACGGCGGCAACGGCAAGGCCAAGAGCGGTAAGGGCAGCGATTTTGGATCGGGTCATGGTCTATTCCTGAGTGAGAGAGGCAGGATGCTGCAGGTGCTAACACAAATTATGGTCTGGCTGCAAAGACATGGCGATAGACGTCACGAACTGTCGTCAGCCCGCCCTGAGCAACTTGCGCGGCGGTCTTGCCAGACTTGTTGGGGATGTCGGTGCGTGCGCCGTGTTCGGCGAGGACGCGCAACATCGCTTCGAGCTGCGGGTGCCAGCCGCCGTAGAGCAGCAGATGCAACGGCGTCATGCCATTGGCATCGGCGACATTGGCATCCGGCGCGAGACCGAGCGCATAGTTCAGCGCCTCCGGGCTGCGGCTATGCGCGGCGGCGAGTACCACGTTGGTGCCGTTCTCGGCGACGAAGGCGGTGTTCGCCCCGGCTTCGGCAAGCTGCTTCATCACGCCGGTCTGCCCGTTTTGCGCCGCGATTAGCAGTGGCGGCGTGGGCGGGACGGGTGGCGGAGGCATGCCGAAATTGGCCTCCGTAACCCACTTGATCTTCGAGGGGCCGGTAAGGCCGTTGGGATCGGCGCCTTCCGTCAGCAGCAGCGCCACCAGCCTGGCATCGCCTCCAGCGGCCGCCACATGGAGGAGCTGGTAGCCGTTGCGGTCATGCGCGGAAAGGTCTGCGGCGCCGTGTTTCACCAGGAGGGCGGCGGCGCCCCAGTTCGTCTGGTACATCGCAAGCTGCACCGCGCTGGTGTTCTCCGGCCCGCGCCAGGATGCATCGGCTCCGGCATCGAGCAGCAGTTTCGCGGCTTCGGGAACCCCGCTCTTGATCGCGAAGGCCAGCGGCGTGAAGCGCCCCGGCGTCACCCGGTTGACCCTGGCTCCCGCCTTCAGCAGCGCCGCCATGGCGTCGAGATTGCCGGAAGAGGCCGCCCACATCAGCGGCGTCTGCCCGCGTGCGTCGGCCGCATCGGCTTTCGCGCCCATGGCCAGCATCCGCGTGACCGTGGCGCCCGGGGCGAAACGGGCGCAGACCGCCAGTGGGCTGGTGCCGTCCGGTCCGGTCTTGCGGACATTCGCACGGGCATCGAGCAGGGCATCGACGATAGCGCCATTGCCGCGCTCGCAGGCAAGGGCCAGCGGGGTGAGGTCGAGGGCATCGGCGATGTCCGGCTTCGCGCCGTGGCGCAGCAGCGTCGTCACCAGCGCCGGGTCCTGCGTTTCGATGGCGCGGGCGAGGGGGCTTTCGCTATAGGCCAGCGCTGCATTCACGCTGGTTCCGGCTTCGAGGACCGCTGCGGTACTTGCGATGTCGTCCGCCCGGATAGCACGGGCAAGGGCATCGGGCGTGCTGGACGTACGAGCATGAATGGTCGCCGTGGATGCAAGGTAGACGATGGAAACCAACGCTGAGACGACCTTGCGAAATTTGCACCACCTCCGCTCGGCCTGAACTTGTCGAAGGACATTGTCGCAGCGCTGGAACCCAGACCCTTCGACAGGCTCGGGGTGAGCGCGAGGAGAGGTCGGCATATTCGACCGGGGCCTACGCACGGGCCAGTTCCTGCAACGGCCCGGTGCTGTCTCCGAAGGAAGTCACCGGCACGTCCAGCAGGTTGAGCCCGGCCAGCAGCAGGTTGGACATGGTGGTGCCGTGCTCCACTCGCACATGGCGTCCGCCCTGCACCAGCCCGCCAGACACGGCGACGGGCAGGTCTGTGAAATCGTGCTCGTTGGAATCGCCGAATGCCGATCCGCGGATCACCAGCGTGCGGTCGAACAGCGAGCCTTCGCCATCCTTCGTCTCCTTCATGCGCTGCAGGGCATAGGCGAAGAAGGTCATGTGATAGCGATTGATTTTCGCAAGCTGACGCATCTTGTCGGGGTTGTTCCCGTGATGGCTCAGCATGTGGTGCGAATCCGGCACGCCGATTTCGGGGTACGTGCGGTTGGACAGTTCGCGGCCGATCATGAACGTGCCTATCCGCGTCATGTCCGCCTGCATGGCAAGGATCTGCAAGTCGATCATCAGCTTCACGTGTTCGGCGAAGTCATCGGGAATGCCGGGGGGCTGCGTCATGGCGGCGGCCTGCCTGGGCGGGGGAGAGGTTTCCGCGCGCTGGATGCGCTTTTCGATGGCGCGGGTGGCGTCGAGGTATTCGTCCAGCTTGCGCCGGTCTTCCATGCCCAGCCTGCCGGAAAGGCGTGCAGTATCCTCCATCACGAAATCGAGGATGGAGGCCTGCTTGCGCAGCCGGGCGAGGCGGCTTTTCTTGTCGAGCGCTTCGCCATCGCCGAACAGGCGCTCGAACACCGCGCGCGGGTTGGCTTCCACCGGCAGCGGCACGGTGGGCGTCAGCCAGGAAATGCCGTTGGTATAGGCGCAGGAGTAATTGATGTCGCAGCTTCCCGCCATGCTCGGCAAATCGATGCTCAGTTCCATCGAGGGGATTTGGGTGGCATTACCCAGATGCGCGGCGAAGACCTGATCCATCGAGGTGCCGCAGCGGATGTCCGGCCCCTCGGTCTGCCGCGCGTGGGCGCCGGTGAGAAACGCCGGGCAGGAGCGGCCGTGCCCGGCGGGCGCATCGCCCATCGCCGCCGCCTGCGGATGGCCCAGCCCGGTGATGAACGCGATGCTGTCCCTGTGCGGCTCCAGCGGCTCCAGCGTGGAAGGCAGGGTGAACCCGGTGCCTTCGCCCGTGGGGCGGTACTCGGGCATGGTCATGCCGTTGGGCGAATAGAACACCTGC
Source organism: Novosphingobium sp. (assembly GCA_037384205.1). Taxonomy (GTDB): domain Bacteria; phylum Pseudomonadota; class Alphaproteobacteria; order Sphingomonadales; family Sphingomonadaceae; genus Novosphingobium. The sequence goes on along the minus strand of JARROF010000092.1, from coordinate 17,781 downwards.
AGCCGCTTGGGCCGCGAGCCGATGTCCGCCGCGCGGGCGCTGGGCATCATCGCTTCGAGGAACGGCAGGGCCATGGCCGTGCCCGCACCGCGCAGTACGGTGCGGCGGGAGAGGGGCTTGCGGGTGATTCTCATTTCACGGGGCTTCTTCCTGCATGGGGAGGGACGCGAAAGACAGCCTGTCACGTCTCCCGTAAGCCGCTTTGAACGGTTCCGGCGTCTTGCGCATGGTGAAGGCGGGGCTGGTGACAATGCCCTTGATGATGGACCGCACGCGGTAGCCATCTGCGGCGGCATCGCCCGCGATCGCGCGCACTTCGGGCATGTCCTGCGGACCGAGGCCGCGTGCGAGGGCATAGATCATCAGCCGCTCGGTAAAGGCCCGCGCGAACGCGTCCTTGCGGTTCAGCAGGATTGTCTGGAGACCGGAGATGCCTGCGAATTTCGTGCCGTCGGGCAGCACCGCGCCGCTGTCGATCGGCTGGCCCGCATCCACGGTGCGCCAGCCGCCCACGGCGTTGAAGTTTTCGAGCGCAAAACCCAGCGGGTCCATCTTCACGTGGCAGGCGGCACAGGTGGGATTGGCGCGGTGCAGTTCGAGCTGTTCGCGCGCGCTCAGCAGGCGCCCGTCATGCTCGGTCTTGAGCGCGGGCACGTTGGGCGGCGGCGGAGGCGGGGGAGAGGCGAGGATATTGTCGAGAATCCACTTGCCGCGTTTCACCACGGACGTGTGGTTGTTATAGGACGTGACGGTGAGGATGCTCGCCTGCCCCAGCAGCCCGCCGCGATGCCATTCGGGTTTGAGGCGCACTTTGCGGAAGGCCGTGCCGGTGACGCCGGGAATGCCGTAGTGTTCGGCCAGCCGCTGGTTGAGGAAGATATAGTCCGAGGCGATGAAGTCGGTCACCGGGCGGTTGCCGGACAGCACGCTGGCGAAGAACATTTCCGTCTCGGTCGCCATGGCCTGTTTCAGGCGCGTGTCGAATTTCGGAAAGACGTCGATGTCCGGCTTTTGCTGATCGAGATTGCGCAAGTAGAGCCATTGCCCGGCGAAATTGGCGGTCAGCGCCCTGGCCCTGGGATCGGCCAGCATCCGCGTGATTTCGGCATCGAGCACGCCGGGCGTGCGCAGCTTGCCGCGCTCGGCCAGCGTCAGCAGGCGCTCGTCGGGGATGCTGCTCCAAAGGAACAGCGAAAGGCGGGTGGCCAGTTCCAGATCGGACACGGTGTGGACGCTGCCAGGCAAGCTGCCCGCCGGATCGCTCTCCATCACGAAGAGGAATTCGGGCGAGACGAGGATCGCCTCCAGCGCGGCTTCCACGCCGTGTTCGAAATCCGATGCGGCGCGTTCCTGCGCGTAGATGCGCATGACCGGGGCGATATCGAACGCGCCGACCGGACGGCGCCAGGCGCGGCGGGCGAGGGTGGAGACGATCTCCTGCGCGCAGGCCTCTTCCTGCCCGGCTCTCTTGGGGTGGCAGGTGAAGATCGCGCGGCGGCTGGGCGTATCGGGCACGCCGCTGGCGCCGTAGGGCCCGGCGACATCGATCTGCAGTACGTCGCGGGGGAAATTCTGCTGCGAATAGCGCTGGTGCATCCGGTAAGAGGGCACTTCCAGTGTAGAAACGCGCTGTCCATCCACCCAGACATCGAGCGGGAGCATCTGCGGCGGATCGCGCGGCAGCGGCACTTTGTCGGTATCGTTGTGCAGCGTCTGCACCGTCTCGTCCGGCCAGATCCGGCGGCGGAACGAAAGGCCCACGAGATGCGCGCCCGCCTTCACCGGAACGCGCACCGAATAGCGGTCTTCGGTCAGGCGATCGGTTTCGTTGTTGGTGTTGGCATTGAGCCAGGCGGTGATTTCGTATTCGCCGTCGTACCGTGCGAAATAGCGGAAGGCCCCGCCCCCGCGCGAGGCCAGCGGCAGGTCCGCGCTCGCCCGCTCGTTATAGGCGGGCACGCCCGAGTTCTTGACCGAACCGTCCTTGGGCACCTGCCAGGTCGTCACGAATTCGCGGCGCGAGGTGAGGCCGGTTGCCAGCCGCCCGACTTTGCCCGCGAGGGCGACATAGCGCTCCATCAGCGTGGGCGAGACGGTGAGCACGTCGGCGATGTTGTCGAAGCCGAAGCCCGAATTGTCCTGCGGCAGCTCGCGGCTGAAATCGGCGTCGAGCGAGAGCAGGTCGCGCACGGCATTGGCATATTCGTAGCGGTTGAGGCGGCGCAGCGTGGCCTTGCCCGGATCGGGGTGGGCGGCGGCGAAGCTGGCGCGCGATTGGCCCAGCCACTGCACGAAGGCGGCGCGCATCGCCGGATCGGGCTGCGGCTTGGAATGGGGCGGCATTTCACCCGCGGCGACGCGGCGCAGGATCTTTTCCCAGGCTTCGGCATGCTTGCCGGTGCGGATGTCGCTCGCCTTGAGATCCTCGACCGAAAGGCTGGCCGCGAGATCGAAATCGTTGTGGCAGCGCGAACAGTATTTATCGAGCATTGGCTCGATCATCGCGGCCCGCGCTTCGGCGGTGCTGGATGGTGCGGCTGCGGGCAGGGCGCTGTCTGCAGCGCTATCCTGCGCGGCATAGACCGCCGCAGCCGTGATCAGCGCGCTTGCCGCAAGCACGCTGCTGCCGATGGGAAGACGCCGTTTCAGGCTCATGGAATGTTCTGACCCCGTTTGCCGGTCCGCCGCCGTTCGTGAGCGGCTTGTCTGCCCCTGCTGCCGCAAGGGTTCTGCCGGGCCTTTTGCCTATCGGTTGGGGGGTGTTGCGTCCATTGCCAATAACCGGACAAGGCGCGCGCATAATGTGCACGCCTTTGGAGGGGATAGGGGCAGTCCGTTGCGCCCGACACGAACGGAACCGAATTCAGCCGATTTCATGAAACCTTCGCCATTCCCGCCTGCGCGGGGATGACGAGGATTGCGGTTTCTGCGCGGTGCCGCCGTTCCGACGTGCGAAATTTACAACGCCCCGATCGCCAGGAACCGCTCCTCGCGCTGGCGCAGCAGGTCTGCCGGGGCCATGCCGTCCAGCGCGGAAAGTTCGCGTCCCAGCGCATCGGCCAGCGCGCGCGCGGTGCGGGCGGGGTCGCGGTGGGCGCCGCCCACGGGCTCGGGCACGATGCCGTCGATCACATTGAGGCTCAGCAGGTCCTGCGCGGTCACTTTCATGGCCGTGGCGGCATCGGCGGCCTTGTCCGGCGTGCGCCACAGGATCGACGAGGCCCCCTCGGGCGAGATCACCGAATAGACCGCGTGTTCCAGCATCAGCACCTTGTTGGCGCTGGCAATCGCCACGGCGCCACCCGAGCCGCCTTCGCCGACAATCGCGGCGACCATCGGCACTTGCAGCGCAAGGCAGGCCTCGGTCGAGCGGGCAATGGCCTCGGCCTGGCCGCGCTCTTCGGCCTCGACGCCGGGGAAGGCGCCTGCGGTATCCACCAGTGTGACGACCGGCAGGCCGAACTTGCTCGCCATTTCCATCAGGCGGATCGCCTTGCGGTAGCCTTCGGGTTTGGCCATGCCGAAATTGTGCTTGATGCGGCTGGCGGTGTCGTGGCCCTTTTCATGGCCGATCACCATCACCTTGCGGCCGTTAAGCTGGGCCAGTCCGCCGATGATCGCGGCATCCTCGCCATAGAGACGGTCACCGCCCAGCGGCACGAAATCGGTGAAGACGAGCCGGATGTAGTCCACGAAGTGCGGGCGCTGCGGATGGCGGGCGACTTGCGTCTTCTGCCACGGGGACAGTTTGCCATAGGTGCTGGCCAGCAGCGACGTGCTCTTCTTTTCGAGCTTGCCGATTTCCGCCTCGATATCGAGGTCGCTGCCGTCCGCCGTCGCACGCAGTTCGGCGATGCGCATTTCCAGTTCGGCAATCGGCTTTTCGAAGTCCAGGAACGAAATCATGTCAGTCTAGTCCGTTCAGCCGTTTCGTTTCGCCAGCCACTCTTCGAGCCACTTGATCGTATAGTCGCCGCTGTTGAACTCGGGGTCTTCCAGCAGCGCCTGATGCAGCGGGATCGAGGTCTTGACGCCGCCGATCACCATTTCCTCCAGCGCGCGCTTCAGGCGCATGATCGCGCCCTTGCGGGTGCGGCCGGAGACGATCAGCTTGCCGATCATGGAATCGTAGTAGGGCGGAATGCGGTATCCGGCATAGAGCCCGGAATCGACACGCACGTTCATGCCGCCCGCCGCATGGTAGTTTTCCACCAGACCGGGCGAAGGGGTGAAGTTCCACGGGTCTTCCGCATTGATGCGGCACTCGATGGCGTGGCCCTTGAACTCCAGCTCGTCCTGCGTGAACGACAGCGGCTTGCCTGCGGCAATGCGGATCTGCTCGCGCACCAGATCGACGCCGGTGATCGCCTCGGTGACGGGATGTTCCACCTGCAGGCGGGTGTTCATCTCGATGAAGTAGAACTCGCCGTTTTCCCAGAGAAACTCGATCGTGCCCGCGCCGCGATAGCCCATGTCGGCCATGGCCCTGGCAACGATGCCGCCCATGCGCTCGCGCTCTTCGGGCGTGATCACCGGGGAGGGCGCTTCTTCGAGGACTTTCTGGTGGCGGCGCTGCAGCGAGCAGTCGCGCTCGCCCAGATGCACGGCATTGCCGTTGCCATCGCCGAAGACCTGGAATTCGATGTGCCGCGGATTGCCGAGGTACTTTTCCATATAGACGGTGGCATCGCCGAACGCGGCTTTCGCTTCCGAGCGGGCCTGGCCCATCTGGCTTTCGAGTTCCTCGGCCGAATTCACGACCTTCATGCCGCGCCCGCCGCCGCCCGAAGCGGCCTTGATGATCACGGGGTAGCCGATCTTCCCGGCCAGCGCGCGGGCCTCGTCGAAGTCCTCGATCGCGCCATCCGAACCGGGCACCAGCGGCAGGCCCAGGGCACCGGCGGTGCGCTTGGCTTCCACCTTGTCACCCATGGTGCGGATGTGCTCGGGCTTGGGGCCGACCCAGGCGATGTCATGCGCTTCGACGATCTCGGCAAAGCGGGCGTTTTCCGAAAGGAAGCCGTAGCCGGGATGGATCGCATCGGCGTGCGTGATCTCGGCCGCCGAGATGATCGCGGCAACGTTGAGATAGCTGTTCGCCGCGGACGGCGGGCCGATGCACACGGCATGATCGGCGAGGCGCACATGCATCGCATCGGCATCGGCAGTGGAGTGCACCGCCACGGTTTCGATGCCCATCTCGCGCGCGGCACGGTGGATGCGCAGTGCGATTTCGCCACGATTGGCGATCAGGAGGCGTTTGATGGCCATGAAGCGCCCCGTTCTCAGCCGATCACCACGAGCGGCTGGTCAAATTCGACCGGCTGCTGGTTGTCGACGAGAATGGCAGTGATCGTGCCGGACTTGGGCGCGGTGATCTGGTTCATGACCTTCATGGCCTCCACGATCAGCAGCACGTCGCCTGCCTTCACGGCCTTGCCGACCGAGATGAAGTCCGCAGCGCCCGGTTCCGGCGCCAGATAGACGGTGCCGACCATGGGCGACTTCACCGCGTCCACCGGCGCGGCGGCGGGGGCTGCCTCGGCCGCAGCCGCAGCCGCCGCCGTCGGTATGGCAGGCGCGGCCATGGGAACCTGGGCCGCGGCCATCTGCTGGATCATCTGGCGGCTCACGCGGATCTTGCGGTCACCGTCTTCCACTTCGATTTCCGAGAGGCCGGTTTCGGCCAGAAGTTCGGCCAGCTCGCGAACCAGGGCGCTATCGATATTCACGCGACTTCCTTTCGTCCAAGGTAACCAAGCAGCGTTGCCAGCGTGGTCTTCAGGTCCTTGCGGTGGATTACCATGTCCACCATGCCGTGGGCATGAAGATATTCGGCGCGCTGGAAGCCGTCGGGGAGTTTTTCACGGATCGTGTCCTGGATCACGCGCTGTCCGGCAAAGCCGATGAGCGCGCCCGGCTCGGCGATCTGCACGTCGCCCAGCATGGCATAGCTCGCGGTGACGCCGCCGGTGGTGGGATCGGTCAGGATCACGATGTAGGGCAGGCCCGCGACGGCAAGGCGCCGGGTGGCCACGGTTGTCTTGGGCATCTGCATCAGCGAGAGGATGCCCTCCTGCATGCGGGCGCCGCCCGCCGCCGCGCAGACCACATAAGCGCAGTTTTCGGCAATTGCCCGCTCGGCGCCGGCCACGAAAGCCTCGCCCACGGCCATGCCCATCGATCCGCCCATGAACTTGAAGTCCTGCACGCCCAGCACGGCCTTGTGCCCGTCGATCGTGCCACAGGCATTGGTGAGGGCCTCGGGAAAGGTGTTGGTGGCGCGGGCGGCCTTGATGCGGTCCGAATATTTCTTGGTGTCGCGGAAACCCAGCGGGTTGTCCGGCACCCGGGGCGTTGGCAGGATCGAATAGCCGGCATCCAGCAGCAGATCGAAACGCGCCTGCGCGGCGATGCGGCCGTGGTGCTGGCAATGCGGGCACACCGAGAGATTGGCTTCGAAGTCCTTCGCGAACAGCATTTCGCCGCAGCTGGGGCATTTCATCCAGAGATTGTCGGGCGTGTCGCGTTTCGCCAGACTGGAAAGTGAATTGCGAACCTTGCTGAGCCAACTCATTTTGGTGCGTACCGATCTTGTTGAACAGGATAGAGATGGGGCGCCATGACCAGGCCTTCGGGTCATTCCGGGAGGCGCCGTGCCTGCCCCTTTGCTCTGGTGCGCAACGCCGGAATGTGGGGCGCGTTTAGGGGAAACCGTTCCGGGTTCCGACTGATTGCAGAACAGTGACGCCGGGATGGTGGGAATGTCTGATATGTATATAAAAATGGGGAAATATGGACAAAATTTGCGCCGAAAGTGAAAGTTAAGGATATAATCGTGCGCGCCTTTGCCCGAAGGGGGCGTGGAAAATTCTGCTCTGTACGTGGGGGGAGCCTGGCATGGTCTTCCCGTTGTCCCGCGCTATTAAGGGGTGTCCGGAGCCCCCGGTGGCCATCCGGTTGAGGCAGGAGCAGCGAACTGGAACATCCCGATGCAGCAAGCGGTGTGGCACATGTGCAGGTGCGCCGCAGCCCCTACCACGCCCCGGCGGATGCCCTGCACGCCATGGCAGTGCCGGTCGAGGTGCCGGTGGCGATCGAGACCAATGGCATTGCCTATGCCGTGATGATGGCTACGCCGTTCGATCTGGAAGATTTCGTGACGGGGTTCCTTGTCGCTGAAGGGCTGGCCGGGCCGGACGAGGTGGGAGAGGTCGCGCTGCACGCGGTGGAGAACGGCGCGTGGGGCACGGGACACGTCGCCCGCGTCAATCTGCCGGCGGACCGGCTCGGCCCGATTCTCGAGCGGGCGCGGCGGCGGGTGGGAGACAGTTCCTGCGGCATCTGCGGGATCGAGGGGGTGGAGGCCGCGCTGCGCCCACTGCCGATGTTGTCCCGCAGCAGCGAGGCCACGCCCGAAGCCATCCGTCGCGCGCTCGATGATTTTGCCGGGCACCAGCCGCTGGGCCGTCTTACCCGTGCCACCCACGCGGCGGCGTTCTGCAGCGAGGCTGGCGACGTGCTTCTGGCGCGCGAGGACGTGGGGCGGCACAACGCGCTGGACAAGCTCACCGGAGCGCTGGCGCGGCAGGGATTGGCGGCGGCGGACGGCTTTATCGTCATGACCTCGCGCTGTTCGTCTGCTAGCGCGTGCCCTATCCGTTGGTGTCTCGACGTCGCTCGACACCAACGGGACGGCGGGGGTACTTTGCTACGAATGTCGATCCGTATTTGACGTTCATCGACCACCCTGTCCGAGCCGGTCCGGTTTTCCTTGTAGTCGGCGGCGGGTAATTCTAGATTTCCGGAAGTTCCGGGGTTTGAAAGACAAGGATTTCCCAACATGGCCGTGATGACCGAGCAGGATACCGCGGGTGAGCTGAAGCTGACGCCGCCCGATCCCGTGCCGGCCGTAAAGCCCGAGCGTGCCGCCGGTCTCGTGCCGGTGGGGGACGAGCAGAAGACCAAGCTGCAGGTGCGGGTCGATGAATTCGTGACGGATCTGGTCTCGCAGGATTCGAACTCGCCGGAGTTCGGGCGCCGCGTCGACCAGATCACCAATATGGGCCGCAAGGAGATTTCCGAGGCCGCCGGTCAGTCCAACCGTTTCCTCGACCGTCCGGTCCGCGCGATGGACAAGGACGCGGGTGTCGGCACCGATCTGGCCGAGCTGCGCCGCACCGTCGAGGACCTCGATCCCTCGACCAAGGGGGATCTGCTGTCCAAGCGCAAGCTGTTCGGCATCATCCCGTTCGGTTCCAAGCTGCGCAATTACTTCGAGGGCTACCAGAGCGCGCAGGGCCACATCAGCGCCATCCTCACCCGTCTGCAGAACGGCAAGGACGAACTGCTGATGGACAATGCCGCGATCGACGTCGAGCGGCAGAATCTGTGGGCGGCGATGGGCAAGCTCGAACAGATGGTCTTCATGTCCAAGGCGCTCGACGAGGCGCTCGAGCACAAGGCCAACGATCTCGACCACACCGATCCCGCCAAGGCCAAGGCCGTGCGCGAGAGCGCGCTGTTCTATGTGCGCCAGCGCACGCAGGACCTGCTCACGCAGATGGCCGTGACGGTGCAGGGCTATCTCGCGCTCGATCTGGTGAAGAAGAACAATGTCGAGCTGATCAAGGGCGTGGACCGCGCTTCCACCACCACCGTTGGCGCGCTGCGCACGGCGGTCACGGTGGCGCAGGCGATGGCGAATCAGAAGCTGGTGCTCGATCAGATCACCGCGCTCAACACCACAACAGCCAACATCATCGACGGCACCGGGCAGATGCTGAAGGACAACACAGCGCGAATCCACGAGCAAGCCTCCAGTGCGACGATCCCGCTCGAAACGCTGAGCCGCGCGTTCCAGAACATCTACGACACGATGGATTCGATCGACACCTTCAAGCTGAAAGCGCTCGATTCGATGAAGCAGACGGTCACGTCGCTGGAAGGCGAGATCGACAAGTCCAGGGCCTATATCGCCCGTGCCCAGGGGCAGGCCGAAGGCGTGACCGCCGAGGGCAAGGCCGCGCCTTCGCTGCTGGAGGGTGTGGACTAGTCAGCAATGGTCTGCCGTATCTCTACCAGGTTCTCCCTGTCGCGCAGCGATGGGGAGGGGGACCGCCCGCGTAGCGGGTGGTGGAGGGGTGGAAACCCCCTCCGTCAGCCTTGCGGGTTTCCCCCTCCCCATTCCCTGCGGGAACAGGGAGGAATTGCCTGACATGCCTCAGCCTCCCGCCCCCGTATCCTCGCGCGGCGTATCGCAGGAGATCATCCGCGCCGCCCGCCGCCAGCGCGCCGCGAGGCTCTACAACGCCCGCAAGGAGCGCTGGCGCTTTCGCCTGCGCCGCATCCGCCGCGCGTTCTTCGCGCTGTCGGGCATCTGGATTACGACACTGGTGGCCGCGCTGGCGCTGGGCGGCTTGTCGTTCGGCGTCTCGATGAGCGCGATCCTGCTGGGTATCGCGGCGTTCGTGATGCTCTCGATCTACCCTGCGGCCCCGCGCACCCATGCCGGAGACCTCGAAAGCGCCAGCCTGCCCGAACTTGCCGGCTCCGCCGAACTCTGGCTGGAGGGCAAACGCCGTGCGCTGCCGGGGGCCGCGATCGATGCCATCGACATGATCGGTGTGCGTCTCGAACAGCTCGCCCCGCAACTCGCCGCGATGGACGAGAACGGCCCGGCCGCGCGCGAAGTGCGCAAGCTGCTGTCCGAGCATCTGCCGGGCCTGGTGGACAGCTACACCCGCATTCCGGCGGCGCTGCGCAGCAAGCCGGGCGCGGGTGGCACCAGCCCGTCCGAACAACTGGTCGACGGCCTCGCCGTCATTTCCGACGAGATCGAGGCAATGAGCCTACCTGCCGTTCTCGGTGGCGCTGGGCGTAGTGGCGCTGCTGGCGGTGCTGCAACTGGTGGGTATCAGTGACCTGCTCGGGGCCGATCTTGATGCGGATGTGGACGTCGATATTGATGTGGACGGCGACATGGCCGTCGATGCCGGGCTACTTTCGCTGATCGGTGTCGGCCGCATACCTTTCATGATGTGGCTGATGATCCTGCTGTCGATCTTTGGCGTGATCGGCATGGCCGGGCAGCATTTTCTGGAAGCGCTGACCGGCGCGCCCTGGTCTGCCTGGCTGGTGAGCGCCGGTTCCGCTCTGGTCTCGCTGCCCGCCACCGGCGCGATATCCCGCCCGCTCGGCCGTATCCTGCCCAAGGACGAGACCACCGCCATCAACGTGGCAGCCCTGGTCGGGCGTGAGGCGGAAGTGGTGATCGGCACCGCCGCACCGGGCAATCCGGCGCGCGCGAAAGTCACCGACCATTTCGGGCAGACGCACTACGTGATGCTGGAGCCCGACAATGCGGACCAGCGCTTCGTCCAGAATGAAAAGGTGCTGCTGGTGCGACGCGACGGCGAACTGTTCAAGGCCATCGCGCGCGGGGATCATTATCTGCCGAAGCTGGATTAGTCGCTTTCGTCCGTGTCATCCATCCACGCGGGAAGATCGCGCTTGGCATGAAGCACGCGCCAGGCATCCACGTGGGTTTCGCATTCAAGGTAGAACACGCGCCACGGAAATCCCTTGAGCCGGATTGCTCTCAGCCCGGGCAAGTTCAGTTCATGCGACCATGGCGGCGAGCCGGCTGCCGGGTTCGTGGCGATGAAGGCATAGGCCTGCTCAAGCGCATCGACGAAATCGATGGCTACGTCCGGGGTTGCTTCGTTCAGGTAGTGATCGACGGCAAGTTCGGCATCCTTCCGCGCCTTGGCACGCGGAACGACGGGCTTCGCGGTCACGACGCCTTGCGTTGCGCAATGCGGTCGCGAAGGTCTTGGAAATAACCGGCATCGACAGGCCCGGTCGCCGGCGAACCCGCGCCGTCAAGAAGCAGTTCGCGAAGACGCTGGGCGTCCTGATCCTTGCGGATTAATTCCCGCACATATTCGCTGCTGGTGCTATAGCCGCGCGTGTCGACTTGCCGGTCGACAAAGGCCTTGAGGGCTTCGGGAAGCGAGATGTTCATCGTCGACATCGGTCAAAAATGCCGCGCTTGGCAAAAATTGGCAACATCTGCCTTGAATGGGCAGACTTACCTTTCGCTCACAGGTATTGCGCATTTTCCGCGAGCCCCGACAAATAGACTTCGAGCGCCGCTGGCGAGGTGAATCTGTGCATGGTGCCGCCGAACGAGGCCATTCGCTCCAGATCGCGGGCTCTGTACTTGCGCCGGTAGTTCAGCACGAAGCGAAAGAAGGGCCAGTTGAGCCGTTCGGGGCATCCCTTGCCGAACTCCTGCCCGCGGTTCTGGCCGAGCCCCATGAGCATCCGCCGGCCCACGCGCCATGCGCAGACGGCCGTGGAAAAATCGAGATGGATCAGGGTGTCGGCAGCGGCAAGCCTCAGATATAGAGTGTTGCTGTAGTTTCCGTCCATGATCCATCGCGGCTGGTCCGCCAGTTCCGCCACTTTTGCATGCCATAGATCCCGGTCCGGTCTGACCCACCCGGACTGCCAGTAATGGCGGTCAAGGTGAATAAGCGGCAGTCCGGTGATCTCGGCAAGCTTCCTTGCCGCCGTTGATTTGCCGGCCCCGGGACAGCCGACGAGGAGGATGCGTTGCATGGCGATGGTCTAGACCGATCTGGCGATGGAGCAACTGCCTGCAATCGCGGATTAAATTTCTGTTATTCTTTAATGCAATCGACTCGCAAAAATCCGGTTTCGCTTTGAGCGGCATTTGCCTTCCGCTATACAGTTCAAAGACAAGATGAAATCGAGAGCGGGGTGATGTACCGTCCGCAGCATCTTGGTTCGGAGAAGTGGAAGATGAGCGCAAGTTGCGAACGATGTTCGTGCGCGCTGTGATCCCGTTTTATGTCTGTAAGGCCCTTGCGGACTTGACATGACGTAATTTCTGCCTGCCCGAATGGGGTGTCAGGTTTTCAAATCGGGCTGATCTGGCCGGGCTTTTGTTGAAGTCTGGCGGGGCAAGTCTGTTCTATCGCGCCTTCCGGAAATGCGGATCGAAGTCATTCAAGCTTAACTGCGTGCGCGCATTTGAGTTGGGATGAAATCGAGAGCGGGGCATAGTGCCGTCCGCAGCATCCCCTTGAAGGAGAAGTGAAAATGAACGGCCTGTTTGGCATCGGCCTCTTTGCCGGTGGCGTCGTTATCCTGCTGCTCGTGTTCGGCGTGATGCTGGCGCGGCTTTACCGGCGCGCGAGCAAGGAAATCGCCTTTGTGCGAACGGGTATCGGCGGCGAGAAAGTGGTGATGAACGGCGGCGCGCTGGTGCTGCCGATCTTCCACGAGACGATGCCGGTGAACATGAACACCGTGCGTCTGGCCGTGGAACGCAAGAACACCGATGCGCTGATTACACTCGACCGCCTGCGGATCGACGTGAAGGCGGAATTCTACGTGCGCGTTCGTCCCGATGCGGGGGCCATTGCCATGGCCGCGCAGACGCTGGGCGCACGCACGATGCATCCCGAGGCGCTGAAGGATCTTGTCGAGGGCAAGTTCGTCGACGCGCTGCGCTCTGTCGCGGCGGGCATGTCGATGAACCAGCTTCACGAACAGCGCGCGGATTTCGTGCAGAAAGTGCAGCAGGTATCCGCCGCGGACCTGGCGATGAACGGCCTGGAGCTGGAATCGGTCTCGCTGACCGGCCTCGACCAGACCTCCATCGAGCACTTCAACGCGAACAATGCGTTCGACGCCGAAGGTCTCACCAAGCTGACCGAGCAGATCGAGCTGCGCAAGAAAACGCGCAACGACATCGAGCAGGACACGCGCGTGCAGATGGAGACGAAGAACCTCGAAGCCGATCGCCAGTCGCTGCAGATCCAGCGTGACAGCGAGTTCGCGCGCCTGGAACAGGAACGCGAAGTCGAGATGCGCCGGGCCGAGCAGGCGGCCGAAGTCGCCCGCGAACAGGCCGGCCGCGGCCGCGAGGCGGATGAAGCCCGCATCGAGGCCAAGCAGCAGGTCGATTCCCGCCAGATCGAGGCGGACCGCACGATCGAGGAAGCCCGCATCGCGCAGGCCCAGGCAGTCGAACTGGCCCGTCAGGAACAGCAGATCGCGATCCAGAACAAGAGCCGCGAGGAAAGCCAGGCCAAGTCCATGGCGGACGAAGCCCGCGCCAAGGCGGTGGCCGCCGAGGAGCAGGTCACGACCAGCCGCGAGACCGAAGTGGCCGAGCGTCTCAAGAGGATCGAACTGATCGAGGCGGCCAAGGAGGCCGAACGTCAAGCGATCTCGGTCAAGGTGGAAGCCGAGGCCGAAAAGGAAGCCGCCTTCAACCGGGCCGAGGCCGTGAAGCGCGAAGCCGAGGGCGAGGCCGAAGCCGAAAAGCTGCGTGCGGAAGCCGCGCGTGTCCGCTTCGAGGTGGAAGCCGCCGGTCAGCGGGCGATTAACGAGGCGGCGAACCTGCTGTCTTCGGATCAGGTCTCGCTGCAGATGAAGATGGCGCTCTTGAAGGTCCTGCCCGAAGTCGTGCGCGAGAGCGTGCGGCCGATGGAAGCGATCGATTCGATCAAGATCGTGCAGGTCGATGGCCTGACGCAAAGGGGCGGCGCATCGGGCGGCACGGGAACGCCGATCGCTGGTTCGGGCAACCTTGCCAACGATGCGGTCAGTGCCGCGCTGGCCTACCGCGCACAGGCACCGGTGATAGACGGGCTGATGAAGGAACTGGGCCTTGACGGCGCCTCTCTGGCCACGATGGTCAGGGGTGCCGTGGAGCCGGAAGTTCCCGCTGCCGCCGAAGCGGCGGACAACGAGGCATCAGGGGATGGTGTCTATAGCCCCAAGACAGTGAACTAAGCGAAGGGGAGCCTGGGAGAGATGATCTCCCGGGCTTTTCTTGTCCTCCTCCCCAGAGGGGGGATTTCACTGAAGGAATTTTTTCTTTTTCTTCAGAGGCAGCGGGCTTTCACTGCTTTTCCGCTCATTCGCCGCCGGTCAGGCCGCGCGCCTTCAGCATCGGTTCCAGTTCCGGGTCGTGCCCGGTGAAGTTGCGGTACATCACCGAATAGTCTTCGCTGTGACCCTGGCCGAGAAAAGTGGCGCGGATGTGGTCGCCGTTGGCGCGGGTCATGCCGCCGTGCTTTTCCACCCAGTCCCAGCCATCGTGGGCGAGCATTTCGGTCCAGATATAGGCGTAGTAACCTGCCGAGTAGCCGTTGCTCCAGATGTGCCGGAAATAGGGCGTGCGATAGCGCGGGGGGACCAGCCCGGTGTGGAGGCCTTCGGCGTCCATTCCAGCCAGCGCCCTGGCCTCGAACGCCATCGGCGGCTGGGCGGCCTGCTGTTCGTCCAGCGTGTGCCAGTCCATGTCGAGCATGGCGGCTTCCAGCACTTCGCCGAAGGCGAGGCCCTGGTTCCACTTCGCGGCAGCCTCGATCTTCTGCATCAGTGCATCGGGGATCGTCTCGCCGGCCGCGTTCTTCGCGAAGTGTTGCAGCACGCCCGGGACGGTGGCGAAGTTCTCGTTGAACTGGCTGGGGAATTCCACGAAGTCGCGCGCGGTATTGGTGCCCGAGAGCGAGGGGTACTTCTGGCTGGCGAACATGCCGTGCAGGGCATGGCCGAATTCGTGGAACATCGTCGTCACGTCATCCCATGTCGCCAGCGGCGGCTGTCCGTTGGCGGGCGGGGTGATGTTGAGTGTGTTGAACACCACCGGCTTGTTGCCCAGCAGGCCTGATTGTTCGACGAAATTGCCCATCCAGGCGCCGCCCTGCTTGTTGGGGCGGGCATAAGGATCGAAATAGAACAGCGCGAGCGCACTGCCGTCCTTGTCGAACACTTCATAGACGCGCATCGAGGGGTGGTAGACGGGAATGTCGGTGCGGCGCTTGAAAGTGATGCCGTATGTCTGCGTGGCGGCATAGAACACGCCGTTTTCCAGCGCGTTCCACACGTTGAAGTACGGCTTGATCTGCGCATCGTCGAGATCGTATTTCGCCTTGCGAACCTTCTCGGCGTAGAAGCCCCAGTCCCACGGCTCCAGCCTGGCGATACCGTCGGCCTTGGCCGCTTTGGTGAGGATCGCTTCCTCGCGCGACTGCGTGGCGCCGAGCGCGGGGACGAAGCCGTTCATGAACTCCGTGGCCCTGGCCGGTTTGCTGACCATGCGGTCGTACATCTGGAACGTCGCATAGTCGGGCAGGCCCAGCAGCTTGGCCTTCTTCGCGCGGAGCACGGCCAGTTCGCTGACGATTCCGGTGGTGTCGTCCTTGCCGCTGGTACAGCGCGTGACGCTCGCCTCGAACAGTTTCCTGCGGCTTTCGCGGTTAGTGAGCTGCGCGAGCGCGGGCTGCTGCGTGGTGTTGAGCAGCGCCAGCACGTACTTGCCGGGAAGGCCCCGGTCGGCGGCGCGCTTGGCGGCAGCGGCGATGTCGGCCTCGGGCAGGCCCGCGAGCTGGTCCTTGCTGTCGAAGACGACGGCGGCGGCATCGGTGCCTGCGGTCAGCGTCTGGGAGAATTGGGTTTCCAGCGCGGCGATGCGCAGATTCATCCGCTTGAGTTCGGCCTTGTGCGCGGCATCGAGCAAGGCGCCGCGATGGACGAACTTGGCGTAAGTCGTCTCCAGCAGCATGGCGTCCTCGCCGGTCAGGGCTTTGCCCCCGGCGCTGTCATGCACGGCCTTTACGCGGGCAAAGAGCTTGCCGTTGAGGTAGATCTCGTCCTTCAGCGCTTCGCGTCTGGGGGACATCTCCGTGTCGGTGGCGTCCAGCGTGTCGTTGGTATTGGCGCTCACGAGCTGGTCGAACACGCCTTCCACGCGCGCGAGCAGGGTCCCGGCGCGCTCCATGGCGATGACCGTGTTTTCGAACGTGGGCCGGGCCGGGTTATCGGCAATGGCTTCCATCTCGGCGCGCTTGGCGGCGATCCCGGCCTTGAGCGCGGGCAGATAGTCGCTGTCCTTGATCGTCGAAAAGTCGGGCGCGTGGAAGGGCAGGGTGCTCGCCTGCGCGAACGGGCCGTTATAGGCGGGGGCGGTAGCCGCTGTTTCGGCCTCAGCAGGCATGGAAGCGCCGGCACCGAGCAGGGCGACGGCAAAGGGAGCGGCGGCGGCCATGAGCCGGATTTTCATTGTTATGCTCTCCAGAAATACGGCAGCCGGAATAGGGGACGGGCGCGGCGGAAGGCGCGGCGCGAGGGGCTGCCGATATGGTCATGGCGCCGTTTGAAACCGAGAATCCGGCGCGTGGCAAGAGCCTGCGCGACGATTGCAAAAGGGTTTCGCCAGTTTGCGGGAAGGATGCGAAAATACAAAGCGGCAGCACACCCGTGCGCAAGCTTGTTGCGCCCGAGGGCTGCCGCCGAGGCAGGCCTGCGGGTCAGGGCCTGCGGAAGTGCCCGTTCATCCAGATGCGCATGGCATTGTCCTGCGATTCCTCCCGTTCGCGCACATGCCTTTCACGTTCGCGATCAAAGATCAGCGATCCGGTGGCATCGTGACTGCGACGGCTGCGGCGGAAGGGAATTTCGGCTCCGGTGTTCATTGGTTTTCTCCTCTCGGGAGGAGAACGCGGCAGAGGCAGGAACGTTCCCGGTCAGGCGGGAAGGCGCGATGTCGCGGCTGCCTCGGCCAGTGTCTGCCGGTCCAGCTCGGCCAGGAACGCGCCCATGGCCCGGTCAAGCATGGCAGTCAGCCCGCAGCCGGAGCGCAGCAGGCAATTGGCGCAGTCGGCAGGAGACAGACAGGGCTCGGTCAGCCGCACGACATCGCCCAGCCGGATCTCTTCGGCAGGCTTGCCCAGCCGGAACCCGCCGCCGCGCCCACGCACGGTCTCCAGCAGGCCGGCATTGGCCAGCAGGTTCACCACTTTCATCGCATGATTGCGCGAAATCGCATGGCTTTCGGCCACATCGGCGATCGACAGCAGGCGCCCGGCTTCGCTTTCGGCCTCGCGTTTCACCAGCAGCGCTGCCTGGAGCAGGATGCGCAGCGCGTAATCGGTATGCGCGGTGAGGCGCACGGCGGACACTCCCTCTGACAATGCGAATTTATGATGTATTTTGCTTACATCTTTTTGTGCGGACGTATAGATGCATTTTAATAGCATCTTTAACGGAGGAAGACCCCATGGCCGCACCGCTTTCCGAACAGACTATCGCCATCGTCAAGGCGACTGCCCCCGCGCTGCAGGCGCAGGGTGTTGCGATCACCACGCGAATGTACGAGAGGCTGTTCACCAACAAAAACGTGAAGGCCATGTTCGATCAGGCCGCGCAGGCCTCGGGCGAGCAGCCGCGCCGGCTGGCCGCCGCGATCCTCGCCTATGCGCAGAATGTCGACAAACTGCAAAACCTCGACGCGCCGGTGCGCCGCATGGTAGAGCGCCATGTCGAGACGGGCGTGAAGGCGGAGCACTATCCGCTGGTGGCCGAAGCGCTGCTGCCCGCGATCCGCGACGTGCTGGGAGAAGAAGCCGCCACCGACGAGGTTCTCGCCGCTTGGGGTGAGGCTTACTGGTTCCTTGCCGATATCCTTATCGCAAAGGAAGCCGCGCTCTATGAAGAGCAGGCGGTCTGACGATTGGCATGCTTCTGGCATCGGGCGTCCCGTTCCTTTGACACCGGACGGGAAGCCCGATGCCGCGATACGATTTCCACTGCCCTCAATGTTCCGCCGATTTTGAGCTGCTGATGCGGGCAAGCGATCAGCCGGCTTGTCCGAAATGCGGCAGTTCTTCGGTTAACCGGCTGATTTCCCGTGTTTCTCCACCAGGGAAATCGAAAGCCATCATCGCTTCGGCACGG
>JARROF010000091.1:0-11110 GCA_037384205.1 Novosphingobium sp. | reverse complement strand
CAGGCTGGCCGCCATGGCGGGCGAGCGCATGCGCCCCGCGCCCGGCTTTGCGGAAGTCAGCGGCGTGTGCACCGGGCCGGAGCATCGCGGGCAGGGCATGGCCGCCGCGCTGATCCGGCGCGTCATGGCAGACTTCACCGCGCGCGGCGACACGCCGTTCCTGCACAGCTATGCCGCCAACGAAGGGGCGATCCGGCTCTACCGGTCGCTGGGCTTTGAAATTCGCAGCGAAATGGTGGCGATGGTGCTGGAGCGGGCGTGATCCGGGGCAGGCCTCATCACCCCCCAGCCCCCTCCTCGGAAGAGGAGGGGGAGAATTACGGCGTGCCCCGGGAAGCTCCCTCCTCTTCAGAGGAGGGGGCTGGGGGTGGTGGACGCCCTGACCGCCGGACAATGCTGCAGCGCGCGTCGGCGATGCGCCGGGAACCTGGCGAACCCGAACGACGCCTGTGGATGGCGTTGCGGGATCGCTGGTTCGAGGGCTACAAATTTCGCAGACAGGCGGTAATCGGCTCGCGCATCGTCGATTTCTTTTGCCCTGCCAAGGGGCTGATCATCGAAGTCGATGGTGACACGCACGATCATGACGCGGATTTGCGCCGTGATCGCGCTTTGGAATGGAATTTGGGTTTCCGCACTGTGCGGTTTACCAATCTTGAGGTGATGTCGAACATGGAGGGCGTCTTGCTGGCCTTGCTGCACACGCTGGATTCGCAGCCGGATCGTTGGAGGCGCGCGCAATGACCATCTCCGAAGCCGATGCCGCCAACGAACTGATGCGCCTGGCCAGGGCCATCGCGCATCACAACCAGCTCTACCACGCCGAGGACGCGCCGGAGATTTCCGATGCGGAATACGATGCGCTGGTGCGGCGCAATGCCGAGCTGGAAGCGGCCTTTCCGCACTTGATCCGGCCGGACAGTCCGTCGCAGGCGGTCGGGCATGAAGTCGCCGCCTCGCCGCTGGGGAAGGTCACGCACGAGGTTCGCATGATGAGCCTCGACAATGCCTTTTCCGATGAGGAAGTGGCCGAATTCGTCGCGCGCGTGCGCCGCTTTCTGTCGCTTTCGGCCGACGAGCCGGTGGTGATGACCGCCGAGGACAAGATCGACGGCCTGTCCTGCTCGCTGCGCTACGAGAACGGCAAGCTGGTGCGCGCGGCCACGCGCGGCGACGGGCAGGTGGGCGAGGATGTGACGCCCAATGTCGCGCATATCGCTGATATCGTGCAGGAACTGCGCGGCGAGGGCGTGCCCGAAGTGTTCGAGGTGCGCGGCGAAGTCTATATGGAAAAGGCCGCGTTCCGCGCGCTCAATGCCCAGTTGATGGACGAGGCGCGCGCGCAGGCGGAAGCGAAGGGCGAGGCTTTCGACGAGGCCAAGGTCCGCCAGTTCGCCAATCCGCGCAATGCCGCCGCCGGTTCGCTGCGTCAGAAGGATGCGAGCGTGACGGCGAAGCGTCCGCTGCGGTTCTGGGCGCATGGCTGGGGGGCGGCCTCTCACGTGCCGGGCGAGACGCAGCATGAGGTGATCCGCAGGATCGAAAGCTGGGGCCTGCCCGTCTCGCCGCAGTTTCGCCAGTGCGGTTCGGTGGAGGAGATGCTCGAAGCCTACCGTGCGATCCGCGACGGGCGGCCCGGCCTGCCGTTCGAGATTGACGGCGTGGTTTACAAGGTCGACCGGCTGGATTGGCAGCAGCGGTTGGGTTTCGTGGCCAAGGCGCCGCGCTGGGCCTTGGCGCATAAGTTTCCCGCTGAACAGGCCGAGACCGTGCTCGAATCGATCGACATCCAGGTCGGCCGCACCGGCAAGCTGACGCCGGTGGGGCGATTGAAGCCGGTGCTGGTGGGCGGCGTCACTGTCACCAACGTCACGCTGCACAACCGCGACGAGATCGCGCGCCTCGGCGTGCGGCGCGGCGACCGGGTGGTGCTGCAGCGGGCCGGGGACGTGATCCCGCAAGTGGTGGACAATCTGACGCGCGAGGAAGAGCGCCCGGCCTATGTCTTCCGCGACCGCTGCCCCGAATGCGGCTCCGAGGCCGTGGCCGAGGAAGGCGAAGTCGATGTGCGCTGCACGGGGGGGCTGATCTGCCCGGCCCAGCGCACCGAGCGGCTCAAGCATTTCGTCAGCCGCGCCGCGCTCGATATCGAGGGGCTGGGCGAGAAGACCATCGATGAGTTCTTCGCCAGGGGCTGGCTCGAAAGCCCGGCCGACATCTTCCGTCTGAAGGCGCGCAAGGAGGAGATCCTTGCGCTCGAGGGCTGGAAGGACAAGTCTGTGGAGAACCTGTTGAGTGCTGTGGAAAGCAAGCGCGCGCCCGATGCCGCGCGGCTACTGTTCGGCCTCGGCATCCGTCACGTCGGTGCGGTTACGGCGCGCGAGCTGATGAAGCGCTTCGAGACACTGCCGGCGCTGCGCCAGATTGCCGAATTGGCGCAGCAGAAGGATGGCGAGGAGGAAGCGCAGGCTGCCAGCGATGCTTATGCCGAACTGATCTCGATAGACGGCATCGGACCGGTCGTGGTGAAAGCGCTCGGTGACTTTTTCCACGAGGAGCACAACAAGCAGGTTTGGGACGACTTGCTTTCGGAAGTCTCGCCGCCGTCTTACATTGTCGAAACGCAAAACCGCGCCGTGGCGGGCAAGACCGTGGTCTTCACCGGCAAGCTTGAAACCATGAGCCGTGACGAGGCCAAGGCGCAGGCCGAACGGCTGGGGGCCAAGGCCGCCGGTTCCGTCTCGCCCAAGACCGATCTTGTCGTGGCCGGGCCCGGGGCGGGATCGAAGCTGAAGAAGGCGGCAGACCTCGGCATCGAAGTGATCGACGAGGCGGCTTGGGCGGAAATCGTACAGGCTGCTGGCTGAAGGAAACCTTCAGCGGCCTTTCCACGGTTTCCGCCCGCCCTCCACGCTTCGGGAAAAGGGTCAGGAATACCGGCCCTGGCGTTCGTGGACCTGGCGGTAATGCTGCACGCGTGTCGCACGCAGTCCCGCCATACCTTCGCGGTCGACCGCGCGCTGCCAGGATGCAAGCTCTTCCAGAGTGAGGTTATAGCGCTCGCAGGCTTCAGCGATGGTCAGAAGCCCGCCGTTAACCGCGGCAACGACTTCGGCCTTGCGCCTGACGACCCAGCGGGACGTATTGGGTGGCGGCAGGTTTTCCTTCCCAAGCGCCTCGCCCAGTGGACCGATAACCGTATCGGGCCGGTCGAGATCAGATTGAAGCATGGCTGGTCCTTTATGTTCAGTACCAACCCCCCTTGCTGCGGAATTCTTGTTCAAAATTGTTAAAGTTGCATCACTCGCGATGGTTAACGTGTTTTTATATAATGTTCGTTAAATCAATGAAAATAAAAGAGAAAACTAAACCTCAAAAGTTTCGCATTTATTTACGAGCCGTTAACCTCTCCTAATTACCTTTCCTGATCAGCGTTTCGAGACTTTTGATCGGGGCATGGATTTGGCTGCGCGCGGACATTCTTCCTATACGGCTGTGGCGAGACATGTCTTCGCTGAAGGCTGCCAGTTGATTGTCCGGCGGGACCGTGTCGCTGCCGGTCAGCGTTTCCGCTTTAATCTCGAAGGATCACAGCCAGTTATCGGCACCGTGCGCTGGGTCGTGGAGGACCGCGTCGGCTTCGCTTTCGATAGGCCGCTAAGCCGGCAAAGCCAGGAAGCGTTGAGCAGCCACTGCCGTGCCGTGCATGGGCTGGAGCTGTTCCTGGCCTGAGAGATTACCGGCGGCGCTTGCGCAGCCAGAGAATTGACCAGTCTGCATTAACCAGTCTCGCCGCGAGTCGCAGACCGGCCTTGCGGCAGGTCGTGCGCACGGCGGCTTCCTGCGTTTCCAGCAGGCCTGCCAGCAGCAGGTGCCCGCCGGGCACGAGCGCCGCGCCGAAATCAGGCGCCAGCGATACGAGAGGACCGGCCAGAATATTCGCCATGATCAGGTCATAGGGGCCGCGCGCCGCGAGCAGGGGATGGCTCATCCCGTCGGCCACGGTCATGATCAGCTGACCGGGGCCTGCGCCCATGGCCACACCGTTGCTGCGGGCATTCGCTTCCACCACATTCGGGCAGACCGCGTCGATATCGCTCGCGGTTGCCAGCGCGCGCGGCCACAGGGCCAGCGCAGCGAAAGCCAGCAGGCCGGTGCCGGTGCCGATGTCAGCGCAGTTACGCATCACGACGCCCTGTGTCTTCATATGCGTCAGCATTGTCAGGCATCCGGCCGTCGTGGCGTGCTGTCCGGTGCCGAAAGCCTGACTGGCGGGAATGGTGAAATCGAACAGGCCCGGTTCGCGGTGCGCGGGATGGTCGGGCGTGTGAATGTGGAAGCGCCCCGCATGGATCGGTTGCAGGTATTGCTGGCTGGCAACGAGCCAGTCGGTATCGGGCAGTTTTTCGACCGTGAACTTCGGCGCCTCCCTTCCGAACAGGGCTGCCAGCGCGGCCTTGTCCGCGGCTTTCGGTTTGTGGGAAAGCCAGGCTTCCAGCTGCCAGTCGTCGGGCCGGTCTTCGGCCACCTCGCTGCCGGACAGGACGATATCCGGATTCCAGTCCAGCGCATCCTCGTGGGCGACCAGTGCAGCTTCAATCACGGGGCGGGGGGCCAGAGCGGTAATCTTCCAGCTCACGGTATTTCAGTCTTTCACTTCTGTGGCGGTCTCGGCAGTCAGGCGCTTGTCGAAGCGCTGCCCCGCCGCTTTGGCATAAGCCCGGCAGGCCGCGGAATCGACGAGCGGCGCCTTGCCTGCGAACCGTTCCATCATGGCACTGGCCGAGGGATGCGGCGTGAGCAGGATTTCGCAGGGCAGGGTGGCGATTCGCGCCAACCCTTCGCGGACCTCCGCCACCCGGTCCGGATGGCGGGTGAAGCGGTATCCTTTCGCGGATATCGCCGTTGCGCTGTCGGCATAGGCGATCATGCGGCAGGTGAAGGCCTCGTCGCACGATTGCCAGGTCCAGCTTGTCGAGCCCGGAGAATGGGTGGGGGTGGCGTGGGCCGTCGCGATGATCGGGCCCAAAACGATGCTGTCAGCGTCCGCGAGGATACGGCTCACCTTAACGGGCGCCATGCCCTTTAGACTGCCGTATTGCGGATCTTCGGGAGAGGGCGTTCCCGTTTCCAGCACGGCGGCCGCGGGTTTCAGCGCCGCGACTTGCGCTCCGGTTGCGCGCTGCAGCGCGGCCAGTGCCCCGGCGTGGTCGAAATGTTCATGGCTGGACAGGATCCAGCGTATGTCTCTGGCCTTGAATCCCAGCGCGGCGATATTGGCAAGAACCAGCGGGGCCGCCTCGGCCATGCCGCCATCGATCAGTATATGTCCCTCCGGGCCGGTAATGAGGATCGCGGCGATGCCGCAAGTGCCGACATACCAGGTGTTGCCGAAAATATGCGCTGGCGGTGCCGGATCGGTCCAGCCGTCACGGCCTGCGCAGGCTTCGGCCAGCGCCCTGACCGGATGCGGGGCAGGCTGCGCCGGAGTAGCATGGGCTGCCGCCGGAGCGGCGCCCAGCAGTGCGGCAGTCAGCATCGTCTTGAACGCGTGAGTCATGTCCGTGCTTTAGGCTTCGCACATGGGATATGCCAGAACCACCGTCACTATCTTGCGTTGCAGAACTTGCACCAGCCCGTGATTTGGCTAAGGGGACTTCGACAAGGGCAGCGTGCTGCGCTGCCGCAGGCAAGGGGATTCGCTTAACCATGGCCACCGCCGGCACCAGGAACCGCCCGCTTTCGCCCCATCTCCAGATCTGGCGCTGGGGCCCGCACATGTTCATCTCGATTTTGCACCGCGTCACGGGCAATGGTCTGGCCGTCGCCGGGCTGGGCCTGCTGCTGTGGTGGCTGGGAGCGCTGGCCAGCGGGCCCAAGGCTTATGAAACGTTCTCCTGGGCGATGACGACACCGCTCGGTTATGTCGTTCTGGTGGGCATTTCCTGGGCCTTCTTCTCCCACATGATGAGCGGCCTTCGTCACTTCGTGCTCGATGTCGGCGCGGGCTTCGAGCTCAAGATCAACCGGGTCTGGTCGATCCTGTCGCCCATTCTGGGTGTGGCCCTCACTGCCGCCTTCTGGGCGCTCCTGCTGCTTCGCTGAGGAACGGAAACAATGGGTAACGGAACTTCCATCGGCCGCGTGCGTGGCCTCGGCTCGGCCAAGACCGGCGTGCATCACTGGCTGGTGCAGCGCTTCACTGCCGTTGGCAACCTGCTGCTGGTGCTGTGGCTGGCCGTCTCGCTCGTGCTGCTGCCGGACCTCGGCTACGCTTCGGTTACGGATTGGCTGGCAACGCCGGTTCCGGCCGTCGCCATGATCCTGCTCATAGTCTCGACCTTCTGGCACGCCCGTCTCGGCATGCAGGTCATGATCGAAGACTACGTGCACGAGCACGGCAGCAAGTTCGCCTGCCTTGTCGCCCTTAACTTCGCCGCATTCGGTGGCGCCGCTTTCGGTGCCTTCTGCGTCATCCGCCTCGCGCTGGGAGCCCATTGATGCCTAACACTTCCACTTCTGGGCCTGCTTACAAGATCATCGACCACACTTACGACACTGTCGTTGTCGGTGCTGGCGGCTCGGGCCTGCGCGCCACCATGGGCTCGGCCGAAGCCGGCCTGAAGACCGCGTGCATCACCAAGGTATTCCCCACCCGCTCGCACACCGTTGCGGCGCAGGGCGGCATTGCCGCCTCGCTCAAGAACAACACGCCGGACCACTGGACCTGGCACATGTACGACACCGTCAAGGGGTCGGACTGGCTGGGCGATCAGGACGCCATCGAATACATGGTGCGCGAAGCACCCGACGCGATCCTCGAGCTGGAACACGCGGGCATGCCTTTCAGCCGCAACGAGGACGGGACGATCTACCAGCGTCCGTTCGGCGGCCACATGCAGAACATGGGCGACGGTCCGCCGGTGCAGCGCACTTGCGCCGCGGCCGACCGTACCGGCCACGCCATGCTGCACACGCTGTATCAGCAGTCGCTGAAGTATGCCGCGGACTTCTTCATCGAATACTTCGCCATCGACCTCATCATGGATGGCGGCAAGTGCGTCGGCGTGATCGCGCTGTGTCTCGATGACGGTTCGATCCACCGCTTCCGTTCGCAGGCGGTCGTGCTGGCGACCGGCGGCTATGGCCGCAGCTACTTCACCGCGACGTCCGCGCACACCTGCACCGGCGACGGCGCGGGCATGGTCCTGCGCGCCGGCCTGCCGCTGCAGGACATGGAATTCGTGCAGTTCCACCCTACCGGCATCTACGGTGCGGGCGTGCTCATCACCGAGGGCGCGCGCGGCGAGGGCGGTTACCTCACCAATTCCGAGGGTGAGCGTTTCATGGAACGCTATGCACCGTCGGCCAAGGACCTTGCCTCGCGTGACGTCGTCTCGCGTTCGATGGCGCTGGAAATCCGCGAAGGCCGCGGCGTCGGCCCGAACAAGGACCACATCTACCTGCATCTCGATCACATCGATCCCAAGGTGCTGGCGCAGCGTCTGCCGGGCATCACCGAATCGGGCAAGATCTTCGCGGGTGTCGATCTTACCCGTCAACCGCTGCCGGTGGTTCCGACCGTCCACTACAACATGGGCGGCATTCCGACGAACTACCACGGCGAAGTCATGACCATCGGTGCCGACGGCAACCCCGAGACGGTCGTTCCCGGCCTGTTCGCGGTGGGCGAGGCGGCCTGCGTGTCGGTCCACGGCGCGAACCGCCTCGGCTCCAACTCGCTGACCGACCTTGTCGTGTTCGGCCGCGCGACCGGCCACCGCCTCAAGGAACTGCTGACGCCGATGGCCAAGCAGCCCGAACTGCCGAAGGATTCGGCCGACCTCGCGCTGACGCGTCTCGATCATTTCCGCAATGCCGACGGCGGCACGCCGACCGCGCAGATCCGCACCGAGATGCAGCAGACCATGTCGGGCCACGCCGCCGTGTTCCGCACCGACGAAGTCATGGCCGAAGGCAAGGTCGCCATGGCCGAAGTCTACAAGAAGATGCAGGACATCAAGGTTTCGGACCGCGGCCTGATCTGGAACTCCGACCTCGTCGAGACGATGGAACTCGACAACCTGATCGGCGCGGCCACTGTCACGCTGCACGGCGCCCATGCGCGCAAGGAAAGCCGCGGCGCCCACGCGCACGAGGACTTCCCCAGCCGCGATGACGCCAACTGGATGAAGCACACCGCGGCCTGGTTCAACGGCTGGGGCGGCAAGGGCGGCGAGGTTCGCCTCGACTACCGTCCGGTGCACGAATACACGCTCACCGACGATGTCGAGTACATCAAGCCGAAGGCGCGCGTGTATTGATGGACCTGCAGGACTCTATCGCCGACGATATTTCAGATTATGTCTGGAGTATCGTCGGCAATAAAGCCCCCATGACGTGGGGCAACTTGGTGGGATCATAGACCCTCTTCCCGCGTCGATGGAGAGGATGCAGGGGCAGCGCGACCGAACAAGCATGGACTTCAACGTTGCTATGACGGTCGCAAGCTGTACGTCAGGCGCCAAAGAAGGCGGGCTGAATATAACGGTTCTTGAAGCTTCGCTTTCCAGAAATTCGGAAAAAATAGGACAATCGGAGAGGCGGGCGTCAGCTTTGCCGTTCCTGTTGCGTTGCCCTATACGATTGTAAATAACGCGTAAAATCCGCAGCTGCGTTCATATCAGCACTCGAAATTCGGCCTCACAGTAGCCACGTATCGAAGTCCAACGCGATGTGCAGAATCCGCACGATCTCGATGGCTTCGTCCGGGGCGCAATACATCACCATGTGCAGCCCGCAGCGCATTCTGCGCAGTTCGGGGCGAGCTTCAACCTGAGGATGGCGGAGCGGGAATTCGCGCAGGGCCTTGATACGTTCGCGCAATTGTCCAGCGTATTTTCGGGCCTGATCCGGGCTCCATGCCGACTTGGTGTATCTGGAAATCTGGCGCAGGTCCTCCGACGCAGCGGTGCGAAAGATCAGTCTGCGCAGGCCGGGCCGAATTTCTCGCTGAACCAGATGTCGATGTCGAACGCATTGTCGATCGGGCT
Organism: Novosphingobium sp.; assembly: GCA_037384205.1. GTDB lineage: Bacteria > Pseudomonadota > Alphaproteobacteria > Sphingomonadales > Sphingomonadaceae > Novosphingobium. The sequence goes on along the minus strand of JARROF010000091.1, from coordinate 2,057 downwards.
GGCAAGTCCTTCATCGATCGCTTCGAGCAGCTTCGATTTGAACGCCGCGCGCTCCTCATGCAGCCGCACCGCATCGCGCACGACCTCACTGGTGGAGGCGTACTCGCCCGATTCGACTTGGCGGCGCGCGTAGTTGGCGAAGTGGCCGCCGAGCGCAATGGAGGTGTTCTTGGCTGCCATGTGCGAGCTTATACCAGATGCTGGTACCGCCTCCTAGATTGCGTTGGCGTTCATCTGTTATTCATGTTTACAGACGTAGTCGATTACGAGTGTAAACGATGGAGCGGTGTGTGGCGGAAAAACCCGATCAACCTGAGCGTATTTCCGACGCCGAGCAGGCTGTCATGGAGGCGCTGTGGCAGCGTTCTCCGCTCACCGCGCAGGAAGTGTGCGAACAGGTCTGCGGGCCGCGCGGGTGGAGCCTCAATACGGTCAAGACGCTGCTCTCGCGCCTTGTTACCAAGCAGGCGGTCGCCACCGAGCCTGACGGCAAGCGTTTCCTCTATTCCCCGAAGATCGCGCGGGCCCAGTATGTCGGCACGGAAAGCCGCCGTCTGGTCGATCGTCTGTTCGGCGGGCGCGCGGCGCCGCTGTTTGCGCATCTGGCCCAGGCCGAAGCGCTCACCCCCGATGACATTGCCGAAATCGAGGCGCTGTTGAAGGAGCTGAAGTCATGATCGAATGGCTGACCGATACGCTCGTGATGACCGGAGCGCTGATGGCTCTGGTGCTGCTGGTGCGACGGCCGGTGGGCCGCTGGTTCGGGCCCGGTGCGGCCTATGCGCTGTGGGCGCTGCCGATGCTCCGGCTGGTGTTGCCGCCGCTTGCATTGCCGCGCGGCCTCATTCTGGCCCTCAAGGTCCCGATCGAGCCGGTCGTTGCCGGGACAGCGACGGTGGAGCCAGCCGTTCCCGGCGTGATCATGCCTGCTGCGGTGATGACACTGGAGGACGCTGCTCCCGGATTGTTTGCGCAAGTTCCGTGGACAGGGCTGCTGGTGGCACTTTGGCTGGCAGGGGCGGTGGCTTTCCTCGCGTGGCGGTGCTGGAACTATTTCACGATGCGCCGCGAGTTACTGGCCGGGGCGCGTCAGGTCGCCACGGCGGGGAACGTGCGGATCGTGGAGAGCCCGGTTGCTGCCGCGCCGCTGGCTTTCGGGGTGTTCGACAGGGTAGTGGCCCTGCCTGCGGGATTTCTGGCGAACACCGATTCGGAAAATTCGGACTTCGCGATTGCCCACGAACTGGAGCATCACGCCGGGAATGACTTGCTGGCGATTATCGCCATGCAGCCACTTTTCGCGCTGCACTGGTTCAATCCGCTAGGATGGGCGGCATGGAGGGCACTGCGCGGCGATCAGGAAGCGGCGTGCGACGCCCGCGTCATGGCGGGCCGTGATGGCGAGGTTCGCGCCCGCTATGGCCGCCTGATCGCGTCCTACGCCGCCGGAACCCGGCTGGCGCTGGCCGCGCCGATGGCGGGGCCGCTGACCGGGGCCAAGCCGATCATCCATCGGCTCAAGGCGCTGGCGCACAAGGACATCAGCCCGGCCCGGCGGGTTCTGGGCCGCAGCCTGTTCGCGGTTGCCGTCGTCGCGGTGCCTGCCACGGCCACGGTCAGCTATGCCGCGATGGAAGAGGCGGACGCTGCGGATGTCGCTCAGGCGCCCGATGTGCCGGAGGTTCCCCCGGTTCCGCCAGTCCCGGCTGTGGACGAAGTGCCGGAGCCTCTCGCGCTTGCCGATGTGCCGGAGCCGCCCGCAGCGCCCGAACCACCTGCTCCGCCGAGCGATAGCGCCGTGCCCCCGCTGCCGCCCGAACCGCCTGTTCCTCCCGCTCCGCCGGAACAATCCTTTGTCGAGAAGCAGGCCTGGATCAGCGAAACCAGAGCGCGGGAGAGCGAACGTCAGGCCGCGGAAGCCGAACGCCGCGCGGCTGAAGCTGAGCGGATGGCCGCCGAGGCGGCTGCCCGGGCACCAAGGGTCGAGGAGACGGTGACGCGCAGCGGCAAGAAAGTCATCCGCGTCGTGCGTAAGGACGGCAGGCGCGAACTCGCCC
>JARROF010000090.1:2798-20779 GCA_037384205.1 Novosphingobium sp. | reverse complement strand
CTGCGCCAGATGTTCCTGATGATGAACGAGGCGCGCATTTCCGTGGGGCTCGGCGCAGCGGCTCTGGGCTATCGCAGCCACCGGCTGTCCGTCGACTATGCGCGCGAGAGGGTGCAGGGTCGGCCGATCGGCGAGCGCGGCGGGGCGCCGGTGCCGATCATTGCGCACCCCGACGTCAGGCGCATGCTGCTGCAGCAGAAGTGCTATGTCGAGGGGGCGCTGGCGCTGTGCCTCTATTGCGCCCGGCTGGTCGATGACGAAGCCGATCCGCAAGCGGCCGCACTGCTCGGGCTGCTGACGCCGGTCGCCAAGACATGGCCGTCCGAATATGGACTGGCCGCCAACGACATCGCAATCCAGATCCACGGCGGCTATGGATATACGCGCGACTTCGACGTCGAGCAGCTGTGGCGGGACAACCGTCTCAACCCGATCCATGAGGGCACGACCGGGGTGCAGGCCATCGACCTCCTCGGCCGCAAGATCCTGCGCGATGGTAGCGCGCTGCCCGTGCTCGAACGCGCGATGCAGCGGACGATGGAGCAGGCATCCACAGTTCAGGGGCTGGCAGGCCACGCGCGGGCGCTCTCCGCGGCATGGCTTGCCACAGGCGAGGTACTGGCCTGTCTGAAGTCCGGGGATGAACGTTCGGCGTTCGACAATGCCACGCCTTTCCTCTGGGCTTTCGGCCACGTCGTCGTTGCATGGCTGTGGCTCGATCAGGCTGTCGCCGCGGCCGGTTGCGACACAGGCAATGAGGATGCGGCGAACTTCGTGGAGGGCAAGCTGCGGGCGTGCCGGTACTTTTTCGAAGCGGAACTGCCGAAAGTGGAGGCCTGGCTTTCGCTTGTCGGTTCCCGAACCGATGTCGCCGCTGCCGCACCTGCGGAAATTTTCTGACAATCGCGGCGGATCAGGTCTGCCAGAAGGGTGTAGGAATGAAGATCGATCTCAAGGACCAGGTCGCAATCGTCACGGGCGCAGGTGCGGGTCTCGGCGGAGCGCATGCGCTCGCGCTGGCCGAACGCGGCGCGCGGGTGGTCGTGAACGATCTGAATGCCGATAATGCCGCCGGTATCTGCGAGCGCATCAGGCGTGGTGGCGGCGAGGCCATGCCGCACGGCGCCGATGTTTCGCGCTACGATCAGGTAGAGGATATGGTTGCGCAGGCGCATGAGCGTTGGGGCAAGGTCGATATTCTCGTCAACAATGCCGGGGTGCTGCGCGATCGCACTTTCGCGAAGATGGATCTCGCCGATTTCCGGCTTGTGCTGGAAGTGCACCTGATGGGGGCGGTTCATTGCTGCAAGGCCGTTTGGGACGGGATGCGCGAACGGCGTTATGGCCGGATCGTTTTCACCACGTCGTCCTCGGGTCTGTACGGCAATTTCGGGCAGGCCAATTACAGCGCCGCCAAGATGGGCCTGGTGGGATTGATGCAGACGCTGGCGCTTGAGGGGGAGCGTTATGGCATCCGCGTCAACGCGCTGGCGCCCAGCGCCGCGACAGCGATGACCAACGATCTCTATCCGGCCGAAGCTCTTGCGGGCCTCGGCCCCGAGCTGGTCAGCCCGGCCATCCTGGCGCTCGTAGGGCCGCAAGCGCCAACGCGGCGGATACTGCTGGCCGGGGCTGGCTCGTTCGAGCAGGCCAACATCACGATGACGCAGGGGCTGTACCTCGGCAGGGGACCAGCGGTTGCCGATGAGCTGGCAGAGCGTCTCGACGAAATTGCCTCGCGCGATGGCGAGACGATCCCCGAAAGCGGCGGGTTCCAGTACCAATACGAAGTAGACCGCGCTCTCGCGACCTCGCAGCTTTGAGGGAGTATCGAACAATGACTTCCATTTTCGCCGTGGCGGCAAAGCGTACGGCCATCGGTTCGTTCGGCGGGAGCCTGCGCGATGCCGATCCGGGTACGCTCGGCGCGACTGTCATCCGGGCGGCGCTGTCTGACGCGGCGGTGTCGCCCGAACTTGTCGGGCAGGTCATGTTCGGCCAGGTCATTCCGACCGCACCGCGCGACGCCTATGTTTCCCGGATCGCGATGATGGAAGCCGGGATACCAAAGGAAACGCCGGCGATGACTGTCAACCGGCTCTGCGGTTCCGGCCTGCAGGCGATTATCTCGGCGGCCCAGTCGCTGATGCTTGGCGACGCCGAAATAGCAGCGGCCGGCGGGGTTGAGGTCATGAGCCGGGCGCCTTTCTTCGCGCCCGCGATGCGCTGGGGCCAGCGCATGGGGGATGCGAAGCTGATCGATGGCCTCAATGGCGCGTTGACCGACCCCTTCAGTCAGGTGCTGATGGGCGTAACGGCGGAGAATGTCGCGGAGCGCTATGGCATTTCGCGGGCGGCCCAGGACGAATACGCTGTGGAAAGCCAGCGGCGCGCGGCGGCTGCCATCGCGGAAGGACGGTTCGTCGACCAGATCATTCCGGTCGAAGTCAAACAGCGCCGGCGCAGCGCGATTTTCGATACGGATGAATATGTCCGCAAGGACGTATCGGTCGAGGAACTGGCGAATCTGCGCACGATCTTCCGGAAGGAAGGCGGAAGCGTCACCGCCGGCAATGCCTCGGGCGTTAACGATGGCGCGGCGGCGCTGGTCCTGGCGACTGAACGGGCAGTGAAGGAGCATGGCCTTACGCCGCTTGCTCGTCTGGTGTCCTATGGGTACGCCGGAGTGGATCCATCTTATATGGGGATCGGCCCGGTGCCGGCGACCCGTATCGCTCTGCAGCGTGCGGGCCTCACTGTGGCGGATCTCGACATTGTCGAGTCCAACGAAGCCTTCGCCGCGCAAGCCTGTGCGGTCGCGAACGAACTTGGCCTGGACCCCGCGAAGACCAACCCGAATGGCAGCGGCATCTCGCTGGGTCATCCGGTTGGCGCAACCGGCGCGATTATCACAACCAAGCTTCTGTATGAGTTGCGCCGGACGTCGACGCGTTACGGACTGGCCACCATGTGCATCGGCGGCGGTCAGGGCATCGCGGCGATATTCGAGCGCGTTTGACGAGAGTGTGGTGTAAAGAGCTGACGTTGGATAACGGGGGAGCCATGCTGGAAGGAAAAATGCAGCCCTGGTCGATGACGGTTGACCGTTTCATCCGTCATGCCGCTCGTTGGCATGGCGCACGGGAACTGGTTTCCTATCTTGATGATGGCCGGACCGAACGCACCGACTATGCCGCCATCCAGACGAAGGCATTGAAGCTTTCCAATGCACTGCTGGCCTGTGGCATAAAGCCGGGTGACCGGGTCGCGACTCTGGCGATGAACAGCGCGGCGCATCTGGCCGCCTGGTACGCGATCGCGGGGATCGGGGCGGTTTGTCACACGCTCAACCCGCGCCTGGGCCAGCGTCACCTCGCCTGGATCGTCAACCATGCGCAGGATCGCATCCTGATCGCCGACGGCGCGTTTTCCGAAATCGCCGGGACGCTCGCGGCGCAATGTCCGTCGATCGAACGGCAACTCCTGTTCACGGTCCCGCATTCCGAGAGTTCGGCCGCGTTGGTCGACGACTTTTGCGCATCCGCTGACGATACTTGCGAATGGGGCCAGTTCGACGAAAATTCGGCCGCCGGGCTGTGCTATACGTCAGGGACCACGGGCGACCCCAAGGGCGTGCTCTATTCGCACCGTTCCAACGTTCTGCACACCTTGTTTTCGATTCAGCCCGATGTGCTCAATCTTTCGGCGCGCGATACGATCATGCCGATTGTGCCAATGTATCACGCAAATGCGTGGGGCCTCACCTTCTCGGCGCCAGCCGTGGGCGCGAAACTTGTGCTTCCGGGTAGCAAGCTGGACGGCGAAACTCTGTTCACCCGTATGCGTGACGAGGCTGTCACCATGTCGGCAGCAGTGCCGACCGCGTGGATTGGCCTCCTCGATTATCTCGAAGCCCATGACGAGCGCCTGCCGCGACTGTCGCGCGTCATCGTCGGTGGTGCGGCTATGACGGAAGCGCTGAAACGGCGTTTCGAGGCGAAGGGGATAGAGGCGATTGCCTCCTGGGGCATGACGGAGCTGTCGCCCGTGGGCGGCATTTCGACGCCCGTGGCGGCGGTCGAGGCCATGCCCGCGGAGCAGCAGCTTCCTTATCGCCTCAAGCAGGGGCGCGTCTTTTGCGGCATCGAAATGCGCATTTGCGGCGAGTTCGGTCAGGAACTGGCGCATGACGGCGCAACGCCCGGCGCGTTACAGATGCGCGGGCCAAGTGTCGCGGCGGGCTATTTTGGTCTTGAGGATTCTGCGCTCACGCCGGATGGCTATCTCGATACCGGCGATATCGCGACGATCGATCCGTTCGGCTATGTGCAGATCGTCGATCGGGCAAAGGATATCGTCAAATCCGGCGGCGAGTGGATCAGTTCGCTAGAGATCGAGAATGCCGCAGCGCTTTTCCCGGGCGTGGGTCTGGCGGCGGTTATCGGCATTCCCGATCCCAAGTGGGACGAACGGCCCCTGCTGCTGGTGACCGCTTCCGCGGCGGGCGGGATCGATCTCGACAGATTGCGCGATCATCTCGCCGGGAAAATACCGAAATGGTGGCTCCCCGATGAAATCCGGATTGTCGAAAGCCTTCCGCTGGGTGCGACGGGCAAGATCGACAAGAAAGTCCTCAGGGCCCAGCTTCTGGGCTGACCGTTTTGGCGCCGGTCCGGCTGGCAGACGGCCGCACGGCGCCGGACTTTTGCATCCGGCGCCCGGCTATAGGCAATTACAGGATTTGCACATCAACCGGCGGCAGCCCGTCAATCCGGAAGCTGCAAGCCGTGCCTTCGGCCGGAAAGCGTAGCGCCGTGATCGATCCGGTCAGGATAATCTCCCCCTTGCGCAGCATCGACCCGCGTTCCAGCAGGAAATCTGCCAGCCAGCGCACTACGTGGAGAGGATTGCCAAGTACGTCGGACGTCATTCCCGTGGCAATCTCTACCCCATTTTCGGAATAGCGCCCGGCGAGACGGTCTATCGGACCAAGCTCGGAAGGCGGCACGCCCGCGCCCAAAACCGCGCCGACATTCCAGATATTTTCCGCCACAAGGCTGGCTGCGGTGAGTCGCGAAAAGTCGGCATTGCGATCGTCAACGACTTCGAAGGCGGCATGCGCGGTCGCAATATATTCCAGCACTTTGTCATCATCGGTGCCGAGCGGCGCGTCGATGTCGCGCGAGAGGATGAAAGCCAGTTCGCTCTCGATGCCCAGGTGAAGATAATCGGCTCTGCGCAGTTGTGCCCCGCTTCGCATCATATTCGCGCTGAGCATCTTGCCGGCGATCGGCGTATCTATGCCGACAAGCTGCTGCATCGATTTGGCGGTCATCCCGACCTTGTATCCGGCGAGCGCCCCCTGGCCATTGGCCGCGAAAGTCTGCGCCATGGCGTCCTGCGCGGCATAAGCCATGTCGAGGCCGGTCAGCCGCTCACGCCACCCGGGTGGAGAAAGCTGGCGAGCGAGATAGAGCCGCGCCAGTTCCTCGCCCAGTCCGTGTCCGTCAGCGGCCATGTTACTCTCTACAGTCATTGTGCACAGGTCCTCAAAGCGCCCCGGGGTACTCGCCGCCGTCCAACAGGATGTTCTGCCCCGTCATGTAGCCGGCATGCTGGCTTGCGAGGAACAGGCAGAACGCTCCGAATTCCTCGGGCCGTCCCAGCCGGCGAACCGGGATGCCGGATGCGACATCCTCGGCAAAGGCATCGCGGGGACGCCCCGCATCGTCGGCCAGATCGGCCAGATATCTGTTCAACCGTGCGGTCGCGAAGCGGCCCGGCAGAAGATTGTTGATCGTGACACCGTCCGGGGCGACCTCGCGCGCCAGCCCGGCAACGAACCCGGTCAATCCGGAGCGCGCGCCGTTCGAGAGGCCGAGCCTTGGCAGCGGCATCTTCACGGCCATGGAAGTGATGTTGATGATCCGCCCCCATTTGCGTTCGCGCATCCCCGGCAGGACGGATTTGATCAGTTGAATGGGCGCGACCATATTCGTGCGCAAGGCGTCGAACCACTCGGCCTCGGCCCAATCGCCGATGTCTCCGGGAGGAGGCCCGCCTGCGTTGGTGATCAGGATGTCGGGTGCCGGGCAGGAATCAAGCAGCGCGCGGCGTCCGTCAGCGGTCGCCACATTGGCGGCGATGGGGATCACCTTGCGGCCATCCCCGGCATCAAGCGCGGCAACGGCCTCGTCCAGACGCTCTTTGGAGCGACCATTGACGATGACTTCCACCCCTGCCTGGAGCAGCGCCTCGGCACAGGCGAAACCAAGCCCCTGGCTCGATCCGCATACGAGCGCGCGCCTGCCGGCCAGTCCGAAATCAAACATCGTCATCACAATCCCAGAATCCCTCGTTCATGGTGGACCATGCGCGTATCTGCGGACTTGGATGAACCTCGGGGCGCCGACCAGCGACTGCGTGAAAGGCATCCAAGCCGTGGCCTCACAGGTGGGCCAAGCGAGGTGGGCCATAGCAGCTTAAGTGGACTTGTCCAACAAGCCAACAGAAGGTAGCATCGGGTCGTCTGGTTAAGCGGGACAGAAGATCATCCGCCCGGCAGTGAAATAGCGAGTTCTTCGGTTGTGAACTACGCGTGGGAGAAAATGGAGAAGCACTATGGCAAGGCATCTGTCTGGCGATGCTTTTGATTCGGAGGCTATTCCGCGCCCGATCGTCGCCGTCGGCATGGACCTGGGAGACGGTATCGCTCAGGCTTCGCATCGCCACCCTAAAGCCGAACTGGTTCTGACGACGCGTGGCCTCCTGACTTGCGAGGTTGCCAAAGGCCTCTGGATGGTGCCGCCGCAATGCGCGCTCTGGATTCCCTTTACGAGCGGGAAGGCCCGGACGGGCGTCTGGTTCAGACCATGCTCGACCAGTTGCAGGTCGCGCCGGTCGAACGGCTCCACTTGCCCTTTCCGAAAGATGCCCGGCTGAGAAGGATCGCCGAAGCTCTGGCCGCCGACCCGTCGGACCGGGCCACGATCGGAGAATGGGCCTGCCGGGTTGCCATGAGCGAACGCACGTTCTCCAGGCTTATCTTGCGGGAAACGGGCATGAGTTTCGGCCGTTGGCGTCAGCAGTTCCAGATCAGGCTGGCGCTGGAACGGCTTGCGGGCGGCGATCCCGTGCAGTCGGTCGCGTTCGATCTGGGCTATGAAAGTGTCAGCGCGTTTATCACGATGTTCAAGAAAGCGCTTGGGCAGCCGCCGGGCAAATATCTTGCCTCCTGCTCTGACGGCGCCGGCCTCTTGAGTGAGGTCACTACCTTGCAGTGAGCGGCGCTCATTGCGGCGGCTGGTATCGGGCGGGCCGCCGCAGCTGCGGTCCGGTCAGGCGAAGGTCTGCTGGAGATCGAGCAAGGCCATCGCCGCCACGGCGGCACCGCCACCCTTGTTGAGCTGCGCCGGATCGGCGCGCACGATGGCCTGTTGCTCGTTTTCGGTCGTCAGGATGCCGTTGCCGATCGCGATCCCGTCCATGGTCAGGGCCATGATCCCGCGCGCGCTTTCTCCGGCGACGATCTCGAAATGATAGGTCTCGCCGCGGATCACCACCCCAAGCGCCACGAAGCCTTCATACTTGCCGCTCTCCGCCGCGAGCGAAATGGCCCCCGGCACTTCCAGCGCGCCCGGGACGGTGACGATCTCGACCTCATGCCCCTTTGCCTCCAGCGCCGTGCGGGCGCCGTCCACGAGCATATCGTTGAGATGGTCGTAGAAACGGGCGTCGACGATCAGAAAGCGGGCCATGGGAACTCCAAGCTGAATGGGGATGCGCGGCCGCCCTAGCCGCGAAGCAACGGGGCTAGCAAGCGGCCAGAGGGGGGCGAGGGCCTTAGTTCGGAATTTCCCGCTGGCCGACGATCGAAAGATCGTATCCTTCGAGACCGACGAGCGAGTGCTGGGTGTTGGTCAGCAGCACCATGTCGTGAACCCCCAGTTCGGCCAGGATCTGCGCGCCGACACCGTAATCGCGCTGCTCCGGCGGGAATTTCGGGTCGCTCTCATCCTTGAGCTGCCGCATGGCGAAGCCGAGGCTGACATAGTCCGGCGTCGGCCGGCTGATCAGCACCACCACGCCGGAGCCTTCCTCACCGATCAGGCGCATCGACCGCTCCAGCAAGCCGCGGCGTTCGCTCTCTTCAGCGAAAATGTCGGAGAAAACCGACAGCGAATGCATCCGCACCAGGGTCGGCTTCGCCGGGTCGATGTGGCCTTTCACCAGAGCCACATTTTCCTCCTTGGTCGCCCGGTTGTAGAAACTGTAGGCCGTCCAGTCTCCGCCCCAATGGCTGGTGAAGCGGGCTTCGCCGCGCTTTTCGACCAGGTGGTCATGGCGGCGGCGATACACGATCAGATCGCGGATCGTGCCGATCTTCAAATTGTGAAGGCGGGCGAAGCGGATCAGATCCTCAAGCCGGGCCATGGACCCGTCATCGTTCATGATCTCGCAGATGACGCCGGAAGGGTTGAGACCCGCCAGACGGGAAATATCCACCGAAGCCTCGGTGTGGCCGGCGCGGACCAGAACGCCGCCTTCGCGCGCGATCAGCGGGAAGACGTGGCCCGGCGTGACGATATCATCGCGGCCGCGCGCACTGTCGATGGCGACGGAGATCGTGCGGGCGCGATCCCCGGCGCTGATGCCGGTGGTCACACCCTCGCGGGCTTCGATCGAGGTGGTGAAGGCGGTTTCATGACGGGTGCGGTTGTTGCGGCTCATCATATCGAGGCCGAGGTCCTCGACGCGATCCGCCGTCAGCGTCAGGCAAACGAGGCCGCGACCGTGAGTCGCCATGAAATTGATCGCGTCCGGCGTGGCCATCTGCGCCGGGATGATGAGATCGCCTTCGTTTTCGCGATCCTCGTCATCGACCAGGATATACATGCGCCCGTTGCGCGCTTCCTCGATGATTTCCTCGATCGGGACCAGCACGGGGGTTTCGTCGTTCGCGGTCAGAAAGCGGTCGAGCTTGGCCAGGGTATCCGCGGTGGGATTCCATTTCGGCTCCGCACAATCGCGCAGGGTGTTGGCGTGCAGCCCGGCGGCGCGCGCCAGACCTGCCCGGGAGAGTTTGCCTTCGGTGATAATCGACCGAACTTTTTCGATGATGTCCTTGCTCATGCGCAGCCTGATACGCACATTTAAATGTAATCGCAATAGAGCGCATCACATTTCACGAGCGCATTTCCGCTGGCCAGCGTCGGGTGTTAATTTTCGCTTGTTGTACAAGCCAACATAAATTAAGCGCTTTCGGTGTAGAAGAGAGGCCATCGTGTGGCGCGTAAACGGTCGCCGGATGACCGGCGCGGCGCTCAGGCTCGCAGCGAAATGATCTGTTGCCGTAACTCCCAGCCGCCAATGCAAGTTAGGAACGAAAGCGCATGGTTCGCACTGAGGGAGAGTTCTTGGCGTGGCTGCTCGAGCAGCCGTTGGCAGACCTTCTGGCGCAGAGCGAACGGCTGACGGCGGGCTCTTTCGGGGCGGTCGTCACTACTTATCTGAACGTGCTGCGCGCCGTGCGCGCGGCCGCCCCATCGGTCCATGTCCACGCCTTCTCGCCGCTCGAACTCGCCCGTCAGGCCGGGCTGCGCGGGGTCCATGGCGGCGCGCTGGTCAATTCGGTCGCCGTCGAGGCGCTGACCTCGATCCTCATCTTCGTCAACAGGACCTATCGGGTCGATGGCGCCGGCATCCGCATCACCGGGACGTTGATCGAGCCGGAATGATCGAACCGTGGAAGCTCACGGTTTTAACCAGCCAAGCATTATTGGAAGGGAAGAGATATGTTGAAACTTGTAGCCTTGTTGAAGCGCCGCCCCGGCATGTCGATGGAAGAGTTCAAGGCATATTACGAGAACATTCATCTGCCGATTGGAACGCCGCAGCTCAAAGGCAACGCGATTTCGCACCATCGGCGCTACCTGACACCGATTCCGGGGCCCGACGGCCAGACGCGCGAAGGCGACTACGACGTGATCTTGGAAATCTGGTTCGAGGATCATGCCCAGCTGGAAGCGGCGATGCAAAGCATGCAAGATCCGGAAGTGGGTGAACGCATCGCCAAGGATACGCCCAATTTCCTGGACCGCGCCGACAATCCCATGTTCTTCGTCGAGGAACATGTAACCGACATGCGCTGAATGATCTGACCGACCCCCGCTGAGTGGCCTCCACTGAGTGGTCCGTGTCGATGTTGCAGTAGAGCCGAATGCGGCGCCATGGCTGTCAGCAGGTGGAGCGTAGCGAAACCGAAGGGCAGCCCTGGCGGCATCGCGGTTGCCGGGGCCGGCAGGCGATGGCCGCGTGGCCAGACCTGCCGAGTACGCTAGCGATGATCCAGTTTCTGCCTCTCAAGGGAATACCGGAGATTACACCGGGCAGCGACCTGGCTGCTGGCCGCACTGGATCGCGATGGTCTCGTGCTGCAGTCCGGCGACATCCTCATTGTAACGCAAAAGATCGTATCCAGGGCAGAGGGCCAGGTCTTTTCTTTCGCCTTTGGCAAAGACAGCTTCGCCAGGCATCGCGCGGAGGCACCCCGCGCAGCGGTGATCAGGCGGCCCGGACTGGCGATCGACGTGGATACGCCCGATGATCTTGCAATTGCGGACGCATTTGGATTTCGGACGCCGGCATAGAATAGTGCCGCACAGCATACGCTTGCGGCTGCCCGTCTCGCGAAAAACCATTTGTCCAACAATCAAACATCGTGTAGCCCATCGCTCCTGAGAGGATGCGTTGTCGAGAGGCTGTTTGATTGACGGGACTGGCTCGGGCCGTTGATTTCGGCCGAGAGCTGACCCGGGATTTCCATCGAGAATTGCCCGGGCACGCTGGCCCACTCGCTGCAGCCGAAGCTTGGTGACGACGACGCTGGTGCGCCCATAGAGGTCGCCGGGCGGGTGGAGGAGGAGCGTCAACATGGCCGTTCTGGCTGATCGGATATTTTCGTACGTTTTGCCCGGCCGTGCGGGAGATCTGCAACTGGCCATGGAGCAGGCAAGGGAGGCCGAGCGCATGGGCGTGGCCGGCGTCTTCCTGGCCGAGCGGTGGGAGAACAAGGAAATCGCGTCGGGGCTGGGTGCGCTGTCCCAGGTTACCAATCGGGTGCGGCTGGTTGCGGGTCTGACGCATTTCGGAACGCGCCACCCGCTGGTGCTCGCTGGAATGGCCGCCAGCCTGCAGAACCTCAGCAAGGGGCGCTTCACGCTGGGGTTCGGGCGCGGTGTGCCACCGGTTTTTGCAAAATTGGGCATCCCTGTGATCAATAATCAGGGGATGGCTGATTACGCGGACATTCTGCGCCGCCTCTGGGCGGGCGGGACGATCTCCTATTCCGGGCCTGCGGGAAACTATCCGGCGATGCAGTTCGGCAGGGATCTGACGAACCCGCCTCCCATCATTCTGGGCGCGATCGGCCCCAAGACGCTGGCACTGGCGGGCGCCCATTTCGACGGCGTCGTGCTGCATCCTTTCCTGAGCGTGGAGGGGGTGCGGCGCTCCGCCGCGATCGTGCGCGATGCGGCGGTAAGCGCGGGGCGGTCGGCGGATGCGGTGGAAATTTTCGCCACCGTAGTGACCGTGCCGGACAGTCTGGGTGCAGACGTGCTTGCCGATGCAAGGGACGCCAGGGCCGTCTCCTATTTCATGCATCGCGAAATCGGCAAGGTTCTGACCGCGACGAACGGGTGGGACCCGGCACCGTTGGCGCGTCTTGCCGAACTGAATCTCGAACATCTCGAATTTGCCAACACCGACATCGCGGAATCGCGCAGGCAGATGGCGATGGCGGTTTCGGCCTTGCCTGCCCATTGGCTTGCGGACGGTGCGGCCACCGGCTCTGTCGGCCAGTGTCTCGAAAGGCTGAGCCAGTATCTCGACGCTGGCGTGGATAATGTCCTGCTGCATGGCACGGCCCCGCAGCAGCAAGGCGATCTGATGGCCGCGGCGAGGAAAACTTCGCTGAAAGAATAATCGATCCGGCCATCGAAATATCGGGGAGGAAAAATGACGTATCGAGGAGAGAGTGACCTGATTTCCGGGATCGACTTGCGTTCAAGGACGGCCCAGTCGCCCGGAGATCGTTTCCCCACGGAACCGGAAATCGGCAATGTGCTGGCCGCGAAGCTGAAGCGCCGCAGCGGCCCGAAACTGTCACCGCCGTCCCTGGCGCAGGCGGTCGATGGCTGTTCGGCGCTGATCGCTGCGCATGTCGAGCGGCCGTTCGAGATCAGCAACCCGCGCTGGTTTCATGGCGGTGCGTCCAAGCTCCAGATGGCGTTCGAACTGGTGTGGCAGGACGTCAAATCCGACGAGCCGCCAAGGACGCTGGTGCTGCGCATGGACCCTCCGGCGTCGATCGTCGAAACCAGCCGATTGCGCGAGTTCGAAATATTACGGGCCATGCACAATGTGGTGCCGGTTCCGGAATGTCATTGGGTGGATCCCGATGGTACGTATCTTCAGTTGCCCGGCCTGATTTACGATCATGTGTCCGGTGTCGCCAAGCCGACGAAACACCAGGCCGCCCAGGTCACCGGTGTCGGCACCCGGTTCGGCCCGGAGCTTCGAACCAGGTTGGGCCACGATTTCGTCGACCATCTGGCGCGGATCCACACGTTCGACGTTTCCAGCACCATGGGCATACCGGGTTTCGAGCCGGTTGCTGCGGGATCGAACGAGTCCATCATCCGCCAGGTCAACTGGTGGCGCCGGGTGTGGGAAGAAGATCGTCTGGAAGACTTCCCCCTGGTCAATGTCGCGGCCCAGTGGCTGATCGCGAATGCGCCGGAAGTGGAGCGCGTGTCCGTCGTCCATGGTGACTATCGCACCGGGAACTTCCTGTTCGACGAGTCTTCGGGCCGCATCACGGCTTTGCTGGACTGGGAGCTTGCGGTAATCGGTGATCGCCATCAGGATTTGAGCTGGGCTACCGGGCGCCATCTCGGCCATCTGGCGGAAGACGGGAAGACGTTTCTCGTGGGGGGGCTGCTGCCATTGGACGAGTTTTTCAGCCGGTATGAGAAGTCATCCGGACTGGCGGTCGATCCCAAACGATTGAAGTATTTCGATATATTCAACAGCTATATAGCCGTGGTGCACATGTTGGGCACCGCTCCGCGCGTGGCGGCGGATAGGGCGACGCATCAGGACGTGGTCGTCGGATGGCTCTCGATGATTGGTCATCCCATCGCGGAACAGCTTCGCCGGTCTATAGAGGAGGTGCTTTGATGGTCCCGGACATCGACTTGCTCATTGGCTCTGCGCTGCGTGCGATGAAGGATGTGGTGGCTCCCGCAATTCCGTCGGAGAAGGGCGTCGCCGCAGAGCAGGCGGGCCTGATCATCGGCGTTCTTTCGCTTTTGCAGCAGCGCGTCGGCTTCGAAGGCGCGCGATCGCGCAAGGAACTGGAAATCGCCGTCGAACTGGCCGAGCAACTTGTGCCGGTGCTCAGCGATCCCGGCGCCTTGAAGGCCGGGCTGGAGGCTGCGCGCCAGGGCCGCGATGAAGCGATGGACGAGAGGAAGCGCGACGGCATCCGGAAGGCGCTGCTCGCTTGTCTGGCGTCGGCGATCGACAACGAAGGCGATCGCGAAGCGCAGGACCGGTTGCTGCGCGCGGTGCTGAATGTCTCGTCAAGGCAAACGTCGTTGACTCGCGCCTGGTCGCTGCCGTCGGGCTTCGAACCGGCGGCAAACGGCGTGGACCCGCTCATCGCGCTGACGGAGCGGTGATGAAGCGGCTGCCAAGGCGCGGTGGCCGTTCGCTCCCCCTCCTTCGCGCGGCCAATTTCAAAAATTCGGATTGTGCCGCGCAGAACGGGGGAAGAGCATAGCGTTCACGGGCCAAAACCTGCCGGAAGTTACCGACTTGCCCCAAATCTGGTGTCGAACTAGTGAGGGTGTAAGTCAGGTGCTACCATGTCGCCTGTGAAAAGCTTATTCATCGGCGAGGTTCATCACGGGCCTTTGTTCATCTCCGGTTTGGTATCCGGCAGGGAGATTTTTCTTGAAGGCGAAGAAACTAGCCATTCCTCGCGCGTATCAGGTCATTCAGCAGGCCCTGGAGCAGGCCATTATCACGGGCGATCTGGAACCCGGCGAACAGCTCCCTACCGAAACCGAGTTGGCCGAAAAATTCGGCGTCACGCGCCATACGGTGCGAGAGGCGATGCGCGTCGTTGAGCAGAGCGGGCTCGTGCAGCGCGAAGCCGGTCGCCGTTTGCACGTCGTGCGGCCCAGCCACGATGCGCTGGCGCTCGTCACTTCCAGAGCGCTGCTCATGCAGCGGGTGACATTGCGGGAACTGTGGGAGATTGGCACCCAGATCGAGATGTTTTCCATCGATGTCGCGATGAGCCGCCTCAAGCCGGGACTGGCGGAAGCGCTGGCTGAAAATGTCGACAAGATGGAAAGTGCGGTCAAGGCCGGGGAGACGATCACCGATCTCGACATGGAATTTCACTGGCTTATCGCGAAGGCGACCGAGAACCGCGCTTTTCACGTATCTCGAGAGGCCATCGCCCAGCTCTTCTTCCCTGCGCTTGAACGGCTCTATTTCTTGCCGAAGACCAAGCAGGAAAGCCCGCGCCGGGTGCTGGAGGCGCACAAATACATCCTCGATGCCATCAAGGCCGAGGACGCGGCCGTCGCGCGCGAGTGGATGGCCAAGCACATGGCTGATTTTCCGCGCAGCTTCAAACAGGCCGGACTTGATATCAACATGCCCAGCGAGATCAGGCAGGTTCCGACCCTGGCCATTTCCGTTCCCGATTTCCGGGCGTGATGACGTTGGCACGCTGATCTGCCGCATGTCCGCGCTGTGCTGGCGGCCGGTGTCTACCTCGTCAGCCGGCATCTGCGGGCGGCAGCAAACCAGACGAACGCCGTTGAATCGGACAGGCTGTCGCAGCAGGCGGCAGTATGAGAGCAAGGACTCTTCACCCTTGTGCCGTGTTCTTATGCGACTTTCGCCCAGCCTACTTTTCCCTGGAGACGGTGAGCCCTGGCATATCGACCACGCCACGGGGGGGACAGGGGGGGCAGCGTTGTTCGCTGGTAAAACCCGCCTTGAAACACTTGGGATTGGCGGCTCAGAACCAGGTTTAAGTTCACGGACCTGATCCGCCGGCAAGCCCTGCAACCGGGCCACTTCACAATGCCACCACCGAGGCATGTCCGAAGCATGAAAGCAGAACCGGTTTGCAGCTAATGCAATACCTCGGGCACTGCCAGCTAGAAATCAAAACCCGCAAAAACCATTGTAATCGCGCCGAGTTGGAAGCGGTGATGCCGGGCTGGCAAAGTCCTGAATTGGGTGAATGTATCGCCAAAGATGCGGAAGAATTCCTGCATCATATTGATAATCCAATGTTCCTTTTCGAGGGGCATGTAGCCGATATGTGCTGAACGAGGGGCCAGCCGAGGGATCGAACCTTCGCAGGCTGCGAAGCGAGATACGTTCGGATCGATTGCAAACCCGGTGAAGTCCGGAAAGCATATTGACACTCTTGCCCATTTGTTCAACAAACCAGCATATGCGGTGGACGAAGATCTGCCGCTCTTGGGGAGGTGAGTCATGAAACTTGAGGGAAGAGGTGGATCTTGTTGCGTCTCCGTCAGCCTGGCCGCGCTGATTGCGGCCTGTGGCTGGTCGGCGCCAGTACTGGCCCAGGACGCGGGCACCGGCGGCAGCGGAGAGGCGACGGACTCGGGCATTCAGGAAATCATTGTTACCGCACAGAAGCGGTCGCAGCGACTCAGCGATGTCGGCATCTCGATCGTCGCGCAGACCGCGGAGCAGTTGAAAAGCGCCGGTGTTGTGGACGTGTCGCAACTTGCCAAGGTGGCGCCTGGCTTCACGGCCTCCGAGAGTCAGAACGGTTTTCCGATTTTCTCGATCCGTGGCGTGAACTTCAATTCCAACCAGATCTCGGCCGCACCGACGGTATCAACCTATGTCGACGAAGCGGCCTTGCCGCTGCCTGCGATGACCGGCGCCATGCTCCTCGATGTCGAGCGTATCGAAGTGCTCAAGGGGCCGCAGGGCACCCTTTTCGGCCAGAACGCGACCGGCGGTTCGATCAATGTCATTGCGGCCAAGCCGACATCCACGCTTGAGGTCGGCGGGCATGGCGAGGTCAACAATTTCGGCCAGGTATTTCTCGAAGGATATGTCAGCGGCCCGCTGAGCGATACCCTGCGCGTGCGCCTCTCGGGCCAGACCACCCAGTTCGGCACGTGGCAGTATAGCCGCTACAACAACCAGAAGAACGGCGACCAGAACAAGGGGGCGGCCCGTCTGCTCGTTGACTGGGAGGCGACTCCTTCGCTCAAATTCTCTTTGAACTTGAACGCCAACTATAATCATGGCGAGCCGCAATCCGCCCAGTTCCTGCGCTGGAACTTTGCGGCTCCAGGCGGCAATATCTGGCCTAATTTTGCGGATCAGCAGCCGTCCGATAAAATCCGCGTTGCCGATCTGCCGGCTGGCTTCAGACCAAGGAACAATCACCGTCAGTATCAGGCGGTCCTGCGGACGGAACTCGATCTCGACGACAACAACAAAATCACGTCTATTTCGAATTATATTAATACGAAATTCCGGCAAAGAAATAATTTTACCGGATCGTTTCTCCCGGTGTTTTTCGTTCACAACGACTCTTCCGCGAAAAGTTTCAGCCAGGAACTCCGGCTCAATGGCTCAGCTCCCGGTGCTGGCCTGACGTATATTATTGGCGGGAATTATCAGAACAATTCTCCGGTGGTTACGAAGTTCCAATATGACCTCGTCCATTATTCCCCATTTCCTTTCCCGGGAGAGGTTTCGTCAGATATACGCGAAGGCAACAAAAGCATTGCCGGCTTCGGGAATCTCGACTGGGAATTCGCCCCTGGCCTGACTCTGACCACGGGCGCTCGCTATACGGAAGTCAAGGAAAGGTATAATGCCTGTGGCTGGATTCCGGACCCGGGTGTTCTGGCGCTGACGGAGGGCCTGTCCGCAGTATTCCGCGGCCTGAACGGCCTTGCGCCGCTTCCGGCTGGCACCTTCCAGCCCGGCTCCTGCGCGACCATGGATTCGCGAGGCACGACTCCGACGTTTGGGCCTTCCCGTGCGATCGGGAGCGTGAAGGACACCAACTGGTCGTGGCGGGCGGGGCTGAATTACAAGCTCGACAAGGACAACCTTATTTACGGGCTGATAAGCCGTGGCTACAAAGCCGGTGTCTTCCCGGCCCTCGTCGCGCCGTTCTCGCAGCAGTACAAATACGTCGAACAGGAACAGCTGACCTCTTACGAGGTCGGTACAAAGCTCTCTTTCTTCGACAGAAAGCTGCAGTTGGAGCTGGCCGGCTTTTACTATGACTACCGGAACAAGCAGCTCTATACTTATGTCCGGGTGCCGATTTTCGGACCTGTGGCGACAGCGACCAATATCCCCAAGTCCAATGTAAAGGGCGTGGACGTCAGCGTGCGGGCCGTCCCGCTCCCGGGCTGGACTCTCAACGGCGGCGTGACCTATGCCAAGTCGAAGATCACGCGGCAGGATCCGGACAGTCAATATTATGATCTGCTGAATGTTCAGGTTCCGTCGATCGAGGGTAACAGGTTCAACTTCGCGCCGGATTGGACCGGCTCGGTCGATACGGAATACCGGACGGCTGCATCGCCCGATCTGGACGCCTTTGTCGGGGGAAGTTTACGGTTCGCCAGCAAGTCGTACAGCGATCTGGTCAACTCCAGCGTTTCGACCATCCCGAGCTACGCCGTATTCGACGTCCGCGTCGGGGTGGAATCCGACAAGGGCTGGAATCTGTCGATCTGGAGCCGCAACGTCACCAACAAGTTGTATTTAAACAATATTGTTACGACTGGGGACGCGGTTGTTCGCTATACGGGAATGCCCAGAACCTTTGGCCTGTACTTCGGTATGCACTATTGACGCCTGCCGAATGTGCTTCATCGGCC
>JARROF010000090.1:0-2747 GCA_037384205.1 Novosphingobium sp. | reverse complement strand
GCGCCGGGTCTCTCATTATGGTCTCGGGACAGGGTTGATGGGCGGACTGTCGCCAGAACGCTTGGCTCAACTCGTGAGACATAGTGGCGAAGTGCGGGGCTTTGCCTGCCGCAAATCGTGTGAAAAGATGTTTGTTGAACAATACAACATCGTGTAGGTATGCGCCGCTGTGTGGATGCGCTTTCAAGAGGCTGTTGGGTGGGGAGATTAGCCCGGACAGCTCTGGGGAGACTGTTCAAATTGTCGGCGGAAGCGGCGGCCGGCTTTCCGTCAGCAGAATCGCGCAGCCGCCACGGAGAGGAGGACAAGCTATGAATGAATATCAACTCACGGAGTTGGCGTCCGGCTTCATTTTTCCGGAAGGACTGCGCTGGCGCGACGGTCAGCTCTGGATGTCCGATATGTGGGGCGACGCCTGCTATCATCTTTCTGCGAGCGGTGAAAAGCAGGTGATCTGCAAGGTCCCCCATCGGCCATCGGGCATAGGGTTCCTGCCGGATGGCGTTCCCCTGGTGGTGTCCATGACGGACCGCAAGCTGATGAAGCTCGTTGACGGCGAGCTCCAGTTGTACGCCGATCTCTCGAACGTAGCCACCGGGGAGTTGAACGACATCATGGTCGACAGCGCGGGCCGGGCCTATGTCGGCAACTTTGGCTATGATCTCTTTGGCGGTGCCGAGGCAGAAACGGCAAATATTGCCATGGTCACGCAGGATGGTGCGATCTCGGTCGTTGCCGACGACCTCGTCTTTCCCAACGGCATGGTTCTGATCGACGAAGGCCGCACCTTTGTGGTTTCGGAAACCTTCGCCAATCGGCTGACGGCATATGATGTCGACGCGGACGGGAAACTGGCGAACCGCCGCGTATATCTGGACCTGGGAGAGCGGACGCCGGATGGTCTTTGCGTCGATGCGCAGGACGGCATCTGGGTTTCAAGCTTCGCGACCGGGGAGTTCCTGCGCGTGACACGGGAAGGTGTCATCAGCGACCATATTGCGTGCGGAGACAAACGGGCAGTCGCCTGCGCGCTGGGCGGGGCCGATGGGCGGACGCTTTTTTGCTCCACATTCGGGGGGCATCTGGAGGACATGGCTGCGCGCAAGCCTCTGGGGGCGATCGAGACCGTGCGCGTCGAGGTTCCGGGTGCCGGCTTTTGATCGAGGGGCCTGTCCCTGATCGAAAGAGCAACCGGCATATCTGCCGGCACGAGCCGTCCACGACCGCAGGAACGGCGTCGGCCTGATTTCGCCGAATGCGCGGCGAGGATTCATTCAGAGCGCTTGTGGTGGCCCTTTCGCCATGGGGGCAGATTGTTGATTTAGCCGTCAATTTTGAAGGCGACGAACTAGGAGAGTTGGCACTGTGAAAGTACTGATGTTGCCGGGTGACGGTATCGGTCCCGAGATAGTAGAGGAAGCACAACGGGTGCTGGAGCACCTCGCAAGCAATTTCGACTTTGATCTCGAGATTGAACATGGCTTGATCGGCGGTGTCTCATATGATGCCCATGGCGAACCGCTCACCGATGAAACCCTGAACCGGGCGCGTGCTGCGGATGCGGTGATTATGGGTGCGGTGGGTGGCCCGAAATGGGCTGACAATCCCTATCATCTTCGTCCCGAACAAGGTCTGCTCAATCTGAGGCAAGGGCTTGGCCTGTTCGCAAATCTGCGTCCGGCAATCTGCTTTCGATCGTTGGCCAGCGCATCGACCTTGAAGCCCGAGCTTGTGGAAGGGCTGGATATCCTGATCGTTCGCGAACTGATCGGCGGTGTCTATTTCGGGGAGCCCCGAGGGATCGAGACGTTGCCGAACGGCGAGCGCCGGGGTTTCAATACATCGAGCTACAGGACCAGCGAAGTCGATCGGGTCGCGCGCGTGGCTTTCGAGATTGCAAGGCTGCGCGGCGGGAAGGTCTGTTCCGTCGAGAAATCCAATGTCATGGAATCGGGTCTTCTCTGGCGCGAAGAGGTCAGCCGGTTGGGAGAGGCGGAATATTCCGACGTGGCGCTGTCGCACATGTACGCCGATAATTGCGGCATGCAGCTTGTACGGCAGCCAAAGCAATTTGACGTCATATTGACCGATAACCTGTTCGGGGACTTGCTGTCGGACGTAGCGGCGATGCTGACTGGATCGTTGGGAATGCTGCCGTCAGCGGCGGTGGGCGAAGCTGGTACGACCGGCCTCTTCGAGCCGATCCATGGTTCGGCGCCGGACATTGCCGGAAAGGGCATCGCCAACCCTTGCGCCACCATTCTCAGTGTGGCCATGGCTCTGCGCCTGGGCCTGGGTCGACCGGATCTCGCAGATCGTGTCGAAGGGGCCGTCGAGAAGGCGCTCGAAGCGGGCTATCGCACGGCGGATCTCGGCCCCGGCACGCACAATGTAGGCTCGCGCGGCATGGGGGATGCCATTATCTCGTATCTCTGACGGGTCGAGCGGATCGGGGAGCTTCCTGGCTCCTTTCAACCAGGGAGCCTTCGACGGCCGAGACCCTTTCCACAGCTCCTGAGAGCCCGTTGCGCCAAGGTCTGATCGAAGACATGGACCCCTGCGCCCCATTTCCATTGAGACGAAGCACATGGGCCTCGCGCTGCTGTGGGGCGAGGGCGGCCCCTCAGTCTGGGGGGGCTATGCCATCGCCATGCACTTCAAACTCGCCGAACCGGGTCAGGGCGAAGTGCCCGACTTCATGGTCTGGAAGCGCCCGCCAACCGCAGCATCATCACGCCTGACCGCAA
>JARROF010000089.1:0-12168 GCA_037384205.1 Novosphingobium sp. | reverse complement strand
CGCCCCCGGATCGCAATCGGCACTGGCGATGGGCGCGGCATCGGGAGAGGGGGCCGGCGGCATCGCCGCCGCGGCCGCCGTATGATGGGGCGGCGGCGCTTCAGCGTCGTTCTGCCCGGACGCTCCGCTGCAGGCCGTCAGCAGGGCCAGGGCGGCAGTGGCGGTCAGGGCGATCCGCGTAGGGGCAAGAGGCCTACGGATGGGCATAGGGGAGTACGTAGCTGAACCGGCTCCGGTTACCAAGCTGACCCGGCAGCGCGCTGGAACCGGATGGATTCAGCGTCTGGCATCCTGATGGCTCGGTTGCGGTGCTGCCGCTCTGGCGGAGGCGGATGGTCACTGGAACATCGCTAGCGCATCGCGCAGTTCGTTGGGGTAGCGCGTGTGGGCGACATCGCGCAGCTGCGCCGCCTGACCGGCCGTATATCTGCCGCTGGCGGCCAGGCCGAGCACATAGCTTGTCCGTTCGGAATAGATATTCTGGACGAGCGCCTTGTCGTAGTCGGCCGAGCCGCGCTGATGCGTGGCGTCGGTTTTGTTCACCGCGGCTTTGAGTATCTTCGCCGCGCCGCCATGCTGCACGCTCACCGACCAGGTGGCGTCGCGCACTGCGTCGTGACGCGCGGCGAGATCGAGACCGGTCGCCCTCTTCACTGAATCGGCTGCCGGTTGATAATGGCTCCGCTCGATGAAGGCGTGCTGGGCGGTCTTGAAGCCCTGCGGCTCGCGCGCGGCGATCGCCTTCCATTGCCGGGTGAATGTGGCGCTGCCGGGGGTGCCGGTCAGTTCGCCTGCCCACGGCTGGCCTTCCGAGCGGAGAAAGGACTGTAACGTTCCCGCATTGGTCGAGAATTGATAGCTGCCATAAGAGACACCGCCCGGATCGTTCACGCCCGAGGATACGGTGCCGGGACCGCGTCCGCTGGTCTCGTAGCGTTCGGACAGCGAGCCGAGGTGGTGC
The DNA here is from genome assembly GCA_037384205.1 of Novosphingobium sp. Lineage (GTDB taxonomy): Bacteria > Pseudomonadota > Alphaproteobacteria > Sphingomonadales > Sphingomonadaceae > Novosphingobium. Next base: position 11,207 of record JARROF010000089.1, on the reverse strand, counting down.
GTGGCAACGGGCGCCTGCGTGGAGGCGCTGCGGCGGGCGACAGGGGCCTGGCAACCGGTGCATGCCCGGGCAGCTGGAGTTCCTGGCCCGGCCGGATCAGGTCGGGATTGGAAATGCCGTTGATCCGCGCGAGTGTCTGCCAGTCCGTGCCATGGGCCGTCGCGATGCCGCTCAGCGTTTCTCCGGCATGCACGGTGTGCGTGGCCGTCTGGCTTTCGGGCAGGCGGATGGTCTGGCCGACGTCGATCATGTCGGGGTTGGGGATGCCGTTGATCCGCGCGAGCGTGGCGACATCGCTGCCAAAGCGCGTGGCGATGGCTGTCAGCGTATCGCCCGGCTTCACCGTATAGCTGGGCGGCGGTGCGATCCTGTCGAGAGCAGAGGGCTCCGCCATCAGCTGTTCGAGAGCGGAGCGGGCGGGCTGGTCGGCAAGCGTGTTCCCGCTGCCGGGATTCGCATCGACCCGCACCGAACCTTGAACATCCACGATCGCCGCCTCCTTCCGATGCTGGGCCTGGGGGCGGACTGTGGCTCTTAACCGGGACGGGGCCCATAGTCGTTCGGATCATGTGGCGTAGTCGTATGGATTAGATGCTGGGCCTGTGGCGGTGCCCGCCGGGCAAGCCGCCGCTTGCCCGATTCGCAGGGAAAAGCCATGGCGGTTCGGGAAACTTGCCGTCGATGCGACCGGGGGCTGTTGCCCGCGCCTTGGCCGTGCCATGAACGCGCCTCTGGATTGACGGGACAAGGTTATTTCATGGCAAGCGAAGCGGGTGGTGCGCAGGCACGGGGTGGTTCGGTAGCGGAACTCACGCTGCGCGGCGTCTTGTTGGGGGGGCTGATCACGCTGCTGTTCACGGCGGCCAATGTCTATCTGGGCCTCAAGGTCGGGCTGACGTTTGCCACCTCGATCCCGGCGGCGGTCATTTCGATGGCGGTCCTGCGCGGTTTCAAGGATTCGACGATCTGGGAAAACAACATCGTCCAGACCGTGGCGAGTGCGGCGGGAACGCTGGCGGCGATCATCTTCGTGCTGCCGGGCCTCGTCATGATCGGTTGGTGGCAGGGCTTTCCCTACTGGACGACCGCCGCGATCACCGGAACGGGCGGCATTCTGGGCGTGCTCTTCTCGGTGCCGCTGCGCCGCGCGCTGGTGGTCGATACGCCGCTGCCCTATCCCGAAGGGCACGCTGCAGCCGAAGTGCTGCGCGTTGGCTCCAGCTCGCGCGAGGGCGCGGCGGAAAGCGCGAAAGGGTTGTCGGTGCTCATCTGGAACGCGCTTGCCTCCGCCGGTTTCGCGATCCTGACGCAGACGCGTCTCGTCGTGGGTGAGGCGGCGGTGTGGTTTCGCGCAGGCTCCGGCGCGACGGGTATTTCGGGCGGGCTGTCCTTCGCTCTGCTTGGGGTTGGCCACCTTGTCGGCCTTTCGGTCGGCATGGCGATGTTCCTGGGGCTGGTCGTGGGCTGGTGGGTGCTGCTGCCGGTGCTGACGGCGATGCACCCGATGGCGGGCGGCGCCGAAGTCTGGGCGACGAGCGTATTCAGCGCCAATGTGCGCTTCTTCGGTGCAGGCGTGATCGGCGTCGCTGCCGTGTGGACGCTGCTGCGCATTGCCGGGCCGGTGATCGGCGGTATCCGTTCGGCCATGGCCGCCAGCCGCGCGCGCCATGCGGGCGAGGCGCTGGCGCTGGAGGAGCAGGATCTGCCGATCGCGATCGTTTTCATCGGCGCCCTGGCGATGCTGGTGCCGATTGCGATCCTGCTGTGGAGTCTCGTTTCCGGCGGGCCGCTGGCCGGTTCGGCGGTGGTGCTGATTGCCGGGGCTTTGGTGTTCGTGATCGTCATCGGCCTGCTGATCGCAGCGGTGTGCGGCTATATGGCGGGCCTGATCGGCGCTTCGAACTCGCCGGTTTCGGGCATCGGGATCCTGTCGGTTGTCGCCGCCGCGCTGATGCTGGTGGGCCTGTTCGGGCGCGGGCAGGATGCGGATACGACGGCGGCGCTGGTGGCCTATGCGCTGATCGTCACGGGTATCGTGTTCGGTGTCGCCACCATTTCCAATGACAACCTGCAGGATCTCAAGACCGGTCAGCTTGTCGGCGCGACGCCGTGGAAGCAGCAGGTCGCGCTGGTGATCGGCGTCGTCTTCGGTTCGCTGGTGATCCCGCCGGTGCTGGACCTGCTCAACACCGCCTTCGGTTTTGCAGGCGCGCCCAATGCCGGGCCCAATGCACTGCCCGCGCCGCAGGCCGCGCTGATTTCCGCCCTTGCCAAGGGGGTGCTCGGCGGCGATCTCAACTGGGCAATGATCGGCTGGGGCGCCGTGGCGGGCGTGGTTTTCGTGATCCTTGACGAAGTGCTGGGTCTGATGGGCCGCCTGCGCCTGCCGCCGCTGGGCGTGGGCATCGGCATCTACCTGCCGATGAGCGTGATCCTGCCCACTGTGATCGGATCGGTGCTGGGCTGGTTCTACGACCGCTGGGCCGCGGGCCGCGCCGATCCCGAGTTCGCGCAGCGCATGGGCGTGCTGACCGCCACGGGCCTGATCGTCGGCGAGTCCCTTTGGGGCGTTACTTTTGCGGGCATCGTCGCGGCATCGGGCAGCGACAGCCCGCTGGTTCTCGTGGGCAACGGCTTTGCCGGTTCCGCGCTGATCGGCGGGACGGTGCTGTTCTTCGCGCTGATCTGGGCGCTCTACCGCCGCACGAAAAAGCTGGTGCTGGCGGACTGATCCTCCCCCGCCGCTCTCCGGCGGTTGGGGGATTGCAGACACGCATTGTCGCAGACGCTACATTGAATGAACCGCGGAAACTCAGGATTTCCGCGGTTTCCATGGCTGGCATGGTTCCTGCTTTGCTGACGGTAAACGACAGCAGGAGACCTTCCATGGCCTACAAGATCATCGCCTCGCAGTGCACCGGTTGCAGCGCATGCGAGTTCGAGTGCCCCAATGCGGCGATCTCGATGAAGGGTGACACGTTCATCATCGACCCCAACAAGTGCACCGAGTGCGAGGGCGAATTCGACCACCCGCAGTGCGACACCGTCTGCCCGGTTCCCAAGACCTGCGTTCCGGCCTGATCCGCACTGTCCGGGTGAAGGCCATGCCGGATGACGATCTGGGCCTTCCGCTGGACTGGAAAGGGCGGCCGATCCGGTGCCGGGAGTGCAATCACCGGGCGATCAATGCAATGGGGCTGTGCGTCAAGGGCAAGGCCTGCATCCGCGATCGCCGTGCCCGGCGGGTGGACCGGTTCCTGAAAGGGAATCCCGATCTGGCCGACCAGTACCTCGATCACCCGTACTTCGAAGTGCGGGCCGGGGCGGCGCGTTATGCCAATGTGTTCCGTCTGCCGCCGCTGCTGAAAGACCCAGAACCCGAAGTGCGCGCCATGGCGACGCTGAGACTGCCGGAGGACCGGATACGCGACATGATCCGAGATGAAGATATCGACGTGCGCATTGCCGCTGCCTCGCGCCTGCAGGGGGCTGACCTGATGCCTGCCATCCACGATGACGCTTATATGGTGCGCATCACGGCGGTGCGTCGGATGCCCGTGGAGCTGCTGCCGCTGGTCTGCCACGATCCCGATCCGGAAGTGCGGTCCTGGGTGGCGCGGCGCATCGATCTGCGCGCCTTGCCGGACATGTGTTTCGACACCGATCCGCTGGTGCGCCGCGAAGTGGCCGAAAGGCTGCCGATGGACCAGTTGCGCCTGCTGGTGGCGGACAGCGATCTGCGCGTCCGCTTCACCGTTGCCGAACGGATTGCCGAAGAGGAACTGGGGCCGTTGCTCGACGATCCCGAACTGGCGATCCGCGAGCTGGCCCGCGAACGCATCGCGCAAGTGCCGCACCTTGCGCACATGCTGGAACCCCGCACCGCGCAATTGCGCCTGCTCGATCCCGAAACCGCATCCACCGCTTCCCTTTCCACCGATCTAGCGCCCAAGGAACCAAGCCGATGAAAGTCATGATCCGCCGTGCCGAGGGCGTGTTGTCCGCCTATGTTCCCAAGAAGGATCTTGAGGAGCCGATCGTCGAAACCGAGCTGGAAACGCTCTGGGGCGGCTGGGCCAGGCTGGCCAATGGCTGGATCCTCGAACTGCCCGAGATGGCCGAGGGCACCAAGCTGCCCGTCACTGTCGAGGCGCGCAAGCGCGCAACCGCAGAGGAGGATTGAGCCATGGCCGACGTTCTCGAAAATCCGCTGGTCCTGCTGGAAGAGGTTTCCGAGGGGCTGAAGGCGGGCAGCATGGTGCCTTATCTCGGTCCCGGCATTTCCGCGTTGCAGGAACAGGTGGTGCCGATGGGGCCGGAAGCACTGGCGGATTTCTTCGGAACCAAGACCACGCTGCCCAAGCGCGCGCGGGGCAATCCCTGGGCGGCGGCGCAGTACATCGAAAGCTATCGCTTCCGCGACACCGTGACCTTGTGGATGCAGGAAGCCTTTGCAGCGTCGGTCGCGCCATCGCCGTTCCATGCCTGGCTGGCGGGCCTGCCGCTGCCGTTGATCATCGACACCTGGTATGCAGGCGAGATGCGCGCGGCTCTGGCAGGACGTAGTGACTGGGCCGAAGTGCAGGGCATCACCCGCGCCGGGATCGGTGAGGACCGCTGGTTCCGCTTCTACGATGCAGCGGGTCATGCCGTCGATGCGGAAACGGCGGGCAAGGCAAAGACCTTGCTCTATACCCCGCATGGCGGGGTGGTTCCCGATGCCAATTTCCTGATCTCGGATGCCGACTATGTCGAAGTGCTGACCGAGATCGACATCCAGACGCCGATCCCGGAAGAAGTGCGCCAGCGCCGCACCGGTATGGGCTTCGTCTTCATCGGTTGCCGTTTCCACGATCAGTTGCTGCGCACGTATGCGCGTCAGGTGATGAAGCGTTCTTCCGACAACCACTATACCATCGTCGATCTGGATGCCTTGACCCGCAACGAACGGCGCTTCCTCGAAGAGCAAGGCATCCAGGCGATAGACCTGCCGCTCGCCGAAGCGCTGGACCGCCTGATGGCCTGACTGTTTCCTCACGAAACCCGGTTCACCGTGCGACCGGAGTGGAACCCTGCGCCGCCCCCATTTCGATGCGGGCGGCGCCCTTTTTTGTGCCGTTCGCCGTTTTCCGCGCCGTGCTTTCCGGGTGTCATGCGGGTGCCGTGTCTGTCGCGATGGCGACAATGGTACAAAGTGCACGGGACATTTGTGACATTGCCTGTTGCAGCGCGGCATGGAACGCCCGGAAATCCCGCATTTTCGATGTTTGGCACGGTGTTTGCGATACAGCATGCATCAGCAAATGCCGGCGGTAGCCCCCACCGCCGCGCGACAGACCGGGGAGTTTCCATGACCGAAGCTATGTTCGAGGACAGCCATTCGAATGGGTCCGATGATTCCGCCGTCGATATCGCCGATGTTATGCAGAAGATGGCCGAGCACAAAGGGTGCGGCACGGAAGGCGGCAGCGGCAAGGCCAGTTGCGGCAGCAGCGGCGGCCCCGAAGACATGCCCCCCGAAATCTGGGAGAAGGTGAAGAACCATCCCTGCTATTCGGAGGAAGCGCACCACCACTATGCGCGCATGCACGTGGCCGTGGCGCCTGCCTGCAATATCCAGTGCAACTACTGCAATCGCAAGTACGACTGCGCGAACGAGAGCCGACCGGGCGTCGTTTCCGAGCGTCTGACGCCGGAGCAGGCCTCCAAGAAGGTGCTGGCCGTGGCCTCCACCATTCCGCAGATGACAGTGCTGGGCATTGCCGGTCCCGGCGATCCGCTGGCCAATCCGGCCAAGACGTTCGAGACCTTCCGCCTGATCAGCGAAGTTGCGCCCGACATCAAGCTGTGCGTTTCGACCAACGGTCTGGCGCTGCCCGACTGGGTGGACGAGATCGCCAAGTACAAGGTCGATCACGTCACCATCACTATCAACATGGTCGATCCCGAAGTGGGCCAGCACATCTATCCCTGGATCTTCTGGGAGAACAAGCGCCTGACCGGGTACGAGGCCGCCAAGATCCTGACCGAGCGCCAGCTTCTCGGCCTCGAAATGCTTACCCAACGCGGCATTCTCGCCAAGATCAATTCGGTGATGATCCCGGGCATCAACGACAAGCACCTTGTCGAGGTGAACAAGGCGGTGAAGTCGCGCGGGGCCTTCCTGCACAACATCATGCCGCTGATCTCGGCACCCGAGCATGGCACCGTGTTCGGGCTCAACGGCCAGCGCGGCCCGACCGCGCAGGAGCTGAAGGCGCTGCAGGACGAGTGCGAAGGCGACATGAACATGATGCGCCACTGCCGCCAGTGCCGCGCCGACGCGGTCGGCCTGCTGGGCGAGGACCGTTCGGCCGAGTTCACCACCGACAAGATCATGGCGATGGAAGTCAACTACGACTCCGCGGGCCGCAAGGCCTATCAGGAAGCTGTGGAAGCTGAACGCCAGGCCAAGGTCGCGGCCAGGAAGGACGAACTCGACGGTCTCGAAAAGGCTGGCGACATGAAGATCCTGGTGGCCGTTGCCACCAAGGGCCACGGCATCATCAACGAGCATTTCGGCCATGCCAAGGAGTTCCAGATCTACGAACTCTCGCAGACGGGCGCCAAGTTCGTCGGCCACCGCCGCGTCGATCTCTATTGTCAGGGCGGTTACGGCGAGGAAGACGCGCTCGAAACCGTGATCAAGGCGATCAACGACTGCCATGCGGTGTTCGTTGCCAAGATCGGCGGCTGCCCCAAGGCGGACCTGACCGAAGCCGGGATCGAGCCGGTCGATCAGTATGCGCACGAGTTCATCGAGAAGTCGGCGCTGGTCTGGTTCAAGGACTACCTGGCTAAGGTGGAATCGGGCGAGGTCGTCCACACCGATCGCGGCGATGCGGTCATCCGTCAGGGTGCCCTGCTGAGCGAAGCGGGCTGAGGCGGCCATGGCGTACAAGATCGTTGGCAGTCAGTGCACCAATTGCACGGCCTGCGAGGCGCTCTGCCCCAACCTGGCGATATCGGAAGCAAAAGGTACTTTCGTCATCGATCCCGCCAAGTGCACAGAGTGCATAGGCCACTTCGACTCGCCGCAATGTGTCGCCATCTGTCCGGTTGACGACACTTGCGTGATCGACAACGCCTATCCCCGGTACGAGGCGTAAGCCGTGACGGGCGGGCCGCTCTTCGAAGGCTTCGGCGGGGCATCGGACGCAGTCGAGCGTTCGATCCTCGCCAGCCCGCTGCTCGGCGGCGGGCTGCCCGCCGAAGCGCGCGCCCATCTCGACAGGGCGGCGGAGCGCTATCACCTGACCGACGTCGCTGAAACGCACTTGTTCCAGGCGGAGGCGATAGCGCCCGATCATGCCGCCGTGCTGATCGCGCTCTATCGCTTCTATTTCTACAAGGGGCGGCTTTCCGAAGCGCTCGATATCGCGCGCGTCTGCGTCGAAAAGGCGCTGCGGCTCAATGTGCTTGGCGAGGACTGGCGCCGGGTCAGGGCCGAAGATGCCGCGTTCGGCGAATGGGAGGCGCTGCTGCCGCGCTTCCTGCTCTTCAGCCTCAAGGGCTACGCCTATCTCTCGATGCGCCTCGGCAGGCTCGATCAGGGGCGCGAAGCGGCGGAAAAGCTGCTCGAACTCGATGCGCGCGACCGTATCGGCGCGCAAGTGCTGATCGACGTTCTGGACCGGATGGAGGAAGAAACCGATGAGTAACATCGTCCGCGACAGCGAGGTGGTCGAACTCAACCGACCACCGGCCTTCCGCTATGGCGAGAAAGTGAAGGCCAAGCGCATGGTGCGCAACGACGGCACTTATGCCGGCAAGGAAATCGGCGAACTGCTGGTCAAGAAGGGCGAGGAAGGCGTGGTCGTTTCGATCGGGACCTTTCTGCAGCAGTTCTACATCTACGGCGTCGAATTCACCGAAAGCGGCAACCGCGTGGGCATGAAGCGGCGCGAACTGCTGCCGATCTGGGATGGTGAAGAGGAAGACGAACTGCCTTGCGCGCTTCCGGCGGAGAGGGCGCTATGATGTTCGATCTTCGCGAACCGGTCTATCAATGGGGTGAGCGGGTGATCGCCGCTGTCGATCTGGTGAACGACGGCAGCTATCCCGGCGTTGCGGAAGAAGCGGTTCTGGCGGCCACGGGCACGCCCGGGGAAATCGTCAATGTCGGGCACCATTCCGACAGCAATACTCCCGTCTATCTGGTGGAATTCCTTACGGTATCGAATGGCCCGGTGGTCGTCGGCTGCCTTGAGGAAGAACTGGTCCGGCCCTGAGGGAGACGCGCATGTCCATCGCTTCCGCCCTGCGCAAACGCACTGCCGAACCGGTCATGACCCGCCAGCCCAACGAGATCGACCTGATGCGGGTGACGCGTTCGCTCGAACAGCGCGAGCGCTACAAATACGTCACGCCCGTCGTGCTGGCAGTGGCCGACGGCTATCTGGTGCGCAGCCCGTGCTGTTCGCGCAATGTCGATCCCGAAGGCGGGGAAATCGATGTGGCGCTGCTCACCTGGGACGACGGGCTGCGCGAGTGGTCGCTTTCGCGCCGCGATCATGAGGCGCGGTGCTGGGTCGAGGATGGCCGCTTCGCCCGGCTGGGCGAGTTGCTGATGCGCCTCAACGCCGATCCGGCGCGGCAGTTCTGGCAGTGAAGGAGGGTTGAAGGGATGGCACTTGAAGCCGAAGCAATCGCCCGGATCGACGCGCTCGTCGCGGCGATAGGGGGCAGGGCGGATGCAGGCAGTGTGGCCTACGCGCTCCAGCGCCTCGTGCCTGGCTTCGCCCTGCGCCAGTGTGATGCCTCCGATGTGCTGGAAGATCCGTTCCGCACGGCAGGGGCTTGCGACATTCACCTGCTCGACACGTCCCATCACTGCATCCGGGTGACGGATGACCCTGCTGAAGCCACCGGCCTTCTGCTGGCGGCGAAGGCGGCGGCATGAGCGGTGAAGTCGTCTCGATCGCCACGGGCGAACCGTTGCAGATTCCGCTCTGCGATCCCGATCTGACGCAGGAGGATCTGGAAGCAATCAATGCCGTCCTGTGTGGGGACCGGCTGGGTGACGGCCCGGTCGCCGAGCAGCTCGAACGGGCTTTTGCGGCTTATTGCGGACGGGCCAGGGGGATTGCGGTGTCGAACGCAGGGATCGGCCTGCTGATCGCGCTGACCGCAAAGGGGATCGGGCCGGGCGACGAAGTAATCCTGCCTGCTCACAGCTTCCGCGAACTGGGCCATGCCGTGCTGCGCAGCGGCGCGACGCCAGTCTTTGCCGATATCGATTACTGGTCGGGCTGCCTCGCCGCCGACAAGGCCGAGGCCAGAATTACCGACAAAACCCGTGCCATCGTTGCGGGTAACACTGCGGGACATCCCGCCGACTGGCCTGTCTTGCGTGAACTGGCCGATGCGCATGGCCTGTTCCTTGTCGAGGATTCGAGCGAGGCGATCGGTTCGCGCCACAAGGCGGGGGCAGTCGGCCGTTTCGGCGATGTCGCGATCTTCGATTTCGCGCAGCCCGGCGTGATCTGCTGCGGTGAGGGCGGCATGATCGTGACCGACGATGCCACGCTGACGATGACCATGCGCCGCCTGCGTTCGCGCACGCTGGCAGACCGCGCCTCGGTTTCCGCAGGTGTCGATGCCCCCTTCGGTGCCGGTATGGGCGAGATGACGGCAGCGCTTGCCTTTTCCCAGCTTTCCCGGATTGACGTGCTGCTGGAACGGCGCCGCGGCGTGCAGGCCATGTACGATGGTTTCATGCAGAGCTTCGAGGGCATTAAGCCGCCCTATATCGCGCCCGAGGTCGAGGAGGTCCACTGGTTCCTCTACGTCGTCCATCTCGGAACACGGTTCAGCAAGTCCTCGCGCGATGCGATCCTTGAGGACATGCGCACTGAGGCGATCGATGCCCATGCCTATTCCAGTCCGCTTCATCTGCAACGCGTCTATCGCGAAATGGGCTGGAAGAAGGGCGACCTGTTCGTGACCGAAAAGGTTGCCGACCGGGCCGTAGCCCTGCCGTTCCACGCCCATCTCACCCCCGAACAGGTCTCCTTCATGGTTGCACGCATGAAGGACGCCTCGATCAATTCAGGCGCGGGCGCCGCTATTTACTGAAGACAGGAAGACCACTGCCATGACTACGCTTACGATTATGCCTGCCGGAAAGACCATGGATGCGCCCGAGGGTGTTTCCCTGCTCCAGCTCATCAACGGTGTCGATCCGTCCGAGCACACCTGCTCGGACGCTTGCCACCTCTTCGTGCTCGAAGGCCGCAAGGGCCTCTCGAAGATCACGGCAGAGGAAAACGGCAAGCTCGACATGATCGTCGGTGCCAGCTCGAAATCGCGCTACGCCTGCAATGCGACGATCCTCGGCACCGAGGACGTGACTGTCGAAGTCCTCACTTTCGTCTGAGGAGAGCCGTGCCATGCCGATGGATGCCGCAGAAATCGAAAGCCGCATCACTGCGGCCTTCCCCGATGCCAAAGTGCTGATGGTCGACATGGCCGGCGATGGCGATCACTGGGCGGCGCGAGTCACATCCGCCGCTTTCGTGGGCAAGAGCCGCGTGCAACAGCACAAGATGGTCTACGCGGCCATCGGCACCGACGTGGGCGGCGAACTGCACGCTCTCGCCCTGCAGACTTTCATACCCGACGCCTGACCTAAGGCCCAAACAGGGGATACCCGATCATGAGCACCAGCGACCGGATCACGAAGCTTGTAACCGAAAATGACATCGTCCTGTTCATGAAGGGCGTGCCGCAGGCGCCGCAGTGCGGCTTTTCGGCGGCCGTCGTGAAGGTGCTGGAAACGCTGGGCAAGCCTTATGCCAGTGTCAACGTGCTGGAAGACCCTTTCATCCGTGAGGGCATCAAGGAATATTCCGACTGGCCGACCATCCCGCAACTCTACATCAAGGGCGAGTTCGTGGGCGGCAGCGACATCGTGCGCGAGATGTACGAAAGTGGCGAGTTGCAGGCGCTCGTCACCCCGCAGGGAGCGGCATGAGCATGGAGCTTCCCGAGGAACTGCCCCAGCTTTATAAACGCCACGTTTTCGCTTGCGCGACTCAGCGCCCGCCGATGCATCCGAGCGGAAGCTGCGGTGCCAATGGCGCGCAGCCGCTGTGGGAGCGGATGGGAAAGAAGATCGAGGAAAGCGGCCTTTCCGCCGAAGTCGGTTTCACTATCGCGGGCTGTAT
>JARROF010000088.1:0-11273 GCA_037384205.1 Novosphingobium sp. | reverse complement strand
GCACTGGCCGGTCAGGTCGACCTCTAGCGCGGAATTGATCGCGACCAGTCGCTCGTAGCTCCCCAAGATACGCGCATTATGCACTTCGTCGCAGCCGATGATGCGGATATCGGCATGATCGCGCGCCCACTCGTAGAGGGCATCGGACCCTAGCAGCGCCGTCGTCCGGTGCGTGGCCCCGGGCTGGAGCGCACCCGCTTCCTCCAGCGCCATGATGCCGTCCGAGAGCATCCCGGAATGAAAGCTGAGATTGCGGAGGGTGGAGAGGCCGGCGGTCAGTGCATTGGGGATTTTGCCGAGACCGAGCTGAATGGTTGGGCGGGGCGGGATCACCGCGAGGATGCGCTCTGCAATGCTGCGGGCGACATCGTCTTCAGCGACCGCATAATGGGGCAGAGCGGTGTCGGCCTCGACCACAGCGGTGAGATCGCCGAGGGCAAGGCAGGGCGCGCCGGGCAGGCGGGGCGTCCGGTTGTTGATGACGCCGATGACGCGGCGCGCGTTGCGGGCGGCAAGCAGGCTGAATTCGACCATCGGGCCCAGCGAGCATTGCCCGTTCGAATCCGGCGGGGCGAGTTGAACGATGGCGGTATCGAGCGGGAAGCCGTCGCGCAGCGCGCGTGTGAACTGGCCATAGCTGAGCGGCAGGCGGGCAAAGTCGTCCGGCCGCGCCCGCATCGCTTCGGGATGCGCGAAAAGGGCGGTGATACGGGTTCCGTCCGCCATCATGGCAGGGTCGATCCGATTGATACCGGGCACGAAACTGGTAATCAGGTGAACGCTGGCCGACAGAGCATCGTTCAGCAGGGCCGTCGGCTCCCCGGCGGCACCAGCCATGAACACGCGCTCGCCTTGGTGGAACATCGACCTCTCCATTGTGGCCGGAGCATAGTACAATAAGAAACTTGTACGCTAGCAAAAAATAAGCTTATCATCCAAATGGGCATGACAAGCCGAGATGCGATTCGGCGTTACAACCGAGAGAGGACTAATGACCAATTATCCCATCCCGGATCCGGCGACACTCGTACGCATGTACGAGAAGATGGAACTGATCCGCCAGAATGATGAACGTGCGCACAAGGTCGTGATGTCCGGCCGCATCGTCATGCCGTATTACAGTCCGCGCGGGCAGGAGGTGATCCCTTCGGCGATTTCCGTCAATCTGACGGAGCAGGACTATGTCTGCACCATTTATCGCGGCACGCATGACATGCTGGCCAAGGGCGTGCCCCTGAAGCTGTTGTGGGCGGAACTCGCCGGCCGCGTGACCGGCACCTGCAAGGGGAAGGGCGGGCCGATGCATATCACCCACCCCGAAACCGGCGTCATGGTCACGACCGGCGTGGTCGGCAGCAGCATGCCGATCGCCAATGGCCTTGCCTGGGCCTCGCAACTGGCCGAAGACGGCCGCGTGACCATCGCCAATTTCGGTGACGGTGCGGCGAATATCGGCGCCTTCCACGAATCGCTCAATCTTGCGGCGCTGTGGAAGCTGCCCGTGATCTTCGTCTGCCAGAACAACCGCTATGCCGAGCATACGACCTTTGCCAACAGCACGGCGGTGGAGCGTATCGGCGACCGCGCGGCGAGCTATGCGATGCCCGGCATCACGGTGGACGGCAACGATCCCGACGCCATGTATGGCGCGGCCAAGGTCGCAATTGATCGCGCCCGGGCTGGCGATGGGCCGACCCTGATCGAGGCGCTGACTTATCGTTTCAACGGCCACCTGCTCGGCGATGATGGCCATTACATGGACAAGCAAGAGCGCCAGCAGGCGATCGCCGCCGATCCGGTCGCGCGCCTGCGTGCGCGCCTGATCTCGGATGGCGTGCTGAGCGAAGCGGACGCTGAAAAGATCAGCGCCGACATCACCGCGCAGTTGGACGAAGCCATAGAATTCGCGCTGCAGTCCGACTACCCGACGCTGGACGAACTCCGGCGCGACGTGTTTGCCACCGAACTGGCGTGAGGGTCCGATGACTGAGAAGATGACGATTGCGCAGGCTTTGAACCTGGCGCTGGACGATGCGATGGCGGCGGATCCCACCGTGATCATGCTGGGCGAGGACCTGGCCGACAACGAGGAAGGCGGCGTCATGGGCGTCACCAAGGGCCTGTCGACCAAGTACGGCAAGCGCGTGCGCTCGACCCCGATCTCCGAACAGGCGATCATGGGCGCGGCGATCGGCGCGTCCCTGGCGGGCTACAAGCCCGTCGCCGAGATCATGCTGATGAATTTCACCACGGTGGCGATGGACATGATCGTCAACCACGCCGCGAAGCTGCGCTTCATGTCGGGCGGGCAGACGCATGTTCCCATCGTCATCCGTACCATGACGGGCGCGGGCTTTTCGGTGGGCGGCCAGCACAGCGATTATCTGGAAGCATGGTTCGCCCACACCGCCGGTATCAAGGTGGTGGCACCAGCCAACGCGGCGGAAGCCTATGGCCTGCTGCTTTCGTCGATCGATGATCCCGATCCGGTGCTGTTTATCGAGAATATGCCGAGCTACTGGACGCCCGGACCGGCGCCGGTGCGCGGCGAGCGCATTCCGCTGGGCAAGGCCCGCATCGCGCGCGAGGGCGGCGACCTCACCATCGTCAGCTATTCGCGCATGCTGAACGAAGCGCTCGCTGCGGCGGAAGCGCTGGCGAAGGAAGGTGTGGAGGCCGAAGTGATCGACCTGCGTACCATTGCGCCCTGGGACAAGGAGACGGTGATCGCGTCTGTCGGGAAGACCGGCCGGCTGCTGACCGTGCATGAGGCTACGAAGCCCTTCGGTGTTGGCAGCGAGATCGCCGCCGTGGTCAACGAAGTGCTGTTCGGCAAGCTGAAGGCGCCCGTGAAACGGCTGGGCGGCGCCTTTTGCGCCGTGCCCTTTTCCAAGCCGCTGGAAGATGCCTTCGCGCCCCATGCGCAGGCTATCGCAGCGGAAGTCCGGTCGATGCTGTCGCTCGAGCCCGTTGAATAAGGAACCAGATGAATGTCGTACGAGATCCTTCTACCCAAGATCGGCTTTTCGATGAACGAGGCGGTGTTCGCGGATTGGATCGCAGCCGATGGGGCGACGGTCAAGGAAGGCGAGCCGCTCTATTCGATCGAAAGCGACAAATCGACCCAGGAGATCGAAAGCCCCGCCTCGGGCACGCTGCGCATCAAGGCTGTGCCCGGTGAGACCTATCAGGTGGGGGATGTGCTGGGCGAGATTGAATAGGCGTTATGGTCAGGAGGCAACGCCTGGCCCTATTGCGTAGAAGGGAGGGCTACCTCCACCCATCCTTCCTGAACGCGGACATCATAGATCGTGAGCGGATTGACGGCCGGCCCCCCCAGGGCGCGGCCGCTTTTCGTATCGAACCGCGCGCCATGCTTGCGGCAGATGATCTCGCAGCCTAGCTGACGTCCGCCCTCAAGCGGATAGTCGAGATGGGTGCATTGATTACGCACCGCATGAAAGCTGCGGTTGACCTTCAATATGAGGACGGACACGCCCCCCACGTCAAAGGCGCGATGGCCGCCGTTGCGGATGGCGTCGACCTCGCAGACGCGGACATAGCCGGTCATCGGAGCTGCTCGAACAACTGGGCCGAAAGCGTCCAGGGATCGGATCGCCGCTCCAGCACCGCCTGCCACGCCTCGGGCGCGGCACGTCCTGAAACCAGCCTCTGCGTCAGACTGCGGATCTCGACATCGGCCAGTGCCATCAAATGCGCCGCCACCTGGCGCCGCCGCGTGACGGATACGCGGTCCTCAGCGCCATTGTGATCGAAGCGCTGCATGAGCGCGTCGACCAGGGCATCGATGCCGATGTCTTCCGATGCTTCGGTCATGAGGACCGGGATCGTCCAGCCGTCGGGCCGGGCGGGCCTGTCGTGCAAGCTCTCGCGCAAGAAGCGCGCCATCCGGTCCGAACCGGGCGCCGACTTCTTGTTGACAACGATGAGGTCGGCGATTTCCAGCACGCCGGCCTTGATCGCCTGAATATCGTCACCGCCCAGCGCCGTCTGAAGCAGGATCACCGCCTCGCAATGCCCGACAACGTCTGTCTCGCTTTGCCCGACGCCCACGGTTTCTACGATGATGATGTCGAAGCCCATGGCGTCGAAAATGGTGATGGCATCGCCGACGGCGGTGGACAGGCCCCCCAATGCGCCGCGCGTCGCCATGGACCTTACCAATACCCCGTCATCATCGGCGTGACGCATCATACGGACCCGGTCGCCCAGCACCGCGCCCTGCGAAATGGGGCTGCTGGGGTCGACGGCGGCGACGGCAACCGTCAACGCCTGTTTGCGAAAGCAAGTGATGAGCGCATCCACGAGCGTGCTCTTGCCAGCGCCCGGCGGGCCGGTGATGCCGATCGTGCGGGCGTGCCCACCGTGCTGGTATAATATGCCAAGGTCTTGAAGCGCCTGCGGCTCGCGGCGTTCGGCTTCGGAAATCAGCCTGCCTGCCGCTCTGCGATCACCTGTGAGAACCCGGTCCGCCATCGCGCCCATGGCGGGCTACCGGCTCCTGCCCATGGATTGGACGAAGGCGACGATCTCGTCCGTGGTCGATCCTGCGCCGAAAATGCCGCGTACGCCCATGGTGCGAAGCTCGGCGTGGTCGTCGGGGTGGATGATGCCGCCCAGCATGACGGGAATATCCCCCGCGCCGATACGGTTCATTTCCTCGATCAACTGCCGGGTATAGGTGACATAGGCGGCCGACGAAAAGCTGAGTCCGACGAGATCGGCATCCTCGTCCACGGCGGCGCGGGCCATGCCCTTCACGCTGTTGTGCTCGCCCAGATAGATGACCTCGATCCCGGCATCGCGGAGCAACTGGGCGATAGTGCGGATGCCCTTGGAATGCACGTCCGTCCCCAGCATGCCCAGCAGGCAGCGAACGGGCTGGCTATTCCCGGCGGGCGTTTCTTGCGTTTCAGTTTGCATAATCGAGCGGCGCTTCCAGTGCATTATAGGGATCATAGGCGAGGCCATGGGCGACGCGGACCGAGCC
This sequence comes from Novosphingobium sp., assembly GCA_037384205.1. GTDB lineage: Bacteria > Pseudomonadota > Alphaproteobacteria > Sphingomonadales > Sphingomonadaceae > Novosphingobium. The sequence continues at coordinate 6,262 of JARROF010000088.1, read as the reverse complement.
CCAGACTTCGCCGACACTGGCATCCGCGACAAAGGCATCGATCATCGCCCCGATGGGATTGCCGCCCGATTTCGCGACATCGTGCACGCTGCGCAGCGCATCGCGCCAGCGGTTCTGATCGCGCGTCTGCTTGAGCTCCATGAAGCGGCGAACATGCTTTTCCGTGTTGGTGCGGTCGAAAGTGAAGCGGGTGGGCGCGGGCTCCTCCTCCGGCACAAAGCGGTTGACGCCAACCATGATCCGCTCGCCGTCATCCAGTTCGCGCTGCATCTTCAGATTATGGTCGTCCATCATCTTTTCGATGGTGCCGTCGGAGATGGCGGTCAGCAAGCCGATCTGTTCGATCCGCTCCAGCATGGCCTTTGCGTCTGCCTCAACGGCGTCGGTCAGGGCCTCGACATACCAGCTGCCGCCCAGTGGATCGGCCACGCGCGCGGCGCCCACTTCGTTGGCCAGGATCTGCTGCTGGCGGATAGCGAGATCGCGCGCTTCATGGGTCGGCACGCACACCGGCTCATCGAAGGTGCAGACCTCGAGCGACTGGACCCCGCCGCACAGGGCCGCAAAGCCCTGGATGGCCGTGCGGGTGAGGTTGTTGAGGGGCTGCTTGTACACCAGCGACTTGCCCGAGGTATGGCAGGCGACGCGAAGCCGCATCGATCGCACGTCCTGCGCGCCAAAGCGGTCCTTCATCGTCATCGCCCAGAAACGGCGAAGAGCACGGAACTTGGCGACTTCCTCGAAGAAATCGATGTCCGACGTCGATACCCATGCGAGCGAGGGCGCGACTTCGTCAACGCTCAGGCCGCGCGCGATCAGGTCTTCCATCGTCTTGTTGATGAAGGCCATGCCGAGCGCGATTTCGCCCGCCGATGTCAGGCCCCGCTCGCGCAGGTCATAGGCCTGCGGCATACCCAGCGCCCAGCGCGGGCTGTTGCGGACGCTGAACTCGATTTCGTCCACTGTCATCTTGTGCCCGAGCATCGTGGGCACCAGCCGCTCGCCCCATCCGGACAGGGTTTCCTGCAGCATGTCCGGCATGTTGGACCCCTGCAGCGTGGCCAGCGGCTGGCCGCGCTTCACATGAACCGCAGCCACCATCGGATAGGCCATCGCCGCCCAATGCCAGGCCGTATCGATGCGGCTGAGGTCGACGCCGTGCAGCAGCCGGTCGATGTCGTTCGATGTCGGCAGCGAACAGCCTTCCAGCCCCACTTCGGGGCCAAAGGCGGGATGATCGGGATCGATGCTCTGCGTCGTCAGCGGATCGACCACGATGTTGATGCCGTTGCCGCCCGACGACAGTACCTTCTCGAGGCCCTCGCGCGTGTCTTCCGGCGCGCCGTAGCCAACGATATTGCGCAGCGTCCACATCCGGCTGCGGTACATTTTCGGATAGGCGCCGCGCGTGAAGGGGAAGCTGCCCGGATCGCCCAGCTTTTCGGCATAGTCGGGGTCGGCCGGGTCGGCCGGGCCATAGCTGTTCTCGGTCTCGATCCCGCCCCAACTCCTGGTGCGGGACAGCTTGACCTCCAGTTCCTCAAGATTGCCGAAGATATTCGTGGATTGGTCGGTCATGGAAATATCCCGTCCTCAACGCTTGCCCGACAGGCGCTTTTGCATGGCGCTCATCATGTCGCGCAATTCCTGGCCGCCGATCAGAGAACTGACCGCCAGCCGCTCGACATTGCGTGCCTGGGCGCGATCGAGGTCAACGGACAGCTCGATGGCAAGCTTGCCCGCTGCAAAGGCTTCCGGCGGAATGGAAGCCATATGATCGCAGAAGCTATCGACTCCCGCGTTGAAATCGCCCGGCTCGAAGATGTCGTGCACGATGCCTATGGTACGCGCCAGTTCGGCATCCACCTGCTTGTTGGCGAGGTTCATCCAGCGCGCCCAATGCGGCCCGGCCAGACGCACCAGCCGGCTCGTCCCGCCCGATCCCGGAATGCCGCCGAGCGCGATTTCGGGAAGGCCATAGCGGGCATCGCGCGATGCCAGGCGGAAGTCGGCGCATAGCGACAGCTCCAGCGCGCCGCCCAGACATGGACCCTGATGTGCGACGACAATCGGCTTCCCGATAGCTTCCCATTCATCGCCAAGCGCGTGAAGGCTGCCCGTCCCGGCGCGATACCACTGGCGAAAATCGGCGGGAGCGGTGAGGCCGGCGGCCGGTGCCAGTTCGCTGTTAAGGTCGATCCCCGCGGAAAAATACCGCCCCTCGGCCCGCACCAGCAGGACCCGAACCGAAGTGTCGGCCGCCAGCCTGCGTGTGGCGGTCCACAGGCCTTCCCAGATCTCGAGGTCAAAGGCGTTCAGCTTCTCGGGCCGGTTGATTGTCGCAATCAGGATGGCATCCCGTTGCTCGATTTCGAATTTGCCGCCGGCCATCCCTCTTCCCTTTTAGTTCGCAGGCGTACTATAACCGCTTATACGCTTCCGGCAACCCCGGTTGTGGCTCATGACCAAAGACATGCAAAGGGATGAAGGACGATGAAGCAGACAGTTGGCGCGACCCTGATAGCAGGGGGAACCGGGGGAATCGGGCGCGAAATCTGCAAGGTGCTCGCCGCGGAAGGCCGACCGGTCGCCTTCACCTACCGGTCGAAGGCGGAGGTTGCCCACGCGCTGCGCGACGAGATCGAAGCTCTGGGGGTCAGTGCAAGCTGTCATGCGGTCGATCATGCCGATGCGCAGGCAGTGAAGGCCTTTGTCGACACTGCCGCTTCGATTCACGGGGGGGTCGATTCGCTGGTTTATGCCGCCGGGCCGCATCTGCCGCTCAAGTTCATCAGCACCATCACGCCGGAGGAGTGGCGGTCCGTGTTCGATGCCGACGTGAACGGCGCTTTCAACCTCGTCTGGGCCACGCTTCCCCATTTGCGCGACAAGGGCGGCTCCATGGTTGCGGTTATCACGGCGGCTGTCGAGCGCGTGCCGCTGCGCGACATCTGTTCGGCAGCGCCCAAGGCGGCGATCGAGATGCTGTTTCGAGGCGTGGCGCTGGAGGAGGGGCGGTTCGGCATCCGCGCCAACTGCGTCGGGCCGGGCTTCATCGACGCGGGACTGGGGGCGGAGCTTCTGGGTAAACCGGGGCTGGAGAAATTCGTGGAGGGGTTGCGCAATGGCCTGCCGCTCAAGCGTTTCGGCGCGGCGGAAGATATCGCGAACGCCATCTCCTTCCTGCTATCGGACAAAGCACGCTATGTGACTGGCCAGTCGCTCGCCGTTGACGGCGGGATGCAGCTTTGAGCATGGGATGAATCGAACGGCCTGCGCATCGCCAGGACGCGCAGGCCGTCAGATAAGGAAACAGGCGCGGCAGAAAGCAGGTTGCCGTAAACCGCTCAAGCCTTGCTTGGCTGCGCGTCTTCCGCTTCACCCTCGCTGCCGGTGAGTGACAGGGCGGCGCGCAGATTGTCTTTCATGGACTGCATTACATCTTCGGCGATGTGGATATGGTCGAGCGCGATGCCACTCATGATGACGCTATTCAATGCCCGCCCGACTTCGGCCATCCGGTCAATCACTTCGTAGCCGAGATCGGTTATAAAGATCCGCTTGATGCGGCGGTCGTGTTCATCTGGTTGACGGATCACATGCCCGCTATCTTCCAGACGGTCGATCAGACCACCGATGCTAACCTTCCCGACGTCCAGAAGGCGAGCCAAATCGCTTTGGGTCATGCCCTCCTGTTCGTGCCGGGAGAGATTTGCGAGCGCCCACCATTGCGCTCGCGTGATGCCCAGCCGCTTCACTTCCTGGTCGAATAACGTTCTCCGCATGCGGGAAACGTCATGGACCAGGAAGCCAATGCGGAGATTGGGCGCGGTGGCGCGGACGCGCTTGGTGGCGGTTTTAGCAGTTTTGGCAGCAGTCATTTTTCATCCGATTGATGGGAGCTAAACCCGGTAGCGAATGATAACCATATATACAATCTTGTTTGCGCCCAAGCTCCAACTCTTACCAGAGGCGGGGGAAGAAGCCGCCGCGCTTGGACATAAGCGCCTTATATTCCGGACGATCACCCATGAACTTGTCCTGGAAAGCGGTACCCAGAACCTTGGTAAGCATGAAGGTGTTGAACGCCGGCCCAGCGACAGTCCACCACAATTCCGGATGGAATGCGTAACAGGTCAACCACAAGCCCCACCAAACGGTCGTATTACCGAAATAGTTGGGATGGCGCGTCAGGGCCCATACGCCGGTTTCGAGGTAGCGCTTGCCTGTGCCGGCATTGGGGCCGACGTCAGCGGGAGTACCGGTGATGATCCAGCGACCTTCGGAATCGAAGCGTCCCTTGTTGATCTTGTCGGCCTTGAACGCCTGCAACTGGCCGTCGGCAAGCCACTCATAATAGAGGCCGATGCCGAAGATCGCCATGCCGACGAAGCCGAGGACCGGAATGGTTGCCGCCTGATCTGGGCTGGTTGTGATCCCGTAGATGGTGGGCAACGAAATCACCATGATAACAAATGTTTGCGGATGCATGACCAGCAGAAAACTCTTCCACCAATAGCCGGGCTGAAGCTGCTTGTAAAAGCCGGCATATCGTGCGTCGCCAGTGCCGATCGCACGATAGCCGACCCAGCGCCTGGAAAGATAATAGCCTAGGCGCGCGCCATGCAGTGACGACATGATGAGCAGCAGGGCCGCGACAGCCGATGTCGGCTTGGTCACGATATAGGCGATCCATCCCACCGACGCATAGCCCCAGCCGTAGAAGCCATCCATCATCGAATGGTTTTTCTGGAACAGCCCGATCACCCAGATCACGGTCACGACCGTGAAGATGTATATGCTGCAAAAAATGAATACGGCCGTGGGAAAACTGACGTCCCACCCCCATTTGCTCAATATCTCGACCATATCATGTTCCTTGTCAGACGATATACTTCGATGATTCAGATGGCCTCGGCCTGGCGATAGTCCGGCATCCAACGCATTTGCGGCAGGGTGACCGGAAGGATACCCGGCTCGGCCTTGACCACAGCCGGCAAGGCCTGAAGGCAGGGGGCGATCGTGGCGTGATAGCCGGGCTCAGAGTTCATATCCCCGATCGGGATGAACCGCTCCATCGTCTCCAGCGATGCCTTGACATCTACCGTCGTCTTGATGGACGGGCGGCCTTCGATGTCGATGACCCAATACTGATTGGGTTCGGTACCTTCCGGTAGCATGTCGTTGCCAGAGTGCCAGTTCACCTCGATCTCGAAGAAGGGTTCCTCCGCATCACCGACCCAGCCCTTGCAGCGATGAGTCACGCGACCGACCGTGCCGGCGGGAATGTTCATGCTTTCCTGCACGATTTCCTTATCGGTGACGATGTAGTGGTTGGAATTTTCGTAGCGTGAATATTCGACGCCGAGAGAATGGGCGACGCCAAGACAGACCTGCGTCAGGAAATTGTCCGCAATGACGGCCGCGACCGGCATGGCACGCGCTTCTTCAGGCGTTTTTGCAAAGCCGCATAGCGCCATCGTTTCGGGCGGGGTGAACTGGAAGTCCCAGTTTTCCTGCAGCTTGATCCGTTTGATATCATTACAGAAGCCTGTCAGTCCGGCGAGGACGCGGTCACAGATGACATCAGGATCCACGCCGGTCGCGTGAAATACGGAGCCGCCCGCCGCACAAGCCTCCTCCAGCTGCTGGACGAAGGCTTCGTCCCGGGTCAGTCTGACATGTTGATACGGCAATACCGTGATGACGTTCCGGCCCGAACGAAGCAGCCACAGCAATTCCTCGTCATTATTGTAATTGCCGAGATCGCGCGGTGTGAAAATAACGGCATCGCACGGGATGGCCGCCACCTTTTCCGCATCATCCGAAGCAGCGACGCCCAAGGGATCGATGCCAATCAGCGTTCCGGCATCGACGCCGGATTTTTCGGGATTGAAGCAGCGAACCCCGACCAATTCGATATCCTGGCGCTGCGCGATCTCATATATGCAGGCAGTGCCCAGACCGCCCGGGCCCCAAACTACGACTTTATATGGATCGCGCATGTTCGCTCCTCTCGTGTATGTCGAACTTAGGCCGGGAAATTGGGCAGGCCTTTCAAATCAGCATTACATCGCCCAAACAACGTATGCAAGTGTACTATTATGATATGGCCGATTAACGAGTGATGCTCGGGCGCCGAAGCTGAAGAATAGCGGGGCGGGTGCCGCTCCAACAGATCTGGCGCCGGAGGCGGTTCAGGCCGGGATGGCAAACCGCCGGGCGAGCAAGGTCGATCGGCACGAACGATTGGGGGGCGAGG
>JARROF010000087.1:0-11355 GCA_037384205.1 Novosphingobium sp. | reverse complement strand
CTTGCCCGAACCGACCGCGACGATCTTCTGCACCGGTTTTGTCTGGCCCGCCTGTCCCGCGCCCTTGTCCGCCATCAGCGCCACGCGGACTTCAGCAATATCGGGCACGCTCTCCAGCGCCTCACGCACGCTCGATTCCAGCCCGGCGCGCGCGCGCGCATCCAGACCGGACGCATCGAGCACGATCGTCACCCGCCCTTCGGCCAGCCGCAGCGACTGCACCCGCGCGGCGGTCTCCTGCGGCAAAGCGGCCTGCAATCGGTCGGAAGCGTCGTCAGTCATGCGGTCTCCGGGTTCAGGCCGGCCCGCGCCCTTTTGCGCGGCGGGATCGGCGCTCAGGTGGCCCAATCGCGGAAAAAGGGCAAGAGAGGCCCTGTTATTTGCGCGGCAGGTTCTTATAGATAGTGCCATGAAAGCAAGCGGTGAAACGACAATGACCCCGGGTAGAGGTGACGGACTGGCCATGGCCGGCCATAACAGCCCCTGGGGCGGTGGCGGCAGTGGCAGCGACGAAAACGGCGGAGAAGACAAGCCGGGTGAGGACACCCCCGGCAAGGAGGGCGGCCCCCGCAATCCATGGCTGCCCAGCGGCGAGACGCCGCCGCGCCGGTCCGCCAGTATCGAGGATATCTTTCGCGGCCGCGATCGGCGCAAGTCCGGCGGCGGCCCGCGCGGCCCCGGCGGCTTTCCCCCGCTCCCCCGCCGCCCTGGCGGCAAATCCTGGCTGCCGATGGGCATCGGTCTTGTCGTGGCCGTGCTGCTGGGCCTGTCCATGTTCCACATGGTCGGCCCCAAGGAGCAGGGCATCGTCACGATGTTCGGCAAATACGCGCGCCTGATCGATTCCGGCATCAGCATGACGCTTCCCTGGCCCATCGAACGCGTCGATATCGAGGATGTCCGCTCGTTCCGGGTCGACATGATCCCGGACAACGACAGCGAAAAGCTGATGCTGACGAGCGACAAGAACCTCGTCGACCTCAGCTATCTGGTGCGCTGGAACATCAAGAACCTGAAGGATTACAAGTTCCGCCTCGCTGATCCCCAGGAGACCGTGCGCGAAGTGGCCGAAGCCGCCATGCGCGCCTCGATCGCGCAGATCTCGCTCAACGACGCCATTTCCGGCGCGGGCCGCGCCCAGGTGGAGCAGGACGTGCGCGAACGCATGCAGCGCATTCTCGACTACTACAAGTCGGGCGTCGCCGTGCAGGGCGTCGAGATCAAGAAGGCCGACCCGCCCGCCAAGACCAAGGCCGCTTTCGAGCAGGTGACGGTCGCCCAGCAGGAAGCCGAGCGCGATCGCTCCGAAGCGCGCGCCTGGGCGCAGCAGCAACTCGCCAGCGCGCAGGGCAATGCCTCGCAGTTCGACAAGGTCTACGAACAGTACAAGCTGGCCCCCGAAGTGACGAAACGCCGCATGTATTATGAAACAATGGAAGGCGTGCTGCGGGACAACGACACTGTCGTCGCCGAGGCCAAGGGCGTAACGCCTTACTTGCCGCTTCCGGAAATGAAACGGCGTGGCGAGGAACTCCCTTCCACCACTGTCACCGCGAAGGGAGGCCAGTGATGCAGGACCTGTGGCATAACTACAAAGCCGTCCTGATCGGCCTCGCCGTCGTCGTTCTGGGGGTTATGATGAGCATCATCATCGTGCCCGAGGACCAGCAGGCCGTGGTCATCCAGGGCGGCAAGCCCGTGCGGGTATACAACGCTTTCGATCCGAAACGGGATTTCGGACAGACCGATGCCGGCGTCCACTGGCGCATTCCCGGCTACGAGCGCGTGGAACGCATCGACAAGCGCCTGCTCTCGGTCGACATGCAGTCGCAGCAGGTCCTCTCGACCGACCAGCAGCGGCTGAATGTCGATGCCTATGCCCGCTACCGCATCATCGATCCGGTCAAGATGGTCCAGGCCGCCGGCACCACCGAGCGCGTGACGCAGCAGCTCGAACCGATCCTTTCCTCGGTCGTGCGGCAGGAACTGGGCAAGCGCACGTTCCAGTCGCTGCTCACCGCCGAGCGCGGCAAGGCGATGGCGAACATCCGCGATCTGCTCGACCGCGAAGCGCATGAATACGGCGCACAGGTCGTCGATGTCAGGATCAAGCGCGCCGATCTGCCCGAAGGCGCGCTGGCCAGCGCCTTCACCCGGATGGAAGCCGCCCGCCAGGAAGAAGCCAAGACGATCACCGCGAAAGGCCAGCGCGACGCGCAGATCATCCGCGCCGGCGCCGAAGCGCAGGCCGCCAAGATCTATGCCGATGCCTACGGCAAGGACCCGGCTTTCTACGACTTCTACCGCGCGATGCAGAGCTATAGAGTCGCCTTCGTCAAGGACGACACCGCGAAAACGTTTCTGCTTTCGCCGGACAATGCTTACCTGAAGCACTTCAGAGCGCCGTAATCGGCCCGAAAGGGCCAAAAAAGGGACACAGTACCGGCTCCATTCAATCCCGGTTAAGCCGTCAGGGCGTCAATCGGGCCGGGGTCGAAGGGATGGCGCCCAGGCGCCGCCACAACGGAGGAATCAAAGGACGTGAAGCCCGTGCGATACGCTTATGGATTGACGACGGCGCTCCTTCTCGGGGGCGCGACCCTTTCACTGACGACCGGCTTTCCCGCCGGGGCGCAGGTTGCCCAGAACGAAGCGAGCCAGATATCAAAGGTGGTCCCGAAAGCCGGGGCCCCGGCCAGCTTCGCCGACCTGACCGCGCAGCTTGCACCGGCGGTGGTCAACATTTCCACCCGCCAGCGCATCCAGGTGCAGAGCAACAACCCCTTTGCCGGAACGCCTTTCGAAGGCCTGTTCGGCAATCAGGGCGGAGCCGGGCCGCAGACCCGCGAAGCGCAGTCGCTGGGCTCCGGCTTCATCATCTCCGCCGACGGCTATATCGTGACCAACAATCACGTCATCACTGCCGAGGGCAAGGGTGAGGTCGAATCGATCACGATCACCATGGCCAACGGCGATGAATATCCGGCCAAGCTGATCGGCAAGGATGCCGCATCCGACCTCGCGGTGCTGAAGATCGAGGCGAAGAAGCCGCTGCCTTTCGTGAACTTCGGCGATTCCCGCCATGCCCGCGTGGGCGACTGGGTTGTCGCCATCGGCAATCCGTTCGGTCTGGGCGGCACTGTCACGGCCGGCATCATCTCCGCCGTTTACCGCAATACCGGCAACGGCGGCGCTTACGACCGCTATCTGCAGACCGACGCCGCGATCAACCGCGGCAACTCGGGCGGCCCGATGTTCGACATGAGTGGCCAGGTCATCGGCATCAACAACGCCATCTACTCGCCCACCGGCGGCAGTGTCGGCATCGGTTTCGCAATCCCGGCCGAAACCGCTGCCCCGATCGTTCAAAAGCTGATCAAGGGCGAGACTATCGAACGCGGCTATCTGGGTGTGCGCATCCAGCAGCTGACCGACGATCTCGCCGATTCGATGGGTCTTGAACATAACAAGGGCGAGTTCATCCAGGCCGTCGAGCCCGACGGTGCCGCCGCCAAGGCCGGCATCAAGGCCGGAGACGTGATCGTCAAGGTGAACGGCAAGGAAGTCACCAAGGACCAGTCGCTGTCCTATCTGGTGGCCAATACCGAGCCCGGCAGCCGCATCCCGATCGAACTGATCCGCAGCGGCCGCAAGATGACCGTGAACGCCACCGTCGCCAAGCGCCCGAGCGAGAAGGAACTGGCCCAGTCGTTCTCCTCCAACGACGATAACGACAACCCCTTCAACAATCCGCCTGCCCAGCAGGAGCAGGGCGATATCGAGAAAGCGCTCGGCCTCTCGGTCACGCCGCTGACCCCGCAGATCGCGCGCCAACTCGGCGCCTCGGACAACACCAGGGGCGTGGTTGTCGTCGCTGTCGATCCCAGCTCCGATGCCGGTCAGAAGGGCTTCTCGCGCGGGTTCATCATCCTGTCCGCGAACGGGCGCGATGTGACCTCGGAAGCCGATCTTGAAGCCGCGATCAAGGCGGCCAAGGCCGATGGCCGCTCGGCCCTGCTGCTGCGCGTCCAGCCGCGCGGCCAGTCGCCGGTCTTCGTGCCTATCCGCATGCGCTGACCACACGGCCGCGCAAGCAACGCAGAAACGCCCGCCGGACAGTTCCGGCGGGCGTTTTCTTTCCAGTCCCGCAGCCGGCAGGGCACGCCCGGTCCCTTGCCGGTCGATATTCTCCCGATTCATGTTCTTTCCCTGCCTGCGGCTCTGGTCACTCCATGTGCGCGGCCTGATCAAAACCCGCCAGGGTAACGCCGCTGCCGGCCGGGCCGACGAGGCTGCCGCCATCGCTCTCGATTCCGGGATCGCTGAAGAAACCCGCAGCTACGGTATCGGCACTTGGTCCCCGGACCTTAAGGAACGCCGGGCGCTGTGCGTGCCGGGGAAGGTGCGGACCCCGGCGCCGTGCCAAGCCCCTGCCCCGGGCGCAGCCCCGGGTCCTGCCCGGCACCCCGGCCGGTTGCGCGATTGAGGAAATCATCGCTGGCAGCGGGCGGCGATGCGCCATCGGGCGCGGATCCGTTCTGCTGCGGGCCATAATCGGGGACTTGCGGCGTGCCCGGCCCCGGGCCCGGACCGACCGTCCCATCCTCATAACGCGGCTGGCCGTCATCCTGCGCACCGGTACCCGGATGCACGAGGTTGCCGTTCTCATCGGTGTAGTAATAGTCGTTCGGATCGCCCTGGAGCATCTCGTCATCGGGTTCGAGCTGCCATTCGGGCAATTGCAGCTTGGTATCGAACTGCTCGACCGGGCGATTGGCCACCGCGACAGTCATATAATCGTGAAAGGCCCGCGCTGGCGCATGGCCGCCGGAAAGACCGCCCACCCGCTTGGCATCGTCGCGCCCCATCCACACGCCGGTGGTGATGCCGCTGGAGAAACCCAGGAACCAGCCGTCCTTGTTGGAGGATGTCGTCCCTGTCTTGCCCGCCGTCGGGCGCCCGATCTGCGCGGCGCGGGCAGTGCCGGTGGCAACCGTCGTCTGCAACAGGTCGGTGATCCCGGCGATAACATAGTGCGGAACCAGCGCCTGCCCCTGCACCGACTTGTGCTGATAGAGCACATCGCCATTGGCCGCCGTCACTTTGGTAATGCCATAGGGCTCCACCGAGTATCCGCCCGCGGAGACTTCCGCGAAAGCACGGGTCATGTCGATCACCCGCACTTCGGACGTCCCCAGCACCATGGCGGGTTGGGTATTGATCGGCGTGGTGATGCCGAAACGGCGCGCCATGCTGGCTACCGTGCCAAAGCCCACTTCGTTGCCGAGCTTCGCTGCAATCGTGTTCTTCGAATAGGCGAAAGCGGAGCGGATATCGATCTCTCCGGCATAGTTGCGCCCGGCATTGTGCGGGCTCCAGCCGTCGATCGTCACCGGCTCGTCCACCACCCGGTCGCCCGGTGTGTAGCCGGCTTCCAGCGCCGCCATGTAGACGAACAGCTTCCACGCCGAACCGGGCTGACGCAAGGCACTGGTCGCCCGGTTATAATTGGACGTGACGTAATCGGTGCCGCCGACCATCGCCAGAACCGCGCCGTCCTTGTCCAGGCTGACCAGCGCGCCTTGCGCGCCCTTGGGCACGTCCTTGTCGATCGCGGCGGTCGCGGCCTTCTGCATCTTCGGATCAAGCGTGGTCCACACCTCGATCGGCTCATTGGTTTCGGGCAGCAGGAGATCGAGCTGCGGCAGCGCCCAGTCGGTAAAGTAACGGACCGAGTTCAGCCCCTCTTCCTTGGCGATCCTGACCTTGGTGAGGTCCGTCGCATCCGCCTCGGCCGGGGTGATAGCACCGTTCTTCGCCATCAGTCCGAGCACGACCTTGCCGCGATCGATCGAGGCCTGGACGTCGGCGGTGGGCGAATAGTTGGACGGCGCCTTTACCAGCCCCGCGATGATCGCGGCTTCCCCGGTCGAAAGCGCGGTCGCCGGATGGCCGAAGAACTTGCGGCTGGCGGCATCGATGCCATAAGCACCGCCGCCGAAATAGACCTTGTTGAGGTAGAGTTCGAGGATCTGGTCCTTGGTAAACTTGCGCTCCAGCGCCAGCGCCAGCACCGCCTCGCGCGCCTTGCGGACGTAACTGCGCGAGTTGTTGAGGAAGATGTTCCGGGCGAGTTGCTGGGTCAGGGTGGAGGTCGCGGCAATCCGCTTGTCTCCCGACACCGCCGTGTAGACCGCGCGCAGCAGCCCCAGCGGATCGACACCGAAGTGCGAATAGAACCGCCGGTCCTCCACTGCGACCATGGCTTTCTTCATGATCGGGGGAATCTGGTCCCCCGACAGCCAGCGACCATAGCTGGGCCCGAGCGAGAGCAGCTCCGTCCCGTCGCGCGCGCGTACAACGATCATCTGCCCGTTCTGGCTGCTCTTGAGCGCGCTGTAGCTCGGCAGCTCCTTCATGGTGAAGTAGACCGCCGTGCCCAGAAAGATCGCGCCCAGCAGCGCGGCGGCCGTGCCCCAGAGGAGCAGGCGGCTCAGGATACGGCGCCAGAACGGCTTTTTCGATCGGGAGGAAGGGCCGCTCGGCTTGCGGCTCCGGCCGGAATTCTTGGCCATGTGTTAGGAAGAAACCCTTCTAGCAGACAGAAACGTCCGGTCGCTTCCTACACTTTGCACGGCGATTTGTAACCCGCCCTTAACGGCATCCGCAGGTGCTGCTTTGCCCTTCGTCGAAATCCGGCAGCCCCTCTATTCTTCGGGTTTAAAGTCCAGCGAGGCGCTGTTGATGCAATAGCGCAGCCCCGATGGCCCCGGACCGTCGGGGAACACATGGCCCAGATGCCCGTCGCACTTCGCGCAGGTCACTTCGGTGCGGATCATGCCGTGCGAAATGTCGCGGTGCTCGGTCACCACCTCTTCCCCGGCGGGCGCCGTATAGCTCGGCCAGCCTGAGCCCGAATTATACTTGGCCTCGGAGGAAAACAGCGGCGCGCCGCAACCCGCGCAGAAATACATGCCTTCCGCCTTGTTTTTCTCGTACTTGCCGGTGAAGGCGCGCTCGGTCCCCCCTTCGCGCAGCACGTGGTACTGCTCGGGCGAGAGCTTCTCGCGCCACTCCGCTTCGGTAAGATTGAGCTTGTCGGTCATTGTCTCGCGTCTCCTTGCACGCGAATATGGCGCCAAGGCATCGGCATTTCCAGTGCCACGGATATCCTCCATCCTTCCCCGTTCCATGCTAGGATGCCCACGCAGCGGTCAGGAGAAGCACATGGAGCAACCCCACGAACGGGCCCCGATGAGGCAGGGTCCCGGACTGATCTGGGGCATCGATTTCGCACCGGGCGAGCGGCGCGAGGTGGAGAACTGCGACAGCCCCCATGCCGGTTTCGTGCGCTGGCTGCACCTCAACCTTGCCGATCATGGCACGCTGCTGTGGGTCAGGACCACGCCCGAACTGTCCCCCGCCGCGCGCGAGATCCTGCTTTCGCAGGACAAGCACCAGCGCGCGCTGGTGGAGGCGGATACCGTCGCCTGCGTCCTCCATGATTTCGAGCGCGATTTCGATGTGCGCGACACCGGCCGCATCGGCGCCCTGCGCGTGGTGCTGACGCCGGGCCTGATCGTCTCCGCCCGCCACCACCCGATCGGCTCGGCCGACATCGCCCGCAAGCGGCTGCGCGACAGCGAGATCGTCACCTCGCCTGCGCGCGGGCTGGACCTGATCGTCGGCGCCATCCTCGAAAACTTCTCCCGCATCACCGGCAGCCTTTCTTCCGAAGTGCAGGCGGCCGAGGACGCGCTGGTCGAGGAACGGCAGGTGCCCAGCGGCCACCGGCTGATGGACATCCGCCGCCGCCTCGCCCAGCTTCACCGCATGCTCGAAGGCATGCAGAGCGTGTTTCGCCGCCTCGAACTCGACGAGGACCTGCCCGAGGATATCCTGCCCACCGTCGAGAAGCTCTCGCAACGGGTGCAGGGCGCGGACGGCGATATCCAGAGCGTGCTGAGCCAGTTGCGCGCCGTGCGCGACGAGATCAACGACCAGTCCAACCTGCGGATGAACCAGAACCTCTACATCCTCTCGGTAATGACCGCGCTGCTGCTGCCGACGACGCTGGTGACGGGCATTTTCGGCATGAACACCGGCGGCCTGCCGCTGACCGGACGCGACGGCACACTGGGCGCCACACTGGTCGCGGCAGGCGCGGCGCTCGCAACCTACCTGTTCCTGCGGACGCGGGGCTTCTTCCGCTAGGGGCTCCATTCAACCCTTCGGCAAGGCCTGATACCAAGACCTGTAAAATCTGCCTCACGGGGGTTTTTCGGAAAGAAAGGCGTCGCAGGCCAGGACGCCTTCCGCGACATGCCGGCCGGCCGGCGCAAGAACCCGGACCTGCCCGGCGTCGCTTTCGGGAAGTGACCCGGCACGGGCGCGCGCAAGCCGGGCGGCCCCGCTCGCCCGTGCCGCACTCTTGTGCAGCAAACCTCTTGCACAAGACCCGATCGCCCGGTAAAGGCGCCCCCTGTCCACGGTCCCGGTACACCGGGAAGACGCAAGGCACGCCGCTTTAGCTCAGCTGGTAGAGCACATCATTCGTAATGATGGGGCCACAGGTTCGAATCCTGTAAGCGGCACCATTTGCTCACCTCCCCTTCCGCGCTGGATAAAAGCGTGAAGGGTTAGGAGGTTAGTCTGGTTCTAAACCCGCCATTTCGCAGATATTGCAGTCTGTCCGCAAAGACCAGTTTCAGCACCGGCCTCTTGTGTTCCAATGAGCCGGAAACCCCAATTTTTTTGGGGCTTGCAAGGAATGTCATGGCGGTTCTGAATGCCGCATCAAAAGCTTGGGGATTTCGGCCCGATCGGGCGATACGTTCGGCCAGCTTCACATCGGACAGGTCGTGCCAGATCGACAAAAGCAGGGCTCTGAACATCGCCAGCGGCGGCCAGGCCCGCTCACCCTTTGCTGCCGCATAGAGCAGATCAAGCCGTTCCGCGACATGCTTCCAGTCAATCAGCGGGGAGTAGAAAAATGGCAGTGCCGGGTCAGAGCGGCAGCGGCGCTTTCGCGAAGATCAGCGCCATCGCGCAACCGGCAACGATCAGCGAGCGTAGCATTGCCAGATGCTGCAGATGCGACGCATGATGCGCGGTAAGGGCGATAACTCGGGCCATAACAAACAAGATAGTCTGGCCGCGGTTACGAAATCATTACCAGCTTACCCCATGATGGCGCCTGCCAAGATCCCTCGCTTCACTATCCCGCCTCGCCGCTGCCGGCCGTTGTTCCGTTGCGGGGGGACAAATTGCAAGAGCGTGACGAACGAGGCGCCCCTTTCCTGCAATCAGCTCTTCTTGAACGGGTTCTTCGGGCTGCGCAGCGTCAGGCGGATCGGCACGGCTTCAAAGCCCAGTTCGCGCCGGATGCCGTTCACCAGATAGCGTTTGTAGCTTTCAGGCAGCATGTCGAGTCGGGTGCCGAACAGAACGAAGCCCGGCGGGCGGGTCTTGGCCTGGGTGATATAGCGAAGCTTGATGCGCTTGCCGCCCGGCGCTGGCGGCGGGTTCGCGGACAGCGCATCGTCGAACCAGCGGTTGAGTCCGGACGTGGGCACGCGGCGGCTCCATGCCTCACGGATCGAGAAGGCAGCGGCCAGCATATCGTCCAGTCCCTTGCCGGTGCGCGCGGAAACCGCCAGCAGCGGCACGCCGCGCACTTGTGCCAGCCCTTCGTCGAGCGCGGCACGGATACCGTTGAACAGCTTGCTCGCGTCCTCGGCCACGTCCCACTTGTTGATCGCGATCATCAGCGCCCGGCCCTCTTCGATCACCATCGAGGCGATCTTGAGATCCTGATGCTCCAGTCCGCGCGTGGCATCGAGCAACAGCACCACCACTTCGGCAAAGTCGATGGCATGACGCGCATCGGCCACAGCCATGCGCTCCAGCTTTTCGGTCACTTGCGCTGTCTTGCGCATGCCCGCCGTGTCGATCAGGCGTACCGGGCGGTCCTCGTCCAGCCTGGGATCGTGCCAGGTCCAATCTATCGCGATCGAATCGCGGGTAATGCCCGCTTCCGGGCCGGTCAGCAGCCGGTCTTCCTTCAGCAGCTTGTTGATGAGCGTGGACTTGCCCGCGTTCGGGCGCCCGACAATCGCTAGCTTCAGAACCGACTTGGGATCGAATTCCCACTCGTCCTCGCTCTCTTCATCCTCGGCGGGCTGAAGCGGTTCGAGATGCGGCAGCAGCGCTTCAAACAGATCGCCCATGCCCTCGCCATGTTCGGCAGAAACGGCGACGGGATCGCCCAGGCCCAGCGAATAGGCTTCCAGCAGGCCGCCCTCGCCCGCGCGGCCTTCGGCCTTGTTGGCGAGCACGATCACCGGCACCGGCGAAGCGCGCAGCCACTGGGCGATTTCCTCGTCCAGCGGTGTCAGCCCCGCGCGCGCGTCCATCACGAACAGCGCGACATCGGCGGTTTCGAGCGAAGCCTCGGTCTGCTGGCGCATACGGCCAGGCAGCGTTTCGGCCTCGTCGTCCTCCCACCCGGCGGTATCGACGATCTGGAATTTCAGCCCCAGCAGTTCGGCATCGCCGAAGCGCCGGTCTCGCGTGACGCCGGGCTGGTCGTCCACCAGCGCCAGTTTCTTGCCGACGAGCCGGTTGAACAGCGTGGACTTGCCGACGTTGGGACGGCCGATGATGATCACTTGAGGAAGCATATGAATACGCCGCTTGGGCATTTTGCACAGGTTTGGCAAGCGTCGGCGGCAAATCCGGCAAACATGCGGCATATAGTTGCCGCAATATTAACCTATCTTTGCAGGATAGCACTAACCTTGCTCCCGTATTGCGGGTGGCATGAAGGGATTCAAAAAAGCCATCTTCTGCAGCGCTTGCGTGATGCTGGTATCTCCGGCCCTCGCGCGCTCGGCCATCGATCAGATCGTTTCCGGCCAATACGGCACAAGCGGAATCGGCGGAACGATCAAGCCGTCCGCGTCCAATGTCCTGCAGTGCGTGCCTTATGCCCGCCAGCTTTCCGGCATCCAGATCTATGGCGACGCCCATACCTGGTGGAAACAGGCAAAGGGCCGCTATGCGCGCGGGCATGTCCCCAGAGTCGGTGCGGTCATGGCGGTTCGCCCTTTCCACAATTCGCACCTTGGCCATGTCGCCATAGTCAGCAAGATCGTCGATTCGCGCACGGTCCTGCTCAGCCACGCCAACTGGTCCTATCCCGGCAAGATAGAACGCAATGTCACCGCGCTCGACGTCTCCCCGGAAAACGACTGGAGCGAAGTGCGCATCTGGTACGGCCCGAGCCAGAACCTGGGAACCACCCATTGGCCTGTCGCGGGCTTTATCTACAACGCCAGACCGGGAACCATTCCG
>JARROF010000086.1:0-21587 GCA_037384205.1 Novosphingobium sp. | reverse complement strand
TTCGCCTTCCTGCTGTTTCTGGTGCCGCAGGCGCTGGCCTATGTCTGGCTAGGCCCGGTGACGAGCGCGGTGCAGCATCTTGTGGAGCCGCCCGCGCGGGCGACGGCTTCGGCACTGTTCCTGCTGATCAACAACCTGATCGGACTGGGCGGGGGCATCTATGCGCTGGCCCAGCTTTCGACCCTGCTGACCCCGCACTTCGGCCACGAGGCGCTGCGCTATGCGATGCTCTGGGGCTTGGGCGCCTACTTGCTGGCGGCGCTGCTGATGGCGCTGGCCGGGCCTGCACTGCGCCGGGAATGGGTGGTCGAGCGCTGAGCGCGCGAGCCTCGGTCAGGGCAGATCGTGCGTTACCATACGCGTCTCGCGGGGCGCGACCACCGGCTCGCGTGAAATCGCCACGGCAATCGCCAGATCGCCCACAACGTTCACGACCGTGCGGAACATGTCGAGCAGGCGATCCACGCTGATGACAAGGCCGATACCCTCGGGCGGCAGGCCCGTCAGCGCCAGTACGGTGGCGACGGCAGGCAGGCCGCCTGCGGGAACGCCCAGCGTTCCCATCCCGGCCAGCACGGCGACAGCGAAAACCAGAGCCTGCTGGTCGAGATGGAGATCCATCCCGAAGAACTGCCCGACGAACAGCACGGTCACCGCGATGTAGATCGTCGTGCCGCTCTGGTTGGCGACGGTGCCGAGCCCCAGCACCGGCCGCACCACCGGGCCCGGCAGGCCAAGGTCCGTTTCCGCGACTTTCAGCGCCGTGGGCAGCGTGGCGTTCGAGGACGATGTGCAAAAGGCTATCACCGCGGCCTCGTGCACACTGCGCAGGAAAGTGGCAGGCGCCAGTTCCCCGCGCATCCACACGACGATGAAGAAGGTGATGCCGATCTGCAGCGCCAGTGCGGCGATGACCACGGCGACATAGGCGCTGAGGTATACCAGCAGGTGCCAGCCGAACATCACGGTCATGTCGAACATGAAGCAGGCGACGGCCAGCGGCGCGAACAGGGTGACCAGCGAGACCGCCCGCATGCCGATGTCGAACAGCCGCTCGCACGCGCTCACCAGCCAGCGCCCGCTTTGCTTGCGCAGCAGGGGCAGCGCGGCAATCGCGAAAGAAAGCACCACCATGATCAGGATCCAGCCGTTCACCGACTGGAAGCCGGGAGCCAGATCGATCAGTCCGCGCGGGATCGCCGGCAGATGGGTGGCGACCAGTTGCTGCCCGATCTCGGGCGGGATGCCGTCGCCCGGGCGAAACAGGTTGGTCATGGCCAGCCCGATCAGCGCGGCGGAAGCGGATACCGCGATCATGTAGACCAGCGTCGTCGTGATCAGTCCGTGCATGCCGGCATTGCCGCGAATGCGCGAGAGGCCGGTGACGATGGCGGAAAACAGCAGAGGGGCGATCAGCAGGAACAGCACACTGAGGAAGATCTGTTCCACCGGACGGACGAACCAGGTGAGAATCTGTGCCGTCAGCGGATGCGTAGGCGAGGCAAACTCTACCAGAGTGCCTGCGCCGGTACCGACTCCGAAGCCGATGAACAGCAGGATATGCGGGCGCAACCTGAGCCAGCCGCCGCTCGCGGATGTCCGGGCCGGAGCGGGACCTGCTGGGGATAAGGGCGGGAGGTCAGGTCGCCTCATGTGGCAATCGTCATCCTCTGGAAGGCTGTCGGCCCGCGGCATTCGCGGGAAAGGAAAACCGGCTGCTGAATAGCGCAGATTGCCTGCTAGTTCAGAAATCCTGTCAGCAAGCTGTCATCTGCCGGGCTTGCGCAAAATATGTATCGTCCGTGCGTTCGGGTTGCGGTTCGGGCGGGCGGAAGACGATCACGGCTTTCAAGCCTTTCCCGTGCGCTCCGTCCGCCAGAGTCACGCGCGCGCCCATGCGCTCGCCGAGCGCCCGCACGATCGGAAGGCCAAGCCCGCTGCCGGAAGGGGCATCGGCGCCGGGCGTGCGGTAGAAGCGCTCCCAGACCTTTTCGCGGTCGGCCGGGGCGATACCGGGACCGTCGTCCTCGATTTCGGCAACCGGTGTGCCCTCGCGGGTGAGAACACGCACGGTCACTGTGCCGTCCGCGCGGTGGTAACGGATCGCATTGTCGAGAAGATTGGCGATCATTTCCGTGGCCAGCATCTGGTCACCCAGTGCCAGGACAGCATGGGTATCGGCTTCGAAGCCGATATCCATGGCAGCGGCATCAGGATGCGTGACCCGGTTCGCCACGATCCCGGCGGCCACTTGCGTGAGGTCGAAGGTTTCCGAAGATATGGTTTCGGGGCCCTGTTCGTCCATCCGGGCAAGAGAGATGAGCTGCGCCAGCAGGCGTTCGAGCGAATCGACGGCCGCGCCGATATCCGCCAGCGCGGTGGCGCCTTGCGGCGAGGACGGGCCGTAGCGGTTCAGCACATCGATATGCACACGCACGATCGCCAGTGGCGTGCGCAACTGGTGCGAGGCGTTGGACGTGAATTCGCGCAGCGAACTGAGCGCCCGCTCCGTGCGGGCCATCAGTTCATTGAAGGCGGTAGCGAGCAACAGGGCTTCGCGCGGGGCATCCTCGGCCAGCATAAGGCGCACGTGCGAAGTGGAAGGGCGCCGCGCGGCATCGATCTGGCGGGTGAGCGAGGCGAAAGGGCCCAGCCCCCAGGTAACAGCGCCATAGAACAGCAAAACGGCGGTCATTACGATCAGGATTCCCGCCCCGGCGACGCGCAGGAAGAACTTCTGTTCGTAGGCCTGCCGGTCGCCGAGGAAATCGGCGACCTGGATGACCACCGGGTGCGGAAAGCCCGGTAATGTGCGGATTTCCGTGGCGATGCGTACCGATCGGCCTTCCAGCACGGCGTCGCGCAGATAGGCGGGCTGGATCACGCCCTTGGCATCGCGCGCGTCGACGTAGCCGCGCACCAGCTGCGTGTCCCGGTAGCTGAGGGGGAAGCTGGCCGGGGGATGGCGGGGTATTTTCGCGCCGGGCGCGGGGTCGTAGTCATCCGGCGGAACCAGCCAGGCGGTGCCCGCGATCAGCTTGCCGCCGTCATAGACGCTGTAGTGGGACACCGGGGTCATCTGGCTTTGCAGCAGATGGATCGCGAGCGGCAGGAGTTGGTGCCGGGCCGACGTATCGGTGATGATTGCGCGCCCTATCATCGTGACCGAGCCGACGAGCGTGCGGTCCGACGCCGTGGAAAGCGTGCGGTGGATCATCCAGCAGGTGATCCCGCCGAACATGATGGCCAGGGCTACGAGCGGCATCATTACCGCCGCTGTCAGCCGGGCACGCAGCGAGGTCATCGAAGGCGTGCTAGTTACCCTCAAGCATGTAGCCGAGCCCCCGGACCGTGCGGATCACCGGGCCATGGGGCGTCAGTTTGCGCCGCAGGCGGCCGACATAGACATCAAGCGCATTGGGCGCGACGGCGTCGGTGAAGTTGAACACCTCGGCCGTCAGGCATTCGCGCGTCACGACTTTGCCCGGGCGGCCCATAAGCGTTTCCAGAACGGCCAGTTCGCGGCGACGCAGTTCGACGACCGAGCGGTCGAGATGAACGGTACGGGTGGAGCGGTCGAAGCTGAGACAACCGACCCGCAGCACCGGGTCCGGAGAGCCCAGACTGCGGCGGATCAGTGCCCGCGCGCGGGATTCCAGTTCACGCGGATGGAAAGGCTTGGAAAGATAATCGTCGGCGCCGCGGTCAAGCCCCTCGATACGGTCATTCACGGCATCGCGCGCGGTCAGGATCAGGATCGGCGTCTGCACCTCGCGTCGGCGCAGCGTGCTCAGAACCTCCAGCCCGTCCATGTCGGGCAGACCCAGATCAAGGACGACGAGGTTGTAGGGCTCGTTCGCCAGAATCTCGATCGCTTCCTCGCCCGTGGATACGAAGTCCATGGCGAAACCGGCCGAGGCCATCGATGCTTCCATGCCGCGCGCAAGGCTGCGGTCATCTTCGACAATCAGAATACGCAACAACTCACTCCCCGAAAACGAGTTGCTGCATCCCCTCACCTGCAGGCCCGGCCAGACCGCTTGCGCGGCCGGGCAGCCCTACCCCTTGAACTTTTCGAATATTTCTTGATTCGACACTGTTTGTTGAAAACCTGTCATCAAGCTGTCACTGACCCTGAAATTCTTTTTCCCTGATGCCGCTCAGAGTGACAGCTTGGTGACAGGTCGTCCAGCCTAACTTTCCTGTGTCTGGAGAAAAGTTGAGGTATCCAGGCGTTCCGAGGTCCTTGGGGCAATCCGGCGCGGATATTCGGCGGCGGATGCGGCAGGGGCCCTCACGGTTGGAAGGGGGACCTATGGTCAGCCAGTTCGGTCGCACAATCTCGCAGCCTGCGGGTCTGAATATTCAAACGTATAGCGATTCGTCTCCGGTTTTCGCCGGGGACGGTGTCATGTCCGCGCCCGTCGCATTGCGGGCATGATCTCCTGAGGTGTCGGACAGGTTCCGCACCGCCAGGATTGCAGAAAGTCGAGAAACGCATCCCGCCGCAGGGGTGGCCGCGAGGCATGCCTTCTGCGGACGCGATCCGGTGCGCGCCGTTCCGGTTCGATCCCGATCATCGAATCCCAATTCTGTTGCAGTGATATTAAAGTTATATTTTTCAATATTATAGATCAAAAATCCGGATCTCCAGGGAGGGGCCCAGAACAGAAATTCCATTCAACAAGACAGGGGCCGATCCAGATGAAATACAAGGGAACAGCATCCATTGCCGCACTTGCCGCGAGCCTATGTGCCTGCGTGCATCCTGCAATGGCGCAAAGCGCCGCGGGCATGGTGGCAGGCGGGGCCGAGAGCGCTGCGGTTTCGGGCGATGACGCCGGTGAGGCGATCATCGTTACAGGCACACGCACAACCGGCATGAAGGCGGCGGACAGTCCGGCGCCGATCCAGATCATGGACGGCGAGGCGCTGGCGCGTACCGGCCAGCCGGATCTCATTCAAAGCCTGGCGCAGAGCCTGCCTTCGGTGCAGGCGCAGTCTTTCGGCGGTGACCTGCAGGCGATGAACCTGCAGATGAAACTGCGCGGCCTGAGCCCCAACCACACACTGATCCTGATCAACGGCAAGCGCCGCCATGGCACGGCCAACATCTCGATCGCGGGCGGCCCTTACGGCGGCAGCGCCGCGCCGGACATGAGCTTCATTCCGAGCGCAGCGATCTCGCACATCGAGGTGCTGCAGGACGGCGCGGCCGCGCAATACGGCACCGACGCGATTGCAGGCGTCATCAACGTCATTCTCAAGGACGCGGATTACGGCGGCAGCGTTAGCGGCACGGCCGGCAAGTATTTCGACGGCGGCGGTGAGACTTACAGCATCTCCGGCAATGTCGGCTTCGCCCCGATCGAGAATTCCTATGTCAATCTGACCGTCCAGAAGAAGAAGAAGGGCTTCAGCTTCCGCGGCGATGTCGATCCGCGCGTCTATGGCGACAACACCGTGGCCGCCGCGAACCTTGCCAACTATCCCGATGCGGTCAACCAGGCGCACTATCCCTACGTCAACCGCATCCTGGGCGATCCCTACGTCAACCAGACGACGGCGACGTACAACGCAGGCTATCAGTTCGGGGATTTCGAGGTCTACAGCTTCGGCAGCTATGGCCACAAATATGCCCGCGCTTATGAGAACTACCGCACGCCGGGCATCGTTACGTCGCATGTCGATGCCAACGGAGACTTCGTGGCCCGGGCCAACTGGTCCGATACGGACACTGTCGTTCCGTTCTACCCCAGCGGCTTCTCCCCGCTTGAGGCCGTGCGCGAGACGGACTGGGCCGTTACCGGCGGCTTCAAGGGCTTGATCGGTGAACTCGGCTTCGATGTGGCCTCGACTTATGGCCATGACCTCGTCGGTGTCTATGTCGAGAATTCGGGTAACTCCTCGCTCTACGGCGATACCGGCTTTACGCCCACCGAGTTCCACAACGGCGACTTCAAGGCGACGCAGTGGACCAATACCCTCGACCTGACGCTGCCGGTCGAAATCGGGCTCGCTTCTCCGCTGAACCTGGCCGGCGGTATCGAATGGCGCCGCGAGACTTACGGCATTACCGACGGCGATCCGGCTTCCTACTACGGCAGCGGCGCCCAGTCGTTCTTCGGCTATGCTCCGGCCAACGCGGGTAGCCATCACCGCACCAACTTCTCGCAATACCTCGACGTTTCGTTCAATCCGGTCGACGACTGGCTCGTCGACGGGGCGGTTCGCCACGAACACTACAGCGACTTTGGCGATACCACGGTGTTCAAGCTGACCAGCCGCTACGACATCACGCCCGCTTTCGCCGTGCGTGGCACCGTCTCCACGGGTTTCCGCGCCCCGACGCTGGGCGAAGGGTTCTATTCGGGCATCTCGGTCGGTCCGAACTCGGTCGGCGGCGTGCTTCCGGCAAACTCGGCGGCAGCGGCGTCGCTGGGCTTTGGCGGGCTGAAGCCTGAAAAGTCGACCAACCTCAGCGCCGGTGTCGTCTTTACGCCGTCCTCGCGCCTGAGCGTCACGCTCGACGGTTACTGGATCAAGATCCGCGACCGCATCCTCATCACCGGATCGTTCTATGGCTTCCGCGGCCAGTACTGCCCGTCAGGCTATTCGGGGGCAAATGCGGGAAGCTGCATTCCCTATACCGAGGACGCCTACAACATCTACAACCAGCAGGCCGTCTATGACGCGGTTTCCTCCGCGCTGGGCGGTACGATCCCGAGCTATGTGCTGATCGACGGTACCGGCGTGGACCGCAACCTGAGCGGCACGGTGCGTATCCAGACTTTCGCCAACGGTGCCGACATGACGACGCGCGGGATCGACTTCACCGCGAAGTACGACATGCCCACCGGCATCGGCACCATCAACTGGAGCCTGTCCGCCAACTATAACGAGAACAAGGTGGACTCGATCTCGGCCCTGCCTTCCGCGCTCTACACCAGCACCGTGGACCCGACGGCGACGGCGCTGATCGACAAGTTCGCGGTGTGGACGCTGGAGAAGAGCACGCCCAAGGTCCGTGCCACGCTTGGCATGTACTGGGAATCGGGCATGTTCAGCGTGAACCTGCGCGAAAGCTACTATTCGAAGGTCTCCAGCCTCAGCACCGCGCCGGGCGGCAGCCCGCTGGCCGGGCAAGCCATCGCCATCCCGGTGAAGGCTTCGTTCATCACCGATCTTGAAGTGGGCTTCAAACCAACCGAGGCGATCAAGATTTCGATCGGCGCGAACAACCTGTTCAACCACTATCCGACCAAGACATCCTACGAGAACATCCGCGCGGCCTATGAAACGGCGGGTTCGAGCCGGTTTGCAAGCAGTGTCTACCCCACGGTTTCGCCTTTCGGCATCAACGGCGGATACTATTACGCGCGTCTTGGCGTGAATTTCTGATCCTACGGCAACTGGGCGCCGTCTCGTTACGGCGGGGCGGCGCCACCTTTTGATGCCTCTGAATTCGTATTGACAAGAATTGGAGTGACGATTGTGCTTATGTCCTCGATGGACTGGCTGATCCCCGCGATAGGATTGCTGGGCGCCGGATTGCTGGCAGGTTTTGCCGGTGGTGTGTTCGGGATCGGCGGCGGCTTTATCGTCGTGCCCGCCCTGCTGATCATGCTGCCGCTGCTGGGCGGCGACCCTTCGCAATATGCCCACGTCGCGGTGGCGACATCGGCCGCCACTATCATCGTTACGTCCATCCGCTCGACCCTCAGCCACCACAAGCGGGGCTCGGTCGACTTTGAAGTTCTCAAGAGCTGGGCCCCCTGGATCATCCTGGGCGACGGTCTCGGCGTGGTGCTTGCCTCTCATGTCGACGGCACCGTGCTCAAGATGATCTTCGCCGCCGGCGTGCTGGCCATGTCGATGGTTTTCCTTTTGCCGCAACTTTCCAGGCTGGTGCTGTCCGATCACATGCCCGACGGTGCGCTGCGCGTGGGCATCTCGGGCGGCCTGGGGGCGTTTTCGGCACTGCTCGGTATCGGTGGCGGCACGATTGCGATCATGGTGATGACCATGTGCGGGCGGCCGATCCACAAGGCGGTGGGCACGGCATCCGGTATCGGCACGCTTATCGCGGTGCCTGCCACCATCGGTTTCATGATTATCGGCTTCAGTGAGCACGGATTGCCCTGGGGCTCGCTGGGCTTCGTCAATCTGCCCGCCGCGGCGGCCATTGCCTCGATGTCGATCCTGACGGCGCCGCTGGGCGTTGCGGCGGCCCACTCGCTGCCGCCGGGCATCCTGAAGCGCGTGTTCGGCGTCTATCTTATCGTTATTGCCCTCGTCATGTTTCGTAGTGCGCTCAAGGTCTGAACGCCGGCGCATTTCATCGGGAAGGAGTTCATACAATGCAGGCTGAAGACACCGGCGTGATGGAACGCATCGAAAATAGCGAAGTCGGAGAGGAACTGATCTCGCGCGGCTATTCGCGTCGTCAGCTCGGCCGGATCGCCGCGCTGTTGGGGGGCGGAATGGCTCTGGCGGGCAGCGCCGAATCGGCTTTCGCACAGCAGTCGGCCAAGGCCGTGGCCGGGACCGTGCGCATCGGCTCCAACGAATGCTGGACCGGACCGCTCCCGGCCGGTGCCGAGGCGGCGATGCTGATCGTGGCCAGGGGCAACTGGTACGAACCCGACAACGAACATGCCAAGCTCTTCGAGGCGGTGTCCCAGGTTGAAGGCGTTCCGGTGGAGCGTATCCTGGCCTGGCCGGGTTCGAGCGATCCGCTTGCCCGCACCCCGATCACCTTCGCTTCGCCCAAGCGCGGCATCGTTACGGCCGATCCGACGTATGAAGCGATCTGGCGCACCGGCGCCTGGATCGGTGCCAAGGTGACCCGGGTGCCGCTGACGCCCGACTACCGTCACGACGTGAAGGCCATGCTGGCGGCCGACCCCGATGCGGGCGTTTATTACATCTGCTCGCCCAATAACCCCACCGGTACGATCACGCCGATCGAGGACATCCTCTGGCTGGCGGAAAACAAGCCCAGGGACGCCGTTGTGCTGGTGGACGAGGCTTACATTCACTGGTCCGACACGCCGCGCGCCGCGAAACTGGCGGTCGAACGCGATGACGTGATCGTGATGCGCACGTTCTCGAAGCTGTTTGGAATGGCGGGTATGCGTCTGGGCCTGACTTTCGCAGCACCTGCGCTTCATGAAAAGATGATGCGCTACGACGGCCGGCAGGTGACGTACATGCTGCCGATGACGGCCGTCGCCTGCGGTGCCGCGTCGATCCCGCTGACCGCCCAGATCAAGGCCCGCGCCGCGCAGATGGTCTCGGCGCGCGAGATGGCCATTGCCCATGTCCAGAAGCGCGGCCAGAAAGTGCTTCCGGGCAGCCATGCGAACATGTTCATGGTAGAATGGAAGGGCAAGACGCCCAAGGAAATGATGGCGGCTTTCCTTGAGCAGGGCGTGCAGATCGGCCGTTCCTGGACCGCCTATCCCCAGATGTCGCGCGTCACGGTCGGTTCGGCCGAAGACATGCAGAAGTTCTGCCTGGCGCTCGACAAGATCCTGATGGCCTGACGCGCACCTTTCCTGCTTGAGAGCGCGCACGTTCGCGTGCGCAAGATACCCGGGCCGCTCGTACCTCCAGCCGAGCTGTCCGGGTATCGTTCGTTGCAGGGCGCGGGACGCGTGCGCTCGAATGGCAGGTCTCTTGCCTTACGCGGTGACGGCGTGGGGCGGACGGGCCTGGCGTCGTCACGAATACGGGCAGCGCCGTTCCTGTGTTCAAACCGCCACACCGAGCCGTTCGAGCAGGGCGTCGCGCGCCTCGGAAATGCGATGATACTGCGTGGCGCTGCCGCCCGCGTCGGGATGCGCGGTCTTGGCCAGCCGCCGAAACGCCGCATTGACCTGCGCTGCATCGAGGACGCCGTCTTCCGGCAGTTCCAGCGTATCGCGATGTCCGCCCTCGTTATCGGCAACAGCGGCGCGCATCATCTGGGCCCGGTGTTTTTCCCGCGCCGCCCTGCGCAGGCCGGTCTGGTCTTCCTGCCAGCGCCGGCGCGACATGACGAGGCATTCGCCAAAAGCGATCCGCCCCTCCGTTTCCAGTTCATCGAGGCTGAAGGGTCCGACAACGTCGTAGGGCGGGGCCAGAAAGGCACCGCCGCCCTCTATCCGGCCAATCGCCGCCATGTCGACGATCCCCATCGAACCGTTCCAGATCCCATTCGTGGTGCGGGCAGACCACCGTCCGGCCATCGAAACGCGCCTCGTCTAGCGGTACGTCAGCATGAGGGCAGCGCCCGCGATAGGCCTTCAGCTCGCCGCCAATGGGCCAGAGCAGCAGCACGCTTTTCTTGCCCGCGCGAAAGAAACCCATGCCGCCTTCGCTGATCGCGCTTGTGGAACAGATAGATGTGAATGCCATCGCGCCGCCTTCCTGCCGAAATTGTTCGAGCATCCCGGGATGCAAGGATCGAACCAAGGCGGATGCCCCGGAAAACCGCAACAGTTCGGTCGAACGAGGCGTCCCGAATGTCGCAAAGGCGACAGCCCCGCCCAGATCCGCAGCACAAGGCGGCCACGAAATCGCCGAATGCAGGATGGCACCGGTCTTGCGTGACAGCGCCGAAGGCCGCAAGCGGAGGGATACGCACGATGCGAAGCAAGCCCGATGGCGGCGATTACCTGCCCCTGTGCGGCCAGATAGGCCGGATGCTCCCCCAAACGCCCCGTTCAACCGGAGCCTCGCCCGTCAGTCCCGGCGCCTGGCCGCCCTGACCGGCGCTCTGGCGAAACTCCAGCCCCCGGCATTGGGCCGTGCGACCAGTTCGCCGATCGAGGCCGGGCGCCCTTCCGCCAGCGTATCGACCAGCCGCGCCACGGCACTGCCGCGCGGCTCTTCTCCGCCAAGTTCGCGCACGATGCGTGCCACCACACGCAAGGCTACCGCGCGCGGCGCCTGCGGCTTGTACTTCAGCCCCATCGGCTCGCTCTTCACGCAGGCACGCCATTCAAGCCCGGCCATCCAGTCCAGTGCCACATCGGCCTCGGCAATGTGCGCGGCGCTGCGGGCGAGCGCGGGCACGTCCAGCCAGTCGGCCCCCGCCAGCGCCTTGCGGATGCGCACCCGGTCGAAACGGTCGTTGGCATTGCTGGGATCGTCCGCCGCCGCGAGCCCGGCAGCGCGGACCACATCGCCCAGTTCGTGACGGCGCCAGTCCAGCACCGGACGCAGCAGCGGGATCGGCGTATCCGGCACCCGGCCGCGCGCACGCGCCCCGGCAAGGCCCGCCACGCCGCTGGCCCGATTGAGCCGCATCAGCAGCGTTTCGGCCTGATCGTCGGCATGGTGCGCAGTGGCAACGGCGGCAAGCCCGCGCTCGTCCACCCAGTCGGCCAGCGCCGCATAGCGCGCGGCCCGCGCCTCGGCCTGGATGTTACCCTCGGCCACCGCGACCGGCAGCGTCGCATGCGGCACGCCTCGCTCGGCGCAGACCCGCGCGACTTCCGCCGCCTCTCCCGCGCTTTCAGCGCGCAGCCCATGATCGACGGTTGCCGCCTCGATCCGGCCAGGCAGCGCGGCATGCGCCAGCAGCAACAGGGCCAGACTGTCCGGCCCGCCGGACACCGCCAGCCCCAGCCGCGCCTCCGGCTCATCCGCGCCTTCGGGCCAGGTCTTCCGAAGGCCGGTGCGGAACCGTTCCGCCGCCCCGGCCATCAGGCTGGCGTCAGCTGCAGGAAAGCCCATTGCGCGTGGCTGTGTAGAGGCTGTTCAGGCGGCCTGCCGCCTCTGCCGCATAAGTCTCGCTGAATTCGGCCAGCGCGATACAGGCACGCTTGGCGTCCTTCAGTTCCTTCATCGAAATGGCCAGATATAGCAGACTGTCAGGCGCACGAGCCCCGCGCTTGTCGGTCTGGTAGTTCTGCAGGAACCACTTGGCCGCCTCGCCCGGGTTGCCATCGTCGAGATAGGCACGGCCGAGCAGGTTGCGGCCCCAGCTGGCGCGGCGGTGCCTGGGATACTTTTCGAGGAACAGTTTCAGCTGCTGTTCGGCCTCGGGATAGAACTTCGCTTCCCAGAGGCGGTATCCGTAGCTGTATTCATCGTCGCCCGGGTCGTCCGTCTGCGGCTTGACGATCGCCTTCACCGCCTCGATCCGGCTGGTAGAGGGGGCTGCGGGTTTCGTCGCCGCCGGTGCAGGAACAGCCGGCGCGGCAGGTCTGGCCGACGCACCGCCGGTCATCGCCGCAAGGTTGCTTTCGGCCACCGGTGCCGCAGTTTCGGCGGGCTCGGCGGTCGCCGCAGCGGGTTGCAGCCCGCTGGCCACTTTCGCTTCGAGCTGGTTGAGGCGATTGCTGTTTTCCTCAACCTGCGAGGTCAGCCGGGCCATCTGCGCCTCGACGGCATCCATGCGCGTCAAAAGATCCGTCACCGGCGTAGTCGCGGGCTGGCCGGGCGCCGCCACCGGAGCCGGGGTCGGCGTGATTTCCGGTTCGAAGAACTTGCCGTCAGGACCCGGGAAAACCTTGCGTTGCAGCGCGCGCACTTCCGCTTCGACTTTCTTCAGGCGCTTGTCGACATTGTCCTGCGCCATTGCAGGCACAGCCCCGGCCACCAGGATCGAAACCGCAGCAACCGTCGCCAGGAGGCGCGCCGCCGGGGTCCGGCCAAAAGAAGCTTTCATCGCCAATTCAACTCCGTATCACCACGCCCCCGGCAAGCTCTGCTCCAGGTCCGCCTGCCGTTGGCAGAAGGGAAGGGAACGGAGCATTAACCAAGGACATGTTCTTCAAGTTTGTTGCCGCAAGTCCGCCGGCCTGTCGAGGGCGCCTAGTCGGAATTGGTGGAAAGAGGGCCGGGCTGCGATGGCATCACGGCAGGAGCCGGTGCCGCGTTGGCCGTGGGCGCCGGAACCGTTGCCGCAGGCGCAGATGCAGACGGCAGCGTCTGCGCCCCGGTCGTGCTGACTGCCGGCCTGACGGTCGGCGTCGCGGTCGTGCTGACTGCCGGCCTCGGCGAAGACACCGGCCTCGGCGAAGACACCGGCGTCGTGCGCGGCGTGGGGGTTATCCGCGGCGTTGCAGCCGGACTGGTCTCCGGAAGCCGGCTCGGCGTGGCCCTCGGCGCAGGCGATCGGGACGGCGCCGGCGAAGCGGACGGCGAAACCGAAGGCGAAGGCGAAGGCGAAACCGAAGGCGAAGGTTCCGGCCTGCTGACCACCCGCCGGGTCGTCACCGGCGTGCTGACAACCGGTGTCGGAACCTCGCGAGTGCGCGCCAGCAGCACCGGGGCGGAAAGCGACACGCCCGAAACCGTTTCGGGGCGCGACGCCAAGGGTGGAATGGCCTTGCCGCCGACAGTCACCTGCAGCGCATCGGGGCGACCGGTGCGCAGTTGCGGCCCGCGTGCGTCCCCGGGCACGGTCCAGCTTTCACCTTTGGCCAGTCTCTTCGCCAGCAATTGGGCACCGCTGGCATCGGTCACTTGAATCCAGACGCCATTGGCCGTCGCCGTCAGCACCACCGGACCGTCGACCACAGCCGGTTCGGACAGGACAGCCACGGGCGAAGCACTGGCCACCGGCGTGGCGGTTTCCTCGGGCAGCAGATCGGGCAGCGAGGCTTGGGGAGCGAGGAAACTGCTCCAGAACACCAGCAGCAGGACAATGACGACTGCGGCCGCACCTGCCGCGAGCCATGCCAGCCGGACCGGCGGAACCCGGGCCGGATCGCCGGGCTCGAAGTTCGACACACTTTCGACATGGCGTGCTTCGTGCGCATCGATCTGCTCGTGCACGGCGACAGCGATATCCGACTCGTTCAGCCCCAGCGCCCGCGCATAGGCCCGCGCGAAGCCGACGGCATAAGTCCGGGCGGCGAGATCATCGAACCGGTCTTCCTCGATGGCGAGAAGATGCCGCTCGGCAATCTTCGTCTGCGACGAGATGTCGGCTCGCGTCAGCCCGGATGCTTCCCTGGCGTCACGCAATCGGCTGCCGGCCGTCAATGGAAGACGGCCTTGCTCGTGACGGCCCTGCCCGTGACGACTTTGTCCGTGACTATCGGTATTCTCGCTGTCCATGCGGCTCCCGAAGGGTTTTGATCATTTTCCCTGTATGCGGCATACAACCAAACCATCCGGCCACCCAAAGTCAATCGGCTGACAGGAAATCAGTTGATTATATTGCGACCGGCGCCGCCATACGGGCGCTGGATGACAGAATTCAGTCGGTATGAATGCCCCGGGCCGCCGCCCATTCCGCCATCACCGCGCGCAAGTCCGCCGGCGGCGAAGTGAGCCAGCCCGCCATAGCTGCGCTGATCTCACCCATATCGACTTTGCCCACCAGTTCCTTGATCGGCCCTACCGCCGCCGGTGTGATGGACATGTTGCGGATCCCCAGTCCGAGCAGCGCCAGCGCCTCCAGCGGGCGGCCGCCCATTTCACCGCAAACGCTGATATCGATATCGAAGCCGTCAAGGCTGCGAACAACTCGCCGGATAAAGCGCAGGATCGCCGGGCTCAGCCAGTCATAGCGCTCGGCCAGCTTGGGGTTGGAGCGGTCCGCCGCGAACAGGAACTGCGTGAGATCGTTGGTGCCGATCGACAGGAACGAGATCTTGGGTGCCAGCAGATCAAGCTGCTCGGCCAGCGCGGGCACTTCCAGCATCACGCCGTAGCGGATCGCCTCGGGCAGAACTTTCTTCTGGGCCCTGAGATAGGCAAGCTGCCCGTCGAACACCGCCTTGGCCGCATCGAATTCCCACGGTTCGGCCACCATCGGGAACATGATATGCAGCGTGCGCCCCGCCCCCGCTTCCAGCAGCGCGCGCGCCTGGGCCTTCAGCAGCCCGTCGCGCTCGAGCGCCACGCGCAGCGCGCGCCAGCCCATCGCCGGGTTCTCCTCGCCCTCCCCGTCGTCGTGCCGCAGGTAGGGCAAGGTCTTGTCGCCGCCAATGTCGACGGTGCGGAACACCACCGGCTTGTCGCCCGCCGCCTCCATCACATCGCGGTACAGGCGGGTCTGCCGTTCACGCTGCGGCAGCGTCGCCGAAACCAGAAACTGGAACTCGGTGCGGAACAGACCGATACCGTCGGCCCCGGTCAGACTGAGATTGGCTATGTCGTCGCGCAGGCCCGCATTGATCTTCACATGGACCCGCTGCCCGTCGCGCGAGATCGGCTTGACCTCGCGCAGCGCGGCATAGGCGGCCTGCCGTTCACGGCTCCTGGCGAAACGCGCGTCGAACGCCTCCATCACCCCGGGCGAAGGGCGCACCATGGCCGTGGCCTGATCCGCATCGAGCAGGAGCTGATCACCCTCGCGCACCACACCGCGCAGGCCCCGCACGCGGCCAAGCACCGGAATGCCCATGGCCCGTGCCACGATCACCACGTGACTGGTCAGCGAGCCTTCTTCCAGGATCACGCCTTTCAGGCGGCGGCGATCATATTCGAGCAGTTCGGCCGGGCCCAGATTGCGGGCGATCAGGATCGTATCGGCGCGCAGGCCCATCGTGGCCGCAGTGCCGATCTGGCCCGAAACGATGCGCAGCAGGCGGTTCGCCAGATCTTCCAGATCGTGCATGCGGTCCGCCAGCAGTGGATCGTCGATCTGGCGCATGCGCATGCGGGTACGCTGCTGCACGCGCTCTATCGCGGCTTCGGCCGTAAGACCGGAGTCGATCGCTTCGTTGATCCGGCGCGTCCAGCCCTCGTCGTAGGCGAACATGCGGTAGGTCTCGAGCACTTCCTCCTGCTCTCCACCCAGGCCGAATTCGGCCTGGTTGGCCATACGGTCGATCTGCTCGCGCATCTTGTCGAACGCAAGGATCACGCGCTGTCGCTCCGCCTCGATATCCTCGGCCACGATATGCTCGATCCTGACGCGCGGCTGGTGGAACACCGCCGCACCTGCGGCCAGCCCCTTGACCAGAGCCAGCCCGCGAAGCTGCTCGGGCCCGGTCTGCGACGCGTCCAGCGCGCTCGTGCCTTCCTCGTCGATCAGGTCGGCATTGACGATCAGTTCGGAAAGCACCATCGCCACGGTCTGCAGCGCCTCGATCTCCACTTCCTCATAGCGGCGCGGATCGACATGCTGCACGCTGAGCACGCCCACGGCGCGTTCACGCCGCACGATCGGCACCCCGGCAAAGGAGTGGAATTTCTCTTCCCCCGTTTCCGGCCTGTAGGAGAAGTCCGGATGCGCCGCCGCCTCGGCGAGGTTGAGGGTCTCGATCTGCTCGGCAATCATGCCGACGAGCCCCTCTCCCACCGCCATGCGGGTGACGTGCACAGCTTCCTGCGCCAGGCCGCGTGTCGCGAACAGTTCCAGCATGCCCTCCCGCAGGAGGTAGATCGAACAGACCTCGCTATCGAGGCATTGGCCGATCACTTCCGCCACGGTGTTGAGCTTCGCCTGCGCATGGCTGCGCGAAGCCATTACCTCATGGAGGCGCGTGAGGATATTTCTGGCTGCTGCTACGGCTCCGCTGGTCATACCTCTGCAAGTACCCCAAAGATGCGGCTTTGGGAACGCAGCGGAGCCGTTAAATCAGCCTGTTCCGACAATATCGCTCATCAGGAAAAGAAACCGGCGGTCAGGCCCGCACGAGTTCTTCCTTGAGTCTGAGCTTTCGCTTCTTGAGGGCCTGGATCACCGCGGCATCAGGCATCGGGCGGCTCATTTCCTGATGAAGCTGCCGTTCGATACCGGCATGCTTGAGCTGCAGGGCGCTGATGTGCGAACTCTCCATGGATCGTTCCTCCTTATGGGGCCGAACCTGTCATTATGACCCGTTGCCGACTGGCCCGGATTGGCGACTCGGCTTTTTTTCGGTCCGGCGCGAACATAAGGAACCATATTCTGGTCGTCTTGCGAAGGGTATGAATGCTACATATCGGTAAAATGAGTGAATCTTGCGCCGGCTGGCCACATGCGGTCGCTTCGGTCAGTACGGCACAACCAGACTGAGGAATTTCGGCGTGACCGAAGAGGAAATGCTTAAACGCCTGGAAATCCTGCGGATCGAGCATCGCGATCTCGATGCCGCGATCGATGCGCTGATGGCATCGGGCTCCGCCGACCAGATGCAGATCGCCCGACTCAAAAAGCGCAAGCTGAAGCTCAAGGACCAGATAACCCAGATCGAGGACTACCTGATCCCCGATATCATCGCCTGAGCGCAATCCGCGCGGCCCCACATGCTGCGCCAGCGTCATAACCCGCGCCTTCAGGTTAACGTCTGTTCACCAAGAACCGTTCCGAACGGAGACAACCGGAAATTTCATGGCGGATTTTTACCATTCGGTGGTTGCCGCCGAGTCGACGTTAAGAAATATGAACGGGACATGCCCGAGCCCGCCTCCATCCATCCGCGCATCATCGATGCGCTCTATTGCGAAGCTATCGTCCTTTCGGACGAGGTCCGTCATGCCTTCACCCTGTCGGGACGCCTGGAAGCGCGGGACCTGGGAGAGGATCTGGCGCGTGTCGCCCTGTCGAGCGAAGGCTTGCGCACGACCACGCGGATGATGCACGCGATTGCCTGGCTGCTGAATCACCGTGCCTATTTCATGTGCGAGATCAGCGACTTTCAGCTCCGCCATCATGGCCGCCTGTCGCCCGACGTGCGCGAGACCACATCCGATCAGCTTGCCCTGCTGGATCCGGCTATTATCGAACTGGTACAATCGACGCAGCACTTCTACGATCGCCTCTTGCGGCTCGACCGCGACTGGCGGCTCAGCGGGGATCATCAGCCGAGCGCACTGGAGCGCCTGCGCGAGCGGATCGAGCGGCGCCTGGCGAGCTGACGCGCCATACCGTTAACGCACCGGCTCGAAATCGGCGTTCAGACAGTCTCCAGCGCGCGTTTCCAATCGCCGATGCGCGCGTCGCGCACCGTTTCCGCCATGGCCGGAGCGAAAGTATGCCGCGCACCGCCCATCGCCCGACTCGCCTCTTCCAGCGATCCGAACAGCCCCGCGCCCAGCCCCGCCAGCATTCCTGCACCCAGCGCCGTCGTCTCCACGAAAGCCGGGCGTTCGACCGGCAGCGCCAGTATGTCCGCCAGATCCTGCGCCATCCAGTCGTTGGCACTCATGCCGCCGTCGATGCGCAGCGTGGTCCATTGCGCCCCGTCGGCGGCGAAGGCCTCGGCCAGATCGCGCGTCTGCATCGCCATCGCTTCCAGCGCGGCGCGGGCGAGATGCGCGCGGGTGCTGGCGAATGTCAGCCCGGTGATCGACGCGCGCGCATCGGCCCGCCAGTGCGGCGCGCCCAGCCCCGATAGCGCCGGGACGATCACGACCCCGCCGCTGTCCGAAACCGACCGCGCCAGTGCCTCGGTCTCGGCCGCCGCATCGATCAGGCCAAGGCTGTCGCGCAGCCACTGCACCAGACTGCCCGCCACGAAGACCGAACCTTCCAGCGCATAGACCCGCTCCCCGCCAAGCTGCCACAGCACCGTCGCCAGCAGCCGGTGGCGGGAGGACGGCACATGCCGGCCCCTGTTCGCCAGCACGAAAGCGCCGGTGCCATACGTCGCCTTGGTCTCGCCCTCGGTCAGGCAGGCCTGCCCGATGGTCGCCGCCTGCTGGTCCCCCGCCATGCCCGTCACCGGAACCGGCGCGCCCAGCCATTCGGGCAGGGCCATGCCGATTTCGTCTGCGCAATCGCCAATTTCCGGCAGAGCACTGCGCGGCACGCCGAACAGATCGCACAGCCCCGCGTCCCAGTCCGCGCCCGCCAGCGGCATCAGGCTGGTGCGGGCGGCATTGCTGGCATCGGACAGATGCGCGCCGCCCGTCAGCTTGTAAAGCAGCCAGGATTCCACCGTACCCAGCGCCAGCCGACCGGCTCCTGCGGCGGCCTTCACCTCCGGCACATGGTCCAGCAGCCACGCCATCTTGGTGGCGGAGAAATAGGGATCGAGGATCAGCCCGGTCGCCGCCTGCACGTCCGCTTCGCGCTCCGCCGCGCGCAAGGCCGCGCAGGCAGCCGCGGTGCGGCGGTCCTGCCAGACGATCGCACGCGAAAGGGGCGCGCCGCTCGCCTTGTCCCAGGCCACTACCGTCTCACGCTGATTGGCGATGCCGATCGCGGCGATCCGGTCCACGCCGCCCGCCTGCGCCACCGCCTGCCGCGCGCATGCGAGCACGCCCTGCCAGATTTCGTCCGCATCGTGTTCCACCCGGCCGGGCTGCGGATAGTGCTGCGTCAGCGGCCGCTGCGCCAGCGCGTGCACCTTGCCATCGGGCGCGAAGACCATCGCCCGGTTTGACGTGGTGCCCGCATCGATCACCAGGATCATGCCGCCTTCCGCCACGCTTTCGTCCTGCATTCGCCTCTCCACCGATTCCCTTCCCCCTCCGTTCGTGTGGAGCGAAGTCAAGGCACACAGGCACTGCGCCAACGCGCCTCGACTTCGCTCGACACGAACGGATCGCTTCTAGCCCTGCGTTACACACGGGTCGACAGATGCCATGCAAATGCCCATATCCCGCCCATGGATGCGTTCCGGAATATCAAGAGACCCTATGCCGTGGCCGAACCCCTCGGCCCGCGGGTGCGCCGCGTGCTGGCGCGTAATCCCTCGCCGTTCACTTATACCGGGACGCAGACCTATATCGTCGGCGAGAGTGCCGGAGTGGCTGTCATCGATCCCGGCCCGGACGAGGCGGAACACCTCGATGCGCTGATCACGGCGATAGGCGGCGCCGAAGTGATCGCCATCTGCTGCACCCACACCCACCGCGATCATTCCCCCGCCGCCGCCCCCCTCGCCATCCGCACCGGCGCCCCGATCATCGGCTGCGCCCCGCTGTCGCTCGACGATGACGGCCCGCGCGCCGATGCCGCCTTCGATCCCACATACGCGCCCGACCGGGTTCTGGCGGACGGCGAAGCGCTCACCGGCGAAGGCTGGACCTTGCGCGCGGTCACCACGCCCGGGCACACCTCCAACCACGTATGCTTCGCGCTGGAGGAAACCGGCGCGCTGTTCAGCGGCGATCATGTGATGAACTGGTCCACCAGCGTGGTGTCCCCGCCCGACGGGGACATGGCCGCTTATATGGAAAGTCTGCAAAAGCTGTACGAGCGCGAACAGGACACAATCTAGTACCCCGCCCACGGCCCCGCCGTGACCAGGCCGCACCAGCTCGTACGGGGGATGATCGGCCACCGCCGCAGCCGCGAAAAGCAGATTCAGCGCCAGATCGACGCCGGACTGACCCGCATCCCGGCGATGGTCGCGCAGATGTACAAGGGCGTCGACGAACGGCTCCTCGGCGCTGCGGGCCGCTCGGTTCTGGCGCACCTGATCGATCTGGAACGGCGCGGTCTTGTACAGCGCGATGGCGAAGACTGGGTCTTGCCTGCCCGGGGCAGCAAGTCTGAAATCCAAAACAAGACTCTCTCACCCTGAACCTGTCGAAGGGTGTTGCACCCGGCGCTGCGCCAGCGTCCCTCGACAGGCTCAGAAAGAGCGGATGTAGTACAGATATTCCGCACACGCCCTGTTGAACGCACAATTTCCCCTTGGGTCCGGCGCATCTGCCTCCTAGATAGGCCTCGCTTCCGGCATGAACGACCGCAAGCGCAGGACAAGAGGAAAGACCATGACCGTTATGCCCGCCGACCTTTCCGGCATCGACGTGCGCGCCGAGATCGAGCGGCTGCGCAAGGAACGCAACGCGGTCATCCTCGCGCACTATTACCAGAAGCCCGAACTGCAGGACCTTGCCGATTTCGTGGGCGACAGCCTCGAACTCAGCCGCAAGGCCGCCGAGACCGATGCCGACGTGATTGCCTTTTGCGGCGTGAAGTTCATGGCCGATACCGCCAAGATCCTCAGCCCCGACAAGATCGTGGTCCTGCCCGATCTCGATGCCGGCTGCAGCCTTGAGGATTCCTGCCCGCCCGAGAAGTTCAAGGCCTTCCGCGAGGCGCACCCCGATCACATCGCGCTGACCTACATCAACTGCTCGACCGAAGTGAAGGCGCTGTCCGACGTGATCGTCACCAGCTCCAGCGCCGAAACGATCCTTCAGCAGATCCCGGCGGACCAGAAGATCATCTTCGGCCCCGACCGGCACCTGGGCGGCTATCTCTCCCGCAAGTTCAACCGCGAGATGCTGCTGTGGCCGGGCGTGTGCATCGTGCACGAGGCGTTCAGCGAGACCGAGCTGCTCAAGCTCAAGGCGCAGAACCCGGGCGCCCCGGTCGCCGCGCACCCCGAATGCCCGCCGACCATCGTCGATCACGCCGACTATGTCGGCTCCACCAGCGGCATTCTGAACTATGCCAAGGCGATGGCAGGCGACACCCTGATCGTCGCCACCGAGCCGCACATCATCCACCAGATGGAACTGGCGCTGCCGAACAAGACCTTCATCGGCGCGCCGGGCGCGGACGGCAACTGCAACTGCAACATCTGCCCCTACATGGCGCTCAACACCCTGGAAAAGCTCTACCTCGCCCTGCGCGACCTGGAACCGCGCGTGGAAATCGAGGAAGGCCTGCGCCTTGCCGCGAAGAAGAGCCTCGATGCGATGCTGACGATGGCGAGCGGGACCGTGGGCAAGGGCGATCTGGGGGCGCGCTA
>JARROF010000085.1:0-22692 GCA_037384205.1 Novosphingobium sp. | reverse complement strand
GAAAACGGGGGGACGTCCAAATGGCTTCCATCTCGAACCAGGCCGCTCCTGGAAAGGCAACCAGCCTGTCCGGCGAGCGCCCTGGCCCGATATGTTCGCCATTTGAACGCCTCGACGGTGTAATCAATAGGTCCTGACCCGAGATTGCTCGATTGCGGCGGCCGTCATGGCTCCGACGCGCGAAAGGTGCTTCCTATGGGCAACGAGAATATGGATTTCACGCCCGAGACGGGTCTCGACGAGCCGCAGGCCGGCCCCAGCTGGCAACGCGCCAACTGGCCGCGCGTCGGTGCGGAGTTCGAGGATGACTGGACTCAGGGCCTCGACCCCACCGCCCTCAAGGTGAAGATCGAGAAGGCAGCCGCCAAGGGCGGCGCCAAGGTCGATCAGGCCCGCCTAGACGAAGCGGCGGCCGATGCCATCCGCGCGATGATGCTGATCCGCACATATCGCGTGCGCGGTCACCTCGCTGCCGATCTCGACCCGCTCGGCCTCAACCAGCGCCAGCTTCCGGCCGATCTCACGCCCGAGTATCACGGCTTCACCGGCGCCGCGCAGGACCGCCCGGTCTTTGTCGGCGGCAATCTCGGCCTCGAATGGACGACCATCCGCGAACTCGTGCAGATCCTGCGCGCGAACTACTGCGGCAAGGTCGGCCTCGAATACATGCACATCTCCGATGTCGAGGAACGCCGCTTCCTGCAGGACCGCATGGAAGGCGCCGACAAGGAGATCGAGTTCACCGCCAACGGCAAGAAGGCGATCCTTCAGGCCGTGGTGCGCGGCGAGCAGTACGAGAAGTTCCTGGGCAAGAAGTACGTCGGCACCAAGCGCTTCGGCCTCGACGGCGGTGAATCGATG
This sequence comes from Novosphingobium sp., assembly GCA_037384205.1. Lineage (GTDB taxonomy): Bacteria > Pseudomonadota > Alphaproteobacteria > Sphingomonadales > Sphingomonadaceae > Novosphingobium. The sequence continues at coordinate 21,831 of JARROF010000085.1, read as the reverse complement.
ATTCCCGCGCTGGAAAGCGTGATCAAGTACGGCGGCCAGCTCGGCGTGCGCGAGATCGTCTACGGCATGGCCCACCGCGGCCGCCTCAACGTGCTCGCCAACGTGATGGCCAAGCCCTACAAGGTGATCTTCCACGAATTCTCGGGCGGCACTGCCAACCCCGAGGATGTCGGCGGCTCCGGCGACGTGAAGTACCACCTCGGCACCTCCACCGACCGCGAATTCGACGGCATCAAGGTCCACATGAGCCTGATGCCCAACCCCAGCCACCTCGAAACCGTGAACCCGGTGGTGCTGGGCAAGGTCCGCGCCTACCAGACCAACCACGACGACATCGGCGACGATGTCGGCCCCGGCGCCAAGCACAAGCAGGTGCTGCCGGTGCTGATCCACGGCGACGCCGCTTTCGCCGGCCAGGGCGTGGTATGGGAATGCTTCGGGCTTTCGGGCGTGGCCGGTTACAACACCGGCGGCTGCCTGCACTTCGTCATCAACAACCAGATCGGCTTCACCACCTCGCCGGCCTTCGCGCGCAATTCGCCCTACCCGACCGATGTCGCCAAGGGTGTCCAGGCGCCGATCCTGCACGTCAATGGGGATGATCCGGCGGCCGTGACGTTCGCCTGCAAGCTGGCGATCGACTACCGCCAGACCTTCGGCCGCGACGTCGTGATCGACATGTGGTGCTACCGCCGCTTCGGCCACAACGAAGGTGACGAGCCCAGCTTCACCCAGCCGCTGATGTACGCGCAGATCCGCAAGCATCCGGCCGTGAGCAAGATCTACGCCGAGCGGCTCAAGGCCGAGGGCGTGATCGACGATGCCTTCCTGCCCGAGACGGAAGCCGCGTTCAACGAACACCTCGAACAGGAATTCGAGGCGGCCAAGTCCTACAAGGCGAACCAGGCCGATTGGTTCGGCGGCCAGTGGAGCGGCTTCAACAAGCCCGCCGATCCCGAAACTGCGCGCCGCAACGTGCACACCGGGATCGAGGCCAAGCTGTTCGACAGCCTCGGCCGCGTGCTGACCACCGTGCCCGAGGACCTGACCGTCCACAAGACGCTGAACCGCGTGATCGATGCCAAGCGCGAGATGTTCGCCAGCGGCAAAGGCTTCGACTGGGCCACGGCCGAGGCGCTCGCGTTCGGTTCGCTGTGCTCGGAAGGTTACGGCGTGCGCCTGTCCGGCCAGGACTGCGAGCGCGGCACCTTCTCGCAGCGCCACGCGGTCTGGGTCGACCAGACGACCGAGCGCAAGTACACGCCGCTGAAGACCCTGCCCCACGGCCGCTTCGAAGTGCTGAATTCCACGCTGTCCGAATATGGCGTGCTCGGCTTCGAATATGGCTATGCCAGCGCCGACCCCAAGACCATGGTCCTGTGGGAAGCGCAGTTCGGCGATTTCGCCAATGGCGCGCAGATCATCATCGACCAGTATATCGCCGCATCCGAAGCCAAGTGGCTGCGGGCCAACGGCCTGGTCATGCTGCTGCCGCACGGGTACGAAGGCCAGGGTCCCGAGCACTCCTCGGCCCGTCTGGAACGCTTCCTGCAGCTGTGCGCGAGCGACAACATCCAGGTGTGCAACATCACCACGCCGTCGAACTACTTCCACGTGCTTCGCCGGCAGATGCACCGCCCGTTCCGCAAGCCACTCATCATCATGACGCCGAAATCGCTTCTGCGTCATCCGATGGCGAAATCGAACGCAGACGACTTCGTGGGCGAAGGCCACTTCTTCCGCATCCTGTCCGATCCCAAGCCGGCGGCGGACAAGGACACGAAGAAGGTCATCCTGTGCTCGGGCAAGGTCTTCTACGACCTCGTCGAAGCGCGCGATGAGAACGAGATCGACGATACCCAGATCATCCGCCTCGAGCAGCTCTACCCCTTCCCGGGCGAGCCGCTGGCCCTGCGCCTTTCGCGCATGCCCAACCTTGAGGAAGTGGTCTGGTGCCAGGAAGAGCCGCGCAACAACGGTGCCTGGTTCTTCGTCGAATCGCTGATCGAGGAAGCCGCCAAGGAAGCCGGGGTGAAGGCCCCCCGTCCGCGCTATGCCGGCCGCAACGCTTCCGCCTCCCCGGCCACCGGCCTCGCCAAGCGCCACGCCTCCGAGCAGGCCGCGCTGGTCGCCGATGCGCTCCACCTTTCCGTCCGTGACGAACTACGACGCAAGCAGAAGGCTTGAGATAAACCATGTCCACCGAAGTCAAGGTCCCCACGCTCGGCGAGTCCGTCGCCGAGGCCACCATCGGGCAGTGGCTCAAGCAGCCCGGCGAAGCCGTCTCGGCCGACGAGCCGATCGCCAGCCTCGAAACCGACAAGGTCGCCATCGATGTCATGGCGCCCCACGCCGGTGTCATGGGCCAGCAGCTCGCCGCCGAAGGTGACACCGTCACTGTCGGCGCGCTGATCGCCACCATCGAGGAAGGCTCCGGCGCCGCCGCCGCGCCCAAGGCCGCCGCCCCCAAGGCGGAAGCGCCTGCCCCGGCCGCTGCCGCTCCGGCTCCGGCGCCCGCTCCCGCTCCCGCCGCTGCGGAAGCCGCGGCCGGCGCCGCCGTGCTCTCCCCCGCGGTGCGCCGCGCGGTGCTCGAATACGGCATCGATCCGGCGACCATCAAGGGCAGCGGCAAGGATGGCCGCATCACCAAGGATGACGTGATCGCCGCCGCCAAGGCCAAGCCGGCCTCGGTGCCCGCCGCCGCTGCCGCGCCTGCCGCCGCTCCGGCCTCGGCCCGCAACGAAGAGCGCGTGAAGATGACGCGCCTGCGCCAGACGATCGCCAAGCGCCTCAAGTCCGCGCAGGACAACGCCGCGCTGCTCACCACCTTCAACGACGTCGACATGTCGGCCGTCATCGAAGCGCGTGAGAAGTACAAGGACGTGTTCGCCAAGAAGCACGGCATCAAGCTCGGCTTCATGTCGTTCTTCGCCAAGGCCTCGGTCCTCGCGCTCAAGGACATCCCGGCGGTCAACGCGCAGATCGACGGCGACGAGATCGTCTATCACGACTACGTCGACATCTCGATCGCGGTTTCGGCCCCGAACGGCCTCGTCGTTCCGGTCGTGAAGGACTGCGACAAGCTGGGCTTCGCCGGCATCGAGAAGGCCATCGCCGAGTTCGGCAAGAAGGCCAAGGAAGGCACGCTGACCATGGCCGACATGGCCGGCGGCACTTTCACGATCTCCAACGGCGGCGTGTTCGGCGGCCTGATGTCGACCCCGATCATCAACCCGCCGCAGTCGGCCGTGCTCGGCCTGCACCGCATCGAGGACCGCCCGGTCGTCCGCAACGGCGAGATCGTCATCCGCCCGATGATGTACATCGCGCTCAGCTACGACCACCGCATCATCGATGGCCGCGAGGCAGTGACGGCGCTCAAGACCATCAAGGAAGCGATCGAAGACCCGACGCGTCTGCTGATCGATCTTTGATCTGATACGTTCCGCCCTGCCCACCCTTCGACAAGCTCAGGGTGAGCGGGGTGGGATTGGTTGCCTGAATACCCAAATCCGCTCGTGCGAAACTTGTCGAAGCACGTTGGAACGGAGCCCTAGAAATGGCTGATTACGATTACGACGTCCTTGTCATCGGTGCCGGTCCCGGCGGTTATGTCGCGGCGATCCGCGCAGCACAGCTGGGCCTGAAAACCGCCTGCGCCGAAGGGCGCGAGACCCTGGGCGGCACCTGCCTCAACGTCGGCTGCATTCCCTCGAAGGCGCTGCTCCACGCTTCGGAATACTTCGATGCGGCGGCCAATGGCGCGATGGCCAAGATGGGCATCAAGGTCGCACCCGAGCTCGACCTCGACACCATGCAGGACCAGCGCAAAGACGCGGTGAAGGGCCTGACCGGCGGCATCGAGTTCCTGTTCAAGAAGAACAAGGTCGACTGGCTGAAGGGCTATGCCCAGTTCAAGGATGCCCACACCGTCGAAGTGGCGGGCAAGACCTATTCGGCCAAGAACGTGGTGATCGCCACCGGCTCTTCCGTCACCCCCCTGCCCGGTGTCGAGATCGACAATGACAAGGGCGTGGTGGTGGACTCCACCGGCGCACTGGAACTGTCCTCGGTGCCCAAGAAGATGGTCGTCATCGGCGGCGGCGTAATCGGCCTGGAGCTGGGCTCGGTCTGGCGCCGTCTGGGCGCGGAAGTGACGGTCGTCGAATTCCTCGACCAGCTGCTGCCCGGCATGGACATGGACGTGCGCAAGGAAGCCGCCAAGATCTTCAAGAAGCAGGGCATGACGCTCAAGCTTTCGACCAAGGTCACCGGCGTCGAAGTGAAGGGCAAGAAGGCCAAGGTCATGGTCGAACCGTCCAAGGGCGGCGATGCCGAGGCGCTGGAAGCCGATGTCGTGCTTGTCGCGATCGGCCGCCGTCCCAATGTCGAAGGTCTTGGCCTCGACAAGATCGGCCTTGAGCGCAACGCGCGCGGCCAGATCGAAACCGACCACGACTTCGCCACCAAGGTGGACGGCGTCTGGGCCATCGGCGACGTGATTCCGGGCCCGATGCTCGCCCACAAGGCCGAGGACGAAGGCATTGCCGTGGCCGAGAACATCGCCGGCCTCACCGGCATCGTGAACCACGACGTGATCCCGGGCGTGGTCTATACCCAGCCCGAATTCGCCGGCGTGGGCCTGACCGAGGAAGCCGCCAAGGAACGCGGTGCAGTGAAGGTCGGCAAGTTCCCGATGCTAGCCAACAGCCGCGCCAAGACCAACCACGAGCCCGACGGCTTCGTGAAGGTGATCGCCGATGCCGAAACCGACCGCGTGCTCGGCGTGTGGTGCATCGCCTCGGTCGCCGGCACGATGATCGCCCAGGCCGCCCAGGCGATGGAATTCGGCGCCACCAGCGAGGACATCGCCTACACCTGCCACGCCCACCCGACGCACTCCGAGGCGATCAAGGAAGCGGCGATGGCGGTGACCGGAAAGCCGATCCACATCTGACCGGACGTCGCGCTTAAGAACAGGAAAGGCCGGTATTGCCCCCCGCAATGCCGGCCTTTTTCGTAGCGGCGAAGCGGTAAACACGGCTCGCCATGGGCCGGTTTACCGATTATTCCTGCGCCCATGACCCTGCGCCCCTTCCACCTCGCCTTTCCCGTCCACGACCTCGACGCCGCGCGCGCCTTCTGGGGCGGGCTGATGGGCTGCGCGGAAGGGCGCAGCAGCGACCACTGGGTGGACTTTGACTTTCACGGCCATCAGATCGTGGCCCATCTGGTGCCGGGCATGAGAGCGGCCGACGCGGCCACCAATCCGGTCGACGGCCACGGCGTGCCGGTGCCGCATTTCGGGATCGTGCTGGACATGCCCGACTGGCAGGCGCTGGCCGAGCGCCTCAGATCGGCCGGGGTGCAATTCGGGATCGAACCCTATATCCGCTTCAAGGGCCAGCCCGGCGAGCAGGCAACGATGTTCTTTCGCGATCCCTCGGGCAATGCCATCGAGATGAAGGCATTCGCCGATCTCAGTCAGCTGTTCGCGAGGTAGCTCACTTCACCACGTCAGCCTCATGCCAGACGACAGCCTGCGCCGCCTTCATGCAGTTCTCGGCCGTGTCCCAGCTGATCGTGGGCGAACCGTAAAGTCGCCAGCCCTGCGCCAGCGCCTCGGACACGCGCTCGCAAAAGGCGCGGTCGTCCTGGCCGGTGAGGAGGCGGTAGATCGGGCGGTCTTCGGGTGTCTGGTACATGGCTGGCTCTCTCGAAACTTATGTCAGATGCCTAACCACTCCAGCCCCGCTGGCAAGTCCTGCGCTGCATAATCCACCTGCAGAACCCGGCGGCGGCGGTCGGGCGTGCGCGAACGGGCAGAGGCATGCAGGATCGACGTCCGGTACAGCCAGACATCGCCGGGCCGCGCCAGGCAAGCGTGAACCTCCGACTGCGCTACGACATTGTCCACCTCTCCGGCTGGAACACGTCCGCGGCGATGCGAGCCCAGGGCAGCCCAGCCTCCCGCCGCGCGCCATCCCTGTCCAGTTCGAAGGCTTGTTCGCGGCCCATCATGGCCCGTCATGCTCAGGCGCATCGGCCTGCAACCGGCGCAGAATCGCCAGCGCCCGCTCTGCGTCGCCAAGCGGCACGAACGCATGATCGTGATGATAGGCCGCCGCCATGTTGCACGGGATGCCCGCCTCCGCGAGCCCGCCGGAAACAGCCGCCGTCAGCCCCGTGCCGTCCAGCGCCGAGTGCACTTCCAGCACGATCCGCGCCATCGGCAGCGACACGTCGTGCCCCGTCGCCCGCGCAGTATCAAGGGGAAGGATCTGGCTCCGCCCTTCCGCCTCTCGAAACGTGCCGAGCGCGTCCGCCTGCAACGAGCCGCCGGTGCAGAATGCCCAGCCCTGCGGATCGAGGCGCGGGCATGCCCGCGATATCGCCGCGCATGCGCTGACCGGCGCGCCCATCGCGGCTTAGAGGATGTATTTCGACAGGTTCGCGTTGCCCGCGAGGCCGGACAGCTTCTCGCGCACATAGGCCTCGTCGACCGTGACAGTCTCGCCCACGCGGTCTTCGGCCTCGAAGCTCAGTTCCTCGAGCAGCTTTTCCATCACTGTCTGCAGGCGTCGGGCACCGATGTTCTCGACGCTCTCGTTCACTTGCGCAGCGATCTTGGCCACTTCGGCGATGGCCCCTGCCGTCACGTCCACCGTCACCTTCTCGGTGCCGAGCAGCGCGCGGTACTGTTCGACCAGGTTGGCGCGCGTCTCGGAGAGGATGCGCACGAAATCTTCCTCGGTCAGCGCCTTCAACTCGACGCGGATCGGCAGGCGGCCCTGCAGTTCGGGCAACATGTCGCTCGGCTTGGCAACGTGGAAGGCGCCGCTGGCGATGAACAGCACATGGTCGGTCTTCATCGGGCCGTACTTGGTGGAAACCGTGGTTCCCTCGATCAGCGGCAGCAGATCGCGCTGCACGCCCTCGCGGCTGACCGAGCCGCCGCGCACGTCCGACACCGCGATCTTGTCGATCTCGTCAAGGAAGACAATGCCGTTGGTCTCGGCATTGGTCAGCGCGACGCGGGCAACGTCGTCCTGATCCATGCGCTTTTCGGATTCCTCTTCCACCAGCTTGTCCCACGCATCGGGCACTTTCATCTTGCGGCGCTTCATGTTCTGGCCGCCGAAGGCCTTGCCCATGATGTCCGACAGGTTGATCATGCCAACCGAGCCGCCCATGCCGGGAATCTCCATCGGCGCGTTGGGCGTATCCTCCACCTCGATCTCGACTTCGGTGTCGTTCATCGCGTTTTCGGTGATGCGCTGGTGGAACGCGGCGCGGGTCGCTTCCGATGCACCCTCGCCCACAAGGGCATTGAGCAGGCGGTCCATCGCCGCTTGGCTGGCCGCCTCGCGCACGCTCTCGCGGCGGCTGTCCTTTTCCAGCCGGATCGCCTCTTCCACCAGATCGCGCGCGATCTGCTCCACGTCTCGGCCGACATAGCCGACTTCGGTAAACTTGGTGGCTTCCACTTTCACGAAAGGCGCATCGGCCAGCTTCGCCAGACGGCGGCTGATCTCGGTCTTGCCGCAGCCCGTGGGGCCGATCATCAGGATGTTCTTGGGCGTCACCTCGTCGCGCAGGTCGAGCGGGAGGCGCTGACGGCGCCAGCGGTTGCGCAGCGCGACGGCAACCGCCTTCTTCGCCTCGCTCTGGCCGACGATATGCTCATCGAGCGCGCGGACAATGGCTTTGGGGGTGAGATTGTCTGTCATTGAATTTCCAAACTTCCGTTCGTGCCGAGCGGCCTTCAGGTAAGAATCAGACCGTTTCCACAGTCACACGGTCGTTGGTGAACACGCAGATATCGGCAGCGACCTGCATCGCCTTGCGCGCGATCTGTTCCGCGTCCTCTTCATAGGCATCGAGCGCGCGGGCGGCGGCGAGCGCATAGTTGCCGCCGGAACCGATCGCGGCAATTCCGCCTTCGGGCTCCAGCACGTCGCCATTGCCGGTAAGCACCAGCAGCGTATCGGCGTCGGCCACGATCATCAGGGCTTCAAGATTGCGCAAGTACTTGTCGGTGCGCCAGTCCTTGGCGAGTTCCACCGCCGCGCGCATCAACTGGCCGCGATATTGCTCCAGCTTGCGCTCCAGCCGTTCGAACAGCGTGAAGGCATCGGCCGTGGCGCCCGCGAAACCGGCGATGACCTTTTCGTCATCGCCCAGACGGCGCACCTTGCGCGCGTTGGGCTTCATCACGGTGTTGCCCATGGAAACCTGCCCATCACCGGCGATGACGGTCTTGCCGCCCTTCCTGACGCCGATGATAGTCGTACCGTGCCACTCGATCAGGCCGTGGCTCGCCCTGCTATCGTTCATGCAGGCGCATATATGCCGCGCCCGGCCAGGTTCAAGCCGGGGCGGCGGCGCGACAGGCCGCTCAGCTTCCGTTCGGGCCCGGGCCAGTGGGCGTTGCAGGCCCGCCGCCGACGCCGCCGGCGCCCACAGCGCCGATATTGCCGAACAGATCTTCCAGCAGCGAGCGGTGGCGGCCCAGCGTCGGCGTCTTGTCGCCATTGGGGCTGATCCGCGCGACCTGCTCCATGCCGCGCTTGTCCACGGCAGTGACATTGCCCGCAGCATCGAACTGTACACGCAGGATGGTTTCCTTCGCGGTGCGCGGGCGGCCGAAAGGCGGCGTGCGCACGATCTGCGACACGTAGTAATAGTCCTTCTGGCCGAACTGGCTGACAAACGTCGGGCGGCCGAGCGTCTTTTCCACCGAAAGTCGGTTGTCGATGCCCGGCTGAACCGAATCGAGCAGGGTCTGGTCGATCAGATAGCCGCGATGATCGCGGATCGACGTGCAGCCGGTAGCCAGCGCGGAAAGCGCCAGAACCATGCCTGCCGTCCTGATCTTGAGACCAACCTTGCGCATTTTCATACTCCAAACCCGGCGGATAACCGGCGCTGTGCCATGGAAGGCATTGCCAGCCGGTATCCGAGCCATATATCGCCCTTGGCCTTAAGGCCCCGAAAGCGACCGCGCAATGGGCGTTGGCCGGGAACGATTGAATTGCCGCTGAACGAAAGGCCCCTGCTGCCGTGTCCCTGATTTCCCGCATCTTCGGCAAACGTACGGATTCCCGCGCGGCGGTGCGTCCGCTGTGGCACTGCATAGTGGAGATCGCGCGCGACAAGCCCTGGTACGCCCAGTGCGGCGTGGCCGACACTGTGGCAGGCCGCTTTGACGCGATCACGCTGGTGCTGGCACTGGTAATGCTGCGCATGGAGCGCGACAAGACGGCGGACGATACGCTGATCGCGCCCTCTGCTCGCCTGACCGAGCTCTTCGTGGAAGACATGGACGGACAATTGCGCCAGTCGGGCGTGGGCGATCTTGTCGTGGGCAAGCATATCGGCAAGCTGGTGAGCGTGATGGGCGGGCGCATCGGCGCGCTGAAAGAAGCTCTGCCCCAAGGCGATACCGCGCTGATCGCCGCTCTCGAACGCAACGTGACGCTGATCGAGGGCGCGGACACGGCCCGCCTCGCCGCGCAAGTGCGCCAGCTCTACGCCCAGATCGACACGCTTTCGAACGAGGACCTGCTGGCCGCGAGGATCGCGCGATGAATACGCCGGACACCGCCTCCCCCGAATTCTCCCGCCCTTTCGACGTGCGGCAGGTAGATGGCAAGGCCCCTCACCTCGAAGCCCGTGAAGCCGAATGCAAGGCGCTGGCCGCGCGCTTCGGGTTGGTGCGGGTGGACAGCCTCGCCGCCGACATCGAACTGCACAAGACCGACCGCACCGTGGAAGCACGCGGCCGCCTGAAAGCGCAGATCGTCCAATCCTGCGCTGTCTCCGCCGAAGACCTGACGGTTTCCGTCGACGAGGAACTGGTCTTGCGTTTCGTCCCCGAAAGCACAGCCTACGCGCCCGACGAGGAAGTGGAACTGAGCGCCGAGGACTGCGACGAGATCGAATATTCCGGCACGCACTTCGATCTGGGCGAAGCCGTCGCGCAAAGCCTGGGGCTCGCGATCGATCCTTACCTCACCGGCCCTGAGGCCAATGCCGCACGCAAGGCAGCGGGGATCGGCACGCCGAAAGACCAAGGACCCTTCGCAGCGCTAAAGGGGTTGGAACTGGATAAGGACGCCTAGGGGGGCCTGTCAGCTACAGGGGAGTTGGGGGGCGCATGGGCAAGCATCAATTGGACAGAACCTGGATCGCAACTGGCGCCTTCTGGCGGACGTGAATCCGATTATCCAGACGCCTGCACTTGTGATCTACGATGATCGGGGCACGATTTGGAAATCCGAAAATCTCGCAGAGATGGTGCCAAATGTGGATGTGGTCAGCCCCGACTGCGACCATTGGATACAGCAGGAAATTGCCTGAAGAGACCAGGCGCTCGATCCTGGGATGGTTGCCTCGGTTGCCTCGACATGATTGACGCTGCGAATGATTGGATGATCATTGCGGCGCTTTTGGTTTCTTGTCAGGTCTGCCTTGGGCAGAAGAAGGTTTCGGACAGGATGCCGGAACTCGGACAGGTTATTGAAAAATTGATAGCCCGGCTGGCATAAAATTGGGAGAGATGGCGCGCCCGACATGAAAATGAGGGGCACTCAAATCATCGGGAAATTTCCGTTCAGCGACATGAATGAGAACTACGATCTGATCGCGCTTGCGGGCGATTTTTGCAAGCTTGGGACGATGCTTGAACAGTCCTGGCCGATGTCATCCTGCAACGGCCTCCGGAGGTGGACTGCCCTTGCCTTCGATGTATTGTGTGATCTCGTGCGTCAGGTGATCGACGACGGCACGAATGCGCGCCAGATTGCACAGGTCTTTGTGCATTATGATCCAGTACGGCAGCGCCGGGAGCTCGACATCGGGCAATATCCTGCGCAGGCGGGGATCCGCGTGCCCCACCGTTGCCAGCGTGATGCCGACCCCAAGACCGGCCCGGATTGCAGCAAGTTGCGCGGGGTGACTATCGGTCCGAATCGCGATCGTGGAGAGTGTAAGCGCCGGATGAAGCGATGCCGCGAGATCAATGTCGGCGCGGGACCGATCTGGCCCTATGAGGTCATGCTCAAGAAGGTCCACGACGGTTCGCGGAGCAGGTCGCTGCGCCAGATAATCGGCAGCGGCGAAAAAGCCTAAGGCGATCGTGCCGAGCAAGCGGGCGACCAGAGCATCTTGCGTGGGCTGAAAGTTTCGAATGGCGATGTCCGCTTCCTGACCCAGCAGGTCTGCGGACTGGTTGCTCGGTACAATCTCGATTGCCAAGGCAGGGTAGCGGGCCCTTAGCTTGACAAGCATCGGCGACAGCACCTCGACGCCAAAGATTTCAGACACGCTGATTCGCACGCTGCCGCCGACATCGTTGGGCGGAGTCGACGCGGCGCGGATGAACGCATTCGATGCGAATTCCATGGCCCGCGCATGTGGCGCGAGGCCTTGCGCCTGCCCGGTAGGCACGAGGCCGTTCGTCGAGCGCGTAAACAACCGGGTTGCAAGGGCGTTCTCCAGCGCCTCAATCCGGCATCGAACGGTTGGTTGCGTCACTCCAAGAGAACGCGCCGCCGCCGAGAAACTGCCTTGTTCGAACACCGCGAGGAAAGTCCGCTGATGTTCCCACATTCCATTCGGGCTCATAAATTTCCCACCAGCACCTAGAGCATTTTTGACAATTCCGCAGAGCACCCGTCCGAGGCATAGGTCCCGCCATACCCACAAGACAAGGGTTGCGAGAGGCAAAGGACGGCCCGGCGATGAGCACGGTGCCGTGGCTTTGGCTGCGTCCGCGTTGTTGCAAATTACGGTTTAATTTAAACAATAATATCGAAAAATCAAGTCATTAATAAATTATATGCAGTATCCTGAAGTTATTAAACCACTATAAATTAGGCAAATTATCGTATATTTAATACATATTATTCTAAAATATGCGGCAAATCCTTAATATTTCTGACATTTAGGCAATCTAATTCCCCTAATTATCTAATTTATACGGGGGTTAACATGAGTATTGCCGACAATATTCCGAATATCATAAATAAAAAAGTCTCTATTATCGGGGTTGCATGCCGATTCCCCGGAGGATCCGATTCTCCCGAGGCCTTTTTCGAGAATATGTTGAAGGGCGTTACTTGCGTTGGCGACGTACCGGACGAGCGCTGGTCCACCGAGAAGTTCTTCAATGAAAGCGATGTCGCCGGAAAGGCCTATGTCGGTCGCGGTCATTTCCTGCGGGACTATGACTACAAATCTTTCGACGCTGATTTCTTTGGTCTTTCGCCACGCGAGGTCGAGTTTATCGACCCCCAGCAACGGTTGCTTCTGGAACTGGCATGGGAGGCCATGGACAATGCCGGGCTCGATGTCGAATCGCTCGCGGGATCTTCCACCGGCGTCTTCGTCGGCGGCTTCACCGTCGACCATCTACTGAACCAGCTTGGCGCCGGCGCACGCGAAACGATCGGCACGCACAGCGCCGCCGGCGCCACGCTGACGATGCTGTCGAACCGCATCTCCTACGCCTTCGATTTCTGCGGACCGAGCCTTTCCATCGATACGGCTTGTTCGTCCTCGCTCGTCGCATTTTCGCAGGCTGTCACGGCAATCCACACGCGGCAATGCGATATGGCGCTTGTTGGCGGCGCCAACTTTATCCTCCGCCCCGAATACATGGTTGCGATGTCGAAGGGGCGTTTACTGGCCAAGGATGGCCGGTCGAAAAGCTTCGACTCCCGCGCCGACGGATATGGCCGCGGCGAAGGCGGCGGCGTGGTCGTACTCAAGGCCTATGATGCCGCGCTGCGCGACGGGGACAACATCCTGGCGGTCGTCGATGGCGCCGGCGTCAATCAGGATGGCCGCACCAGCGGCATCACCGTTCCCAATCCCGAGGCGCAACGCGCCCTGATGGTGCGCGTGCTCAAAGAAAGCGGGCTGGACGCAGCCGACATCGATTACATCGAAGCGCACGGCACCGGCACGCCGATCGGCGATCCGCGCGAGACCCGTGCGATCGCCGACGTCTATGGACAAGGCGACCCGTGCGTCATCGGTTCGGTCAAGGCCAACATCGGCCATCTGGAAGCGGCCGCCGGGGTCGCCAGCATCATCAAGACCGCGATGATGCTCCGCTACAATCAGGTCCCGCCCATCGCCGGGCTGGAGGACGTCAACGAAAACATCCCGCAGGAAGTGATCCTGCCGCGTGTGCCCCTGCCCCTCAACAGCAAGGGATCGTCCGGCAAGGTCGCGGTCAATTCCTTCGGGTACGGCGGCACCAACGCCCATGTGATCCTGAGTTCACCCGATGTCGAACCGCTGCCGTCCGAAGCGGCAACAGCCGATGCATCGATGCTTGTCCTGCCATTGTCGGCGCGCGATCCCAAGGCGCTGCGCGCACGCGCCGATCAATTCGTTGCGATGCTGGAAGGGACAGACGAGGCCGCACTCGAAGACGTGCTGTTCACAGCAGGCAAGCGCCGGACCCATATGGCGCACCGCGTCGCCGTGTGGGGCGATGATCGCGATGACATCATCGCTGCCCTTCGCGATTTCGGAACGGACGCCGAATCCTTTGCCGGCGTCGAAGGCAGCCGGGCGTTCAATGGCGATGGCCGCATCGCCTTTGTCTACACCGGCATGGGGCCGCAATGGTGGGGCATGGGCCAAGACCTCCTGCGCGAGAACCGGATATTTCGAGAAACCCTGGAAGAAGCCGACGCCGTGTTCACGCGCATCGCGGGATTTTCCATCCTGGCCGAGATGTCTCGCGACGAGCCCGACTCTCGAATCAAGCGCACCGAATTCGCTCAGCCCGGCAACCTGATGGTCCAGATTGGCCTCACCTCGGCATTGCGGGCTGAAGGCGTCGTTCCCGATGCGGTCGTCGGACACTCGGTCGGCGAAGTCGCTTCGGCCTGGGCGTCGGGAATGCTGACGCTGGAACAGGCTCTGCTGGTGAGCCGCGAACGCAGCTTCGCACAGGCGAAGACGGCGGGAACAGGCGGGATGCTCGCTCTGGGATTGCCGGAAGACGACACGCTCGAGATCATTCGTCCCTTCGGCGATCTCGTCTCGATCGCCGCCGTCAACTCGCCGCGCAGCGTCACTGTCGCCGGCGACCGCCAGGCACTGGAAACGATCAGGACCGAGGCCGAAGCGCGCAAGGTCTTTGCACGCGCGCTCGATGTCGAGGTTCCCTATCACAGCCCCTTGATGGAGGCGCTGAAACCCGAGCTTCGGGAGAAGCTTGCAAGCCTGCATCCACAGCGTCCCGGCATCCCGCTCTACTCCACCGTCACGGGCGGCCTCATCTCCGACGAGGCCCATGCGCGCACTTACGATGCCGAATACTGGTGCGACAACGTCCGGAACCCGGTCTATTTCGCTGACGCGATCGGCGCGATGCTGAATGACGGCTATCAGCTCTTCGTAGAAGTCGGGCCGCATCCGGTGCTGCGCCGCTCGCTGGAGGAAATCAGCAGCGCGCACGGCAAGGAAGTGCGCCTCGCCTCAACGCTCCGGATGAATAAGCCGGAAACGCAGGAACTGCGCCGGTCGGTCTGTGAAATCTACGCCAATGGCGGTGAAATTGACTGGCTGGCGCGCACACCGAACGGCCGTCTGTACGCGTTGCCAAGCTATCCCTGGCAGCGGCAGTCCTTGTGGCGCGAGGCCCCGCGTCAGGCGCGTGATCGCCTTGAAGTCCAGTCGGCTCCGCTCGTTGCCGACGACGGCGGGAGCGACCTCAACCTCCGCCGCCTCAATTACCTTTCCGATCACGTCGTCGACGGCGCGGCCATCATGCCCGCGGCTGGCTATCTGGAAGCGCTGTGCGAGGAGGGCCGCCGCCGCTGGCCGGATGCGAAGGGCCTGAGCTTGCGCGATGTGACTATCGAGCGGGCGCTGGTGCTTGACCCTGAGCGTTCCTTGCGTCTGGTCATGACCTTCGATCCCACCGGCCACCGCGCGCAGCTTCATTCCCGCGATGACGGCGGATCCGACCTTCCGGTCCTGCATGCATCGGCATTCATCTATCCGGACGGTGGCCGCCCCGTGCCATCGCGGGCTCCGTCGCTGGCGGACACGAACGAAGTCGAGACCGTCGATGTAGCCGAGCTTTATGCGAACCTCAGCGGGCTGGCGCTGCAATATGGCCCGGCCTTCCAGCCGATCACGGGCCTGCGCCGCGACAAGGCGCGCGGCATCGCCGAGGCCGAGCTCACGCGGCCGGAATGCGCCGGCGATGCGACCACGGCTTACGTGCTCCATCCCGCGCTGCTCGACGGCTGTTTCCAGACCGCTCTGGCTCTGGTTGACGCAAGCGACGGCGCTTATCTCCCGGTTTCGCTCAGGGCGCTCGAAGTCTACGCGGCGCTGCCGGAAAGCATCCTGTGCTACACCCGCATCGTAGAGCGCAACGCCTCGGAGATCGTTTGTGATTTCGAGCTGTGCGATCACGAAGGCCGCTCGCTTGCGCGGATCGAGAGGCTGACGTGCCGATCGCTGCGTGGTCGCGGCAAGGTGGATCGCTTCCCGGGCGGAGACTACACGCGCATCTGGCACGCTCTTACGGAACCGTCGCCAATGGCGGCCGCCTGCGAGCGGCTCCTGATCGTGGCCGACCCCGACGACGAACTCGCCGAAGCGCTCGAGGGTAGCGCTACGTGGCAATCCATTCCGTATGACCGATGCACCTGGGCGGAAGTCGCCAGGTCTCAGTCGCTCGATGAGGTCGCACGGGTCATCGGCGTGACCGCTCCGGACCTCGGCAAAGAGCGGGACGTGACCGGCGAACTGACCGTCAAGGAAATCCTCGCTGCGGTTCACGCCATGACGGCGCAAGATCGCACCCTGCCGCTGCGCATCGTCACTCGAAACGCGCAGCCGGTAATCGAAGGTGACGTGGTTGTTCCGGGACAATCGGCGGTGGCCGGTTTCCTGCGTGTGGTTCGCAATGAGCTGGCAATGCTCGATGCGGCGTCGATCGACGTTGAAGCGGCAAGCGGAGCATTCGTCGCGGATACGATCCTTGCCGAAGCGCTGGGCGAAGAGAAGATCGACGAAATCGCCCTCCGCCAAGGGCAACGCTACGCCCCCGCGATGGTCGAAAGCGGCATCCTGCAGAACCCGGCGCGCGTCACCATGGAACCGTCCGCGGACATGGCTGTCCGCTTCGACAAGCACGGCTCCGTTTACACGGCTTCCGCCTTGCCCGAACTGACGCTGCCCGACGATGGCTATGAACTGCGGGTTGAACGTCTCGGCCTTCAGCTGAACCGCGAAGAAGAACCGATCGGCGTAATCGGCGAAATCGTTCGTACCGGCGCCGACGCGACCCGGTTCGCGGTTGGCGATCGCGTCTCGGGCATGGTGCCGCGCACGCTCGCCAGCCGGCTGATCGTGGACGAAACGCATTGTATCCTCGAGAAGGTCGAGGACGCTACCTTGCAATCGGCGCTACTGGCGCCCGTCAGGGCCCGCGCGATGACCATGGCGCTTGTTTCGCCTCTGGAACCGGGCGATCGCGCTTTGGTTGTCGAGGGCGTCCTCGGCGATGCACTGGCAAGCGAACTCCATGGCATGAGCATCACCACGACGCGCGTGGCCGCCGACCTGTCCGACTGGGAAGGGCTGCACGACGATGTGAAGTTCGACCTCATTGCCGGCCCCCTCTCCGACTGGAGCCGCCGCATCGGTTTCTTCGCGCTCGCGCCTGGCGGTCGACTGGTCGATCTGGCTCAGGACCCCACTCCTTTCGCATTGCCGCCACACTGCGGCCGCCTGGTGAGGATCGACAATGATCTCGCTGTCCTGCGCGAAGACATGAACTACCTCGATGACCTGCACGCAATGTTCGAAGGCGCGCGACCGGTCATTCAGGACACGCAGGTATTCGGCTGCGCCGATCTCCTTGCAGACGATGCGGCTGCGATTGTCGGACAGGACTGGTTCGAACTGGACGTCGCGAAGGACAACCGGCCGATCACTGTCGAGATCGCGGATGCGCCGCATATGGACCGCTCCGGCACATATCTCGTGACTGGCGGTTTCAGCGGCCTCGGCCGGGCGGTCGCGCTCTGGCTGGCAGACAATGGCGCAGGCCGGATCGCCCTGGCCGCTCGCCGTGGCATCGACACGCCGGGCGCGTTCGACCTGCTCGATCAGCTCGGCGAACGCGGCGCGCTCGCCGAGGCCTATGCCGCCGACGTTTCCGACGCCGATGCGGTGATGGAGCTGCTGCGCGAATTGCATCGCCCCGACGCCCCGCTGCGCGGCATCTACCACGCTGCCGGCGTGATCGAGGACGAGCTCGTGTCCGACATGACGCCGACGCAAGTCGAACGCGTCATGGGGCCGAAGGCAGGAGGCGCCTGGGCGCTGCATGTCGCCTCCAGCGAACTGGACATCGAACTCCAGCAGTTCGTTCTGTTCTCACGGCACGGGGATGCTCGAGGCCGATGAACGCGTCGGCCAGCATCTCACGCAGATCGGCCTCGCGCCGCTTGACGTGAACGTGGCGCTGCGGGGCCTTGGCCGCGCGATCGCCCGGGGCGTGCCGCAAGTGGCCATCGCCGAGAAGATCGCGTGGGAGAAATGGTCCGTCTACGAGGGCGTCGGCGGCGCCTCACCGGCCTTTGCCGCGCTTGTCGAGGAAAGCCGCGCCGCACAGGCAGGCGATGCCTCGCTGGCCCAGCAACTGCATGCGGCCATCACCGGGCTGGAAGATGCGGCCGCGATCGAAATCCTGCGCAGCCTGATCGCCGACATCATCGCGGCGGGACTGAAGACCAGCGCGGACCGGTTGAAGCCGGAACAGACTTTCGACTCCTTCGGCGTTGACTCGCTGATGACGACCGAAATCCAGATCCAGCTCGATCTCGTTCTGGGCGTCAATTTCTCGGTGGTTGAACTGCTGGGTTCCACGACGATCGCCAAGCTGGCCGACAAGGCACTGGAGGAAATTCGCTCCGGCGCGGCCGGTGCCGAACTCGCTGCCTGACCCCTTCATCAAGGATCACATAACATGTCCACTGCCACTACAAATGCGCTCGACGGCCTGCTGACCCGGGTAAGGGCGGGGATCGCCAGCACCCCGTCTGCACCTGCGGATACCCGCGCGCCGGAACCGCCAAGCGTCAGCGATTATCCCGAAAGCGCCCTGCTGGAGCGCCTGCACAGTCTCTACAAGGACGGCAGCGGCCTGCAGAACCCCTATTTCCTCGCGCGCAGCTGCGAGGTTTCGGGCGGCATGAAGATCGACGGGCGCGACTTCATTACGTTCTCGACCTACAACTATCTGGGCCTCTCGAACGACGAGCGGGTCAAGCAGGCCGTGCATGATGCGGTCGATCGCTACGGCAGCCATGCGGGCGCGGCGCGCATGGTGGGCGGCGAGATCGAGTTGCACAGCCAACTGGAAGCGGAACTGGCGGCCTTCACCGGATTCGAGGCCGCGACGGTCGGCGTCGGCGGGTACAGCGCCAATGTTTCGGCCGTAGGCTACCTGCTCGACAAGCGCGACGTGATTTTCCACGACGCCTACATGCACAACAGCGGCGTCATGGGCGCCGTCATGTCCGGTGCGCGCCGGATTGCCTTCCCGCACAACGACATGGATGCGCTGGAAGCCCTGTGCAAGCAGCATCGCGGCCAGTACCGACGCGCCATCCTGCTGGTCGAGGGCGCGTACAGCATGGACGGCGACCTCGTCGATCTGGAGCGCATCATCGAGATCAAGCGCCGCTACGGCGCCTGGCTGATGATTGACGAGGCGCACTCGTGCGGCACCGTCGGCCAAACCGGACGCGGCGTATGCGAACATTTCGGGATTTCACCGTCCGAGGTGGACCTGATGGTCGGCACGCTTTCGAAAAGCTTCGCGAGCTGCGGCGGTTTCCTTGCGGGCAGCAAGGATATCATCGAACTCCTGAAGCACTTCTGCCCCGGCCTGCTGCTCTACAGCACCGGAATCAGCCCCGCCAACACCGCTGCGGCGCTCGCTGCCCTCCAACTGACAGTTGCCGAGCCCGAACGGGTTCAGCGGCTTCAGGAAAACTCGCGTCTTTTCAAGTCGATCGCCGAGGAATCGGGCTTCGATTGCCGCACTTCACGGCCCGGCGTGCCGATTATCCCGCTGATGATCGAGGATGAGCAGGCACTGAGCCTGATGTCCTACCTGATCGAAAACGGCGTGATGGCCCATGCGGTCATGCACCCGGTCGTTCCCCGTGATGCCGCGCGCCTTCGCTGCTTCATCAGCTCCGAGCATACCGAGGACATGATCCGTCAGGCAATCGGCCTGATGGCCCGTCATTCTGTGAACGCCTGACCCCGCTCCCCAACGAACCCACCCTGTAAAAGGATCACTGCACCATGAAGAAGCATGCGTGGAAAAGCGCCCTCACCCTTACGATCACGGGCATCGCGGGATGTCTGACGCCTGCCGTCATGGCCGCGAGCGGCCAGGTTTCGGATAACGTCCGCCGCGGGCGCGAAATCGCCGGGACAGTAGACAGAAACGACGCCGGCTTCACCGACTATGTAGTCGACGGCGAAATGACCGTTCGCCGGTCGGGCGGCGCGCAGGCGAAGCGCGACTTCGAGATGAACACGCTCGAAGTGCGCAACGGCGGCGACAAGCGCCTTGTCGTCTTTTCGGAGCCGCGCGACCTTGCCGGCTTTGTATCGCTGACCTTCACCAACGCCGGCGCACCGGATGACCAGTGGATCTATCTGCCGGCCATCAAGCGGGTCAAGCGCCTGGCGGCCCGCGACAAGACCGGTTCGTTTGCCGGGTCCGAGTTCTCCTATGAAGATATCGCGACATGGGAACTGACGAACTACGACTATGAATTCATCCGCGACGAACCGTGCGGTGAGCCGAAAACGACCTGTCACACGATCGCCAACCTCCCGAAGTATGAATATTCCGGTTATTCGAAGCTTGTCGAAACCATTGATCCCCGGATCTGGCAGCCCGTCCGCATCGTCTATTTCGACAAGAGCGGCCGCCCGCTGAAGCAGCTCGAATTCTTCGGGTACAAGAAGTACCAGGACAGGTTCTGGCGTCCCTCGCGCATTGTAATGACGAACTTGCGCGACAAGTCGGTGTCCGAAATCGTGTGGACGGGTTATCACTTCAAGACCGGGTTGAAGGCGATCGATCTCACGGCCAACCGGATGGCTTCCTGGTCGCGATGAGGACTTTCGCGTCACTGTTGGCGTTGTCGACATGCGCGACGGTTGCGGCCCTGTGCTCTCCGGCACAGGGCCATAGCGTACGCGGATCTGTCGGTGCCGAGGTCCGGATTTACCCCGATCCTCCGCTTCTTGCCGATCAGAGCACTACGGATGTCCAGGTGTCGTCCTATTCCACGCTCAACGCCTCGATCGACATCGGGAGCGCGCAATTCGAAACGGAACTGTTCGGCCGGATCGCCCCCGACGCCGCGCGCGAAGTCTCAGGTGACGTTCGCGAGGCGTTCATCCGGTTACAACGGGGCAAGATGGACGCAAAGATCGGCGTCATCTCGGAAACCTGGGGCGTACTCGAAGCCTGGAATCCGGTCGACATCGTCAACCAGCGCGATCTCGTCGAAGACTTCCAGGGCGACGTCAAGCTTGGCCAGCCGGGCGTATTGATGTCGTGGCAACTTGATGGAGCGACTCTGTCCTTCTTCGGCACCGGCGTCGCGCGCGAGCGGCGCTTTGGCCGAGGCGAAGACCGCTTTCGCGTGTTGTCCGCACCGATCGTCAATCAGACATTCGAAGACGGGCGATGGGCGCCTTGGCTGCAGGGATTCCGGGCCTTCTACGGTCGGATCAGCCAGACGAGCATTGATGCCGATTACGTGGTCGGGGACCGCATCATCAAGGCCGAACTGATCCATCAGCGCGGTCATGGCGGCGCGTTTTTTTGGGGGGGATTGGGCGTCGAAACCAACTTCAGCCGGTTTGCCGGCGGCCTTGGCGATCTGACCCTTTATGCCGAAGCCTATGCGGACTCGCGTCCGGACGCTGCGCCGCTGACGCCGTTTCAACGCGATGTCTTTGTCGGCGCGCGCTACGCCTTCAACGATACCCGCGGCACGCTTCTCGAATTGCGCCACACCTATGATCTGGAATGGCGATCGAGCCTGGTGGAAGTGCGCGCGCGCCGCCGTCTGTTCGGCAACACGCTGCTGTCTCTCCACTTCCTCAAGATCATTAATGGAACCTGCGCATGACAACCCCGATCTCATGGCGGTGGAGCGATTTGAGGCCGTTTACGGCCGGGAAGATACGCTGTTGTTCGTCATTGGCGCGCGAGACAAGGATCTGTTCACACCCGAACGGCTTGCCGCCATCAACGAACTGACTGACGCGGCCTGGAACCTCGACGACGTCAAGCGCGTGGATTCGGTTACCAATTTTCAACGCGCACGCGCGGTGGGCGACGATATCCAGATCGACCAGCTTGCGCGATCGGGCGATCACCTGACCTACGCCGATGCCCGGCGTCTGAAGCGGGAAGTGGCAAAGGAGCCGATCCTGATCAACCGTCTGCTCTCGGCCGACGGACGTCTCGGGCTCGTTGCCGTCAATTTCAGGTTCGCAGCGGCGACCGCGTCGGACCAAGGTACAAGAGCGATGGCCTCGGCCCAGAAACTGGCCAGCCAGTTCGCCGGACGGCATCCTGATCTGGAGGTCGGCCTTTCCGGCTCGGTCGCGCTCGACCATGCCTTCGTCGAGGCGAGCACTTTCGACAGTTCCGTGTTGCTGCCCCTGATGGTGGTCGTGCTTCTGGCGAT
This sequence comes from Novosphingobium sp., assembly GCA_037384205.1. Taxonomy (GTDB): domain Bacteria; phylum Pseudomonadota; class Alphaproteobacteria; order Sphingomonadales; family Sphingomonadaceae; genus Novosphingobium. The sequence continues at coordinate 49 of JARROF010000085.1, read as the reverse complement.
CATCATGTACGTGCTGCGAAGCCCGGTCGGCTCGTTCGCGACATTTTGC
>JARROF010000084.1:0-11661 GCA_037384205.1 Novosphingobium sp. | reverse complement strand
TGTGTTGGAGGCGTGATGGATGCTGAAACAAGTTCAGCATGACGAAGAGGGGGAGGGGGCTCACTTCTTTTCGCCGATCCACTTGCCGATCTGGACTCCGGCGTATGTGAAGCCGCCAGCGAGGCCGACGATAGAAATGATAAGGGTGACAGATTCGTAAGGGGTCATGATCAAAACCATTATGATGAAACCGAGTTCCACAATTCATGTGGGTCGGCGTCGTACTCACTGGTTTTGGCGGCGGAACCAATACTCGCCTTTTAGGGTGTGGCCCCCTTAACGCTGCGAAATCATAAATCTGTCAGCGGGGAAATGCAATCAAGAAACTTTTATCGCCCCCACTTCTTCTGCGTCTTCCCATACCGCATCTTCCGTGTCCCCGGCTTGCCCTCGTTACTGCGCCCCACCTTCGGCGCCTTGTGCTCGCCCTCCGGCAAACCCAGTTCCGTCGCCTCCAGCCGCCGGATTTCGTCGCGCAACCTGCCGGCTTCCTCGAACTCCAGATCCGCTGCCGCCGCGCGCATCCGGCCTTCGAGTTCCTCGATGTAGGCGCGCAGGTTGTGGCCGACGAGGTTGTTGCGCTCGCCGTCGTCGATCTCCACCAGCACGCCGTCGCGGCTGGCGGTGTCGGCGACGATGTCGGCGATGCGGCGTTTGATCGATTGGGGCGTGATGCCGTGCTCGGCGTTGTATTCTTCCTGCTTGGCGCGGCGGCGGTCGGTTTCGGCGATGGCGCGTTCCATCGAGCCGGTCATGCGGTCGGCATAGAGGATCACGCGGCCATCCACGTTGCGCGCGGCGCGGCCGATGGTCTGGATCAGCGAGGTCTCGCTGCGCAGGAAGCCTTCCTTGTCGGCATCGAGAATGCACACGAGCCCGCATTCGGGAATGTCGAGGCCTTCGCGCAGCAGGTTGATGCCCACCAGCACGTCATAGACGCCCATGCGCAGATCGCGGATCAGCTCGATGCGCTCCAGCGTCTCCACATCGCTGTGCATGTAGCGCACACGCGCGCCCGCCTCGTGCATGAATTCGGTGAGGTCCTCGGCCATGCGCTTGGTGAGCGTGGTGACGAGCGTGCGGTAGCCCTTGGCCGCTGTTTCCTTGCACTCGGCGATGCAGTCCTGCACCTGATCCTCGACCGGGCGGATTTCCACCGGCGGATCGATCAGGCCGGTCGGGCGGATCACCTGTTCGGCGAAGACGCCGCCGGTCTGCTCCATTTCCCAGTTGCCCGGGGTGGCCGAAACCGCGACCGTCTGCGGGCGCATCGCGTCCCACTCGTTGAAGCGCAGCGGGCGGTTGTCGATGCAACTCGGCAGGCGGAAGCCATATTCGGCCAGCGTGATCTTGCGGCGGTGGTCGCCTTTCGACATCGCGCCGATCTGCGGCACGGTCTGGTGGCTTTCGTCGACGAACAGCAGGGCATTGTCGGGCAGGTATTCGAACAGCGTGGGCGGCGGTTCGCCCGGCATGCGTCCGGTCAGAAAGCGGCTGTAGTTCTCGATCCCCGCGCAGGAACCGGTGGCGGCGATCATCTCCAGGTCGAAATGGGTGCGCTGTTCGAGGCGCTGCGCCTCCAGCAGCTTGCCCTCGGCTTCCAGTTCCTTGAGCCGCTCGGTCAGCTCGAAGCGGATCGCCTCGGTCGCCTGCTTCATCGTCGGCCCCGGCGTGACATAGTGCGAGTTGGCGTAGACCCGCACTTTTTCCAGCGCCGAACCTTTCTTGCCGGTCAGCGGATCGAATTCGCTGATTTCCTCGATCTCGTCGCCGAAGAAGCTGATCCGCCAGGCCATGTCCTCATAGTGGCTGGGGAAGATTTCCAGATTGTCTCCGCGCACGCGGAAGGTGCCGCGTGTGAACGCGGCATCGTTGCGCTTGTACTGCAGGGCGACGAGCTTGCGGATGATTTCGCGCTGATCCTGCTCCTTGCCCGCTTCGAGATCGAAGATCATCGCCGAATAGGTCTCGACCGAACCGATGCCGTAGAGGCAGGAGACCGAGGCGACGATGATCACGTCATCCCGTTCCAGCAGCGCGCGCGTGGCCGAGTGGCGCATCCGGTCGATCGCCTCGTTCACCGAGCTTTCCTTCTCGATGTAGGTATCGCTGCGCGGCACGTAGGCTTCGGGCTGGTAGTAGTCGTAGTAGGAGACGAAATATTCCACCGCGTTGTCGGGGAAGAAATCCTTGAACTCGGCATAGAGCTGCGCGGCTAGGATCTTGTTGGGCGCGAGGATCAGCGCGGGGCGCTGCAGTTCCTCGATCACCTTGGCCATGGTGAAAGTCTTGCCCGAGCCGGTAACGCCCAGCAGCACCTGCGTTTTCTCGTCCTCGCGCGCGGAGGCGGTGAGTTCGGCAATGGCGGCGGGCTGGTCGCCCGCGGGCTCATAGTCCGAAACGATCCGGAATGCCCTGCCGGGCAGGGACTTTTCCGGACGCTGGGGTTTGTGGGGGACGAAGCTTCCCGAGGTATCGGGTTCTTCCAGTCCGCGGCGGATGATCAGTTCGGCCATGGCGGAACATATGGGGTATATCCCCGCCGCCCGCAATGCGTTGTTGGCCGATGAATCGTTGGCACCGGGCGGGCACGGTGATAGCACTCCGCGCCCTGTTGGGGAAAGCCGCCCGGCGGCGAGGGAGTAGGGTAATGACGAAGGGTTCAATGGCAGGAACGGCAGGCAAGCGCGCGGCGGGCATCTGGCTTGTGGCGGCAATGCTGTCGCTGGCGGCGTGCGGATCGAAGGAAGAGGCGGCGGAGAAAAGTCCGGTTGCGGCCGGGGAAACGAAATCGGCCGACGATGTGGCGCACGAGGCGGTCAAGCTCGAACGGCCCCGGCCCGGCTCCTACAAACAGACCGTTCAGGTTCTGGAAATGGATATTCCCGGCATGCCCAAGGATGCGGCGGATCGCCTGAAGTCCATGACCGGCAACACCCGGACCTACACCGTCTGCATCACCGACGAGGACATGGACAAGGGCTACAAGGACATGCTGCGGAACGTCGGCAAGGAGGGCGATTGCACCTATTCGAAGTTCGATGTTGCGGGCGGGCGTCTCGATGCCCAGATGCATTGCTCCTCGCCCGGGGAAGGGGAAGCGACGATAACCGTGAACGGCACCGTCAGTGAAACCGGATCGGACCTGACGATCGGCATGGACGTTGCGGGCGGGAAGGTGCCGATGGGTGCCAGGAAGATAAAGATGCGCCAGATCAGCAAGCGTGTGGGCGACTGCACCTCCTGATGCGCGGTTGATGAACGAAAGGCGGGAAGACGAGGTGAACAGTGCCGCGCGGTATCACATGGGGGCCCTGCGCGAGGCGATAGCGCGCCGCGCCGCTTTCGTGCGCGAGCCGCATCCCAAAGGCGTGGCGAAGCCGCCGCTGCAACTGCTGCTGGCCGAACTGCGTTCGCTCTATCGCGGCGGCGGCGGCAAGGAACCGGCGGTGCAGCCTGCCGTGCATCCGATGCCGGTCATGCTGTTGCCCGGTTTCGGCGCGCACCCCAGGCGGATGAAGCCGATGGCCGATGCGCTGACGGCGGCGGGCCATCATGCCTACGAATGGGGTCTCGGCTTCAACTTCGGCCCCAGTCCGGACAATTTCGCGTTTTTGATGCGCCGCGTCGGCTCGATTGCGCTGCGGCACAAGGCGCCTGTGGCGCTGGTGGGCTGGAGCCTGGGCGGTCTTTTTGCGCGCGAGATCGCCCGGCGAGAGCCGGACAGGGTGGCCAAGGTCATTACCATGGGCACGCCTTTTTCGGGCGATCCGCGCGCCAACAATGCCTGGCGTGCCTATCAGGTCGTCACGGGCCATTCGGTGGACGAGCCGCCGATCGAGTGCGATTTCTCGGTCAAGCCGCCGGTCCCCACGATTGCCTTATGGAGCCCGCGCGACGGTATCATCGCCCCCCGCGCGGCTTGCGGCTGGCCCGAGGAACGCGACCGCGCCGTGGCGCTGCGCTGCTCGCACCTCGATTTCTCCCATGCTCCCAGAGTCGTTGCAGAGGTCCTGCACCAGCTGGATGTCGAGGATTGATTGTCTCTCCGCCGATCCCTACGCACAGATGGGCGTCTGGGCCTGTTCCACGGAGCGGATCGGGCTCTCGACCGGCGTCACCAGTCCGCTGACGCGCACCCTCGCGGTGATGGCGAACGCGGCGGCGGACCTGTCCGCTAGGGAAATGCTGCCGGGCCTCCAGGCAGGGTGAAGGAGAATTAACGCCTCGCCGGGATAGCACCGGGCTGCGAAACGCGTATCGTGCCGGATGACGGAGGAAGCCTATGTCCGCACAGGCCGGTAATATTCCTGCTCTCAGGCAGCTCGGCTTGACGGCCGGGCCGGTCCTGATCGTCATGCTGGCGGGCATGGCGGTGCGTCTGCCCGTTGCGGCGCACTATCCGGCCGTGGCCTTGCTGCTGTTTCTCTGGATCGTATCGGACACCATGATGCTGGCGCTGATCGCGCGCGCTCCCGATCACTGCCCATCTCGTCATGCCGTTCTCGCTGTCCTTGCCGCGTCGAGCGTTACGGTCGCGCTTGGCGCGCCTGCGGCCTTGAGGCAGGCCTTGCTGGCCATGCCCGCCCTCATGGCGGCGATGGCCGCTGTCGTGATGGCCCATGTGGCATGGTCCGCGCTGCGTGTCCGCCGTGCGGTACGGGGCGCGGGATCGCGCCGGGACCGGTGGCTGGCGGCGGCATCCGAATTCCTGCCGCCTGCACTGGTGCGCTTCGCGGCGATGGAACTCACCGTGATCCATATGGCGCTGTTCCGCTGGGGCGGCCCGGCGGATGTGCCCCCTGGCAGCCGGGCCTTTGCCTATCACAAGCACCTCACCCCGCTGTGCGCCGCGCTGCTGACGCTCTCCGGCATAGAGATGGCGGCGTACCACTTGCTGCTGGGCCGATGGAGCGGGACGGCGGCGCTCGCCATGTTCGTGATCAGCGACGTCGGGCTGGTCTATCTGGTGGGGCTGATCAAGTCGTTCCGGTTCCGCCCCGTGCTGATGACGCCGGAAGGCGTGCGCATCCGCTCGGGGTTGCTGATCGATCAGGCGATCCCCCTGGACGCGATCGCCGTGATCGAAACTGGCTTTACCGGTAAGGATGTGAACGATCCCGCAACGTTCAACGCCGCGCTGCTCGCCTGGCCGAACGTGCTGCTCAGACTGAACACCCCGGTGCCCCGCCGCTCGCTTCTGCGGCAGCGGTCCTTCTCGGCAGTGGCTTTCCGGCTGGACGATCCGGAGCCTTTCGTCCGGTTGCTGCGGTGGCGGCTGGGACAGTTGTAAAGGGGGCCGGAATGGAGCGCAATGCAGATGCATTTGTCCCATCGTTAAACCGTTTTCCTACCATCCCCACGCCTGTCACACTGCGCACGGCATCTGTTTGCCTTGCTCTTTGAAATGTCAAAATCCACTTCGCTGCACCGTGTGGCGCGTGTGAAATTCTGAATGCCATAGCTATTTGAAAAACAAAGATTTCATAAAGTTTTCTGTGGCCGTGGCGGGCGAAGTTCGAAATTTACGCCGCAGCGGCTGAATGACTTGGCCATCTGTGTCTGGGCTTGATCCAGTCCTGGAGGCTGGTCTTACGGCCCTGTATGGACAGGCGTTACTCGGGTCTCGATCAACCGGTGCTCCCGGTCGAAAATGAAGATGAGCTGTATGTCGGTCCTCACCAGCGCGGGTTTGGAGGGCCCATGGATCAATGCCTTGATTTCGTAGGTCTCGGGATCGAAGCCCATATGCGCCAGGCTGGCGTTGTCGATTAGTCCCGAATGCGCAAAACCCTTGGTGGCCAGCCATGCTTCAACGGCGCTGGCGGGCGTGTGTTTCGGCAACTGCGCTGCGATTTCGGCCTTGATCTTCGCTTCGGGCACCATTCCGGTTTCCGCTTGTTGCTGGCAGGCAGCGGTTATCGCGGTTGTGCCGGCCAAGACTGTGGCCAGGGCCAGCAACGGTGCCCTCAGCGCGGATGTGGCAGCTGCGAATTCCATGCCGGAGCCCATACTACGGGGGAAACGTCTGGATAACCAGCCCTCTCAAGTGCCTCCCGGACAGTCGAATTGCTGTTCGCGGCAAGCGGCTCGTAGTTGATGCGGGCCGCTTCGATGTCGTCCATGTGATGCGCGAGTTCGGTTTCGATGCTGTCGCAATTTCCAGGCGTTTCGGCCACGGTCTGACGGCCCGTCGGCTCCGTCGTCCAATCGACCGTGCCGGGGCGGTAAGCGCCGTATTCGGTGACAATTGGCCCGTAGATGCCGAACCCGGGATCAAAAGGTGCTTGCTGGGCACTGCTGCTCGAACTCGAAGCGGGGCTGTTCAGGCCAGTGTTGTTGGCTTGCGGTCCGCCCCGGAAATAGTTGGCCGAATCCGCATCCGTCGTGACGATGAAGGCATGATTGGTTGGCCCAATCACTTGTTTGAAGCGTACTTCGACCGTGCATGTCTGGGCAGCGGCGAGTGTGGCGGTCCTGGCATCTTGAGTCACCGCTGCATCGCTGGCCTGACGGCTTCCGGTCATCGCGTCGAGCGCGCGCAGGGCGTTTCCCTGTTCCACGGGCGATCCGGCGCGGGTTGCGTCCAGGGTCTTGTCGAGGTCTGTTGCCGTTTCCGCCGCGGTCCCGGCACTGCCGCCAATGCCGCCGCTAATGCCATTGCCGGAACCGCCGACGTCTGCGGTGCTGCTGCCTAACCCGTCCATGCCCATGTCCGAATTCCTTTCGGGCGCTGGATTTAGCCTTCGCCCGCGGGCCGCACGATATGCGCATCGGCTATCGTGTTAATCCATACGACTATTGCTTCCCGTTCGCGCGCGGCGCGGCGCCATGCTCACGCCCGGGGTGCCTGCCTGCGGTAGCTGAGCGCTTCGGCCACATGGATGCGGCTGACGTTTTGAGCGCCCGCAAGGTCCGCGATGGTGCGGGCGACGCGCAGGATGCGGGTGTAGCCGCGGGCCGAAAGGTGCATGGCTTCGGCCGCCTGCATCAACAGCTTGCGCCCGGCTTCGTCCGGGGTGGCATGGGCGTCGAGCAGGTCTCCGTCGAGATCGGCGTTGGTGCGTTGTCCGGTGCCGTTCAGCCGGGCGGTCTGGACGTGGCGGGCGCGGGCGACGCGGGCGGCGACGCCCTCGCTGCCTTCCGCCGGGGGCGGCAGGGCGAGGTCGGCGGCGCGTACCGGGTCTACCTCCACGTGCAAGTCGATCCGGTCGAGCAGCGGGCCGGAGACCTTGCTCTGATAGTCCGCCGCGCATTTCGGTGCGCGCGAGCAGGCGAGTGCCGGATCGCTCAGATAGCCGCAGCGGCACGGGTTCATCGCCGCGATGAGCTGTACCCGCGCCGGGTAAGTGACATGGGCATTGGCGCGCGCGACGGTGACTTCGCCGGTCTCCAGCGGCTGGCGCAGCGAATCGAGGGCCTGGCGCTGGAATTCGGGCAGTTCGTCGAGGAACAGTACGCCCAGATGCGCCATCGAGACTTCGCCCGGCCGCACTTTCAGCCCGCCGCCGGTCAGCGCCGCGATCGAGGCCGAATGGTGCGGCGCGCGGTAGGGGCGGGCGCGGCTGATGCGGCCGTCCTGCAGCGTGCCTGCGACCGAGGATACCATCGAGACTTCCAGCGCCTCGGCCGGGGTGAGTTCGGGCAGGATGCCGGGCAGGCACGCGGCGAGCAGCGACTTGCCCGCGCCCGGCGGCCCGATCATCACCAGATTGTGCGCGCCCGCCGCCGCGATCTCCAGTGCGCGGCGAGCGGTTTCCTGGCCCTTCACTTGCTTCAGATCGGGGCCGCGTTCCGGGGGATCGGCGCGGCCTGGCGCGGGCGGGGGCAGGACCTGGGTGCCCTTGAGATGGTTGAGCAGACTGATCAGGTTGGGCGCGGCCACAACCGGCATGCCCCTGGCCCAGCTGGCCTCGCTGCCTTGCGCGGCCGGGCAGATCAGGCCCTTGTCCCTCTCGCTGGCATGAAGCGCGGCGAGCAGCACGCCGGGGGAGGGGATGATCCGTCCGTCGAGCGCCAGTTCGCCCACGGCCACGAAATCCGCCATCTGCTCGGCATCGACCACGCCCATGGCGCTGAGCAGGGCGAGGGCCACGGGAAGGTCATAATGCGAGCCGTCCTTCGGCAGGTCCGCCGGGGAGAGATTGACGGTAATCCGCTTGGGCGGCAGCGCCAGCCCCATCGCGGTAAGCGCGGCGGAAACCCGCTGACGGCTCTCGCTCACTGCCTTGTCCGGCAGGCCGACAAGCGTGAAGGCGGGAAGACCAGGGGCGATCTGGCACTGCACTTCGACCGCCCGCGCCTCAAGGCCGAGATAGGCCACGGTCGAAACCAGCGCGACCAAGAAAGAATCCTCTATTTGCTGGAAAAATGGAGCATTGGAGCAGCGATAGTATCCCAGCCGGCGCGGGGTGTGGACAAGTAAATTAGCCCTTACAACGTTTTAACCAATCTCGGCATGATTTGGGTAATGGGGGTGGGCGCACTTTCCCGCGCATGCGCTCGTCCACTGCCATCCTCGGGCTGCTTAGTCTCGCTGCTGTGTCCCCCCTGTCGGCGCAGACGATCGACTACGAGGTCGTGGAAACGGATGCCGACCATTTTCTCGACGGTGGCGAGCGCAGTCTTCCTTTCAGGTGGGAACAACCTGTTCCTGCTGCGCCGATTCCCCAAGGGCTTGCTGCCTATGGGCCGTTCCGGGTTCTCGATGAAGGGCGCGCTGCACTGGTGGACGCAACGGACAGCCGCAGCCCGGCGCAATTCGTTGCCATGCTGCGCGACCATCCCGATATTGCCGAGATCGAAATGGTCGAATGCCCCGGGACCGAGGATGACCTTGCCAACTTGCGGCTGGGCCGGATGATCCGGCAACGGGACATTGCGACGCATGTTCCCGAAGGCGGTTCAGTCCGCTCGGGCGGTGTGGAGCTGTTTCTGGCGGGGGCGCGCCGCTACGCCGATCCCGGCGCCGAATTCGCCGTGCATTCGTGGAAAGACAATACGGGGCTCGAGGCCGGGGACTATTCGGCCAGTGCGCCGGAGAACCGCCGCTATCTTGAATACTACAAGCAGATGGGCATGAGCCCGATCGAGGCCGAGGCTTTCTACGCCATGACCAATTCGGTGCCGTTCGAATCGGCAAAGTGGTTCGGCACGGGGACAATGGGCCTCTGGGTCAATCTTGACCGTGCCCCGGACCGTGTCATGCCGGAAAACCGGGCCGCAAACTTGGCCTATCGGGATGTCTCCTCCTTGACTCTCGCCTATACCTCCAGTAACGGCCCGCGTCTGTAATCGGCTGTCCGCCGCGCGGATGGCCTTTTTTGTTCGGGTCCTTCGGGGCCGATTGGAATTTCGAGGACTGACATGAAGCGCACTTTCCAGCCCAGCCGCCTTGTCCGCGCCCGCCGTCACGGCTTCCGCGCCCGCACGGCGACCGTAGGTGGCCGCAAGGTGCTTCGCGCTCGCCGCGCCCGCGGCCGCAAGAAGCTCTCGGCGTAAGCTGCCCGGCGACGGGCAGGGGCGGCTGCCCTTGCCTTTTGGCACCAGCCCACGCTCCTGTCCGGCCATCCCGGCTATGGACAGGGGCGTGGGCTGGTGCCGTTTTGCTTGCGTGGGTGTGCGGATCGGATCTTCCGGTTTCCCCGCCCTGGCAATCGCTGTAGATATCCGGGCATGACTGCCGCCTATCAGACGATGTCTCGCCGGTCGGACTTTCTGGCCGCCAATAGAGGTCTGCGAGTCGCGCGGGCCGGGTTTGTCCTCCTGGCAAACCCCAACGGCGAGAAGGGTCAGCGGGCCGGAATTACCGTGACCAAGAAGATCGGCAATGCCGTGGTGCGCAATCGCATGAAGCGCCGCTTCCGCGCGCTGTTGCGCGAGCTGCTGCCCGTGCATGGCCTGCCCGACACCGATCATGTGCTCATCGGGCGCGAGAACGGGATCGAGCGCGATTTCGCGTTGCTGCGTGAGGAACTGGTGGCGGCTCTCGGCCGTGCCCGCGACGGCAAGGGCGATCCGGCCCGGCGCAAGGGCGCGCCGCGCAAGAGGCGGCGGCAAGAGGTGAAGCGGTGAAGCGGGCCTTGGCCTTCATCGTCTCGCTGCCGGGGCTGATGCTGATCGGGATTGCACGGGCATGGCAACTGGGGCCATCGCGGATAATGCCGCCGACCTGCCGCTATACGCCGTCCTGCTCGCAATATGCGATAGAAGCCGTGCGCAAGCACGGTGCGATTAAGGGTGGATGCCTGGCGATATGGCGTCTATTGCGCTGCCAGCCTTGGGGTGGGCACGGTCATGATCCGGTCCCCGACTGAATACGCCGCAGTGAACAACGATTGACGAGAAGCGGGCGGCTCATAGTGCCGCTGCTGACGGGAATACGACAGGAAAAGCCTTCGTGGATAATCAGCGTAACATCATCCTGGCGGTCGTTCTGACTGCGCTTGTCCTTTTCGGATGGGATGCCGGGATTGGCTATTTCTATCCGCAGGCCAAAGCGCCGGTGCGGGCGGAGCAGACAGCCGCCGCGCAGCAGGCGGCAAAGCCGGATGATGCCAGCAAGATCAAACCTACCCGCGAAGGGGGCTTGCGCGATGCAGCCGATGTCGCACTGGAAAAGCAGGACCTGAAAGTTGCCCTGTCCCGTGGGGGCCGTGTCCCGGTCGCCGCGCCGGGCCTCTCGGGCTCGATCAACCTGACCGGTGCCCTGATCGACGATCTCGTGCTCAATCGCCATCGCGAGACGGTGAAGAAGGATTCGGGGCCGGTACGTATCTATTCGCCCGTCGGTACGCCCGCGCAGGAGTTCGCGCAGTTCGGCTGGACCGGCGACAAGAGCGATCAGGACGCGAGGCCTAACCCTCAGACGGTCTGGAGCGTGCCTGCCGGGGCAAAGCTGACGCCTTCAAGCCCGGTGACTCTCACCTGGGACAACGGCAAGGGGCAGGTCTACTCGATCACTTTCAAGATCGACGACAACTACATGATCACGGCGGACCAGAGCGTGGCCAACAAGGGCAATGCCCCGGTTTCGTTGCAGCCCTTCGGCCTCGTCAACCGCACGGACGAGACCGCGAGCCTCGATACCTGGAACGTGCATTCCGGGCCGATCGGCGCCTTCGACGGGTCGGTGACGTTCGGCACGAATTACAGCACCGTTTCCGGCGCCGGGACGGTCAAGGAAAGCGGCAATACCGACTGGATCGGCTTTACCGATATCTACTGGATGTCGACGCTGATCCCGGTGAAGGCCAAGGCGGAAGGCACGTTCCGTTCGCTGGGGAATCACATTTTCCGCGCCGATGTGGTCTATGATCCGCAAGTGGTGCAGCCGGGCAAGGTCATGACGCAGGAGACCAAGCTGTTCGCCGGCGCCAAGGAGCACACCGTGCTCGATGCGTACGAAAAGCAGGGGATCACCAATTTCGGCCTTGCTATCGACTGGGGCTGGTTCCGCTGGTTCGAAAAGCCGATCTTCTGGCTGCTCAACAAGCTGTTCAGCCTTGTCGGCAACTTCGGAGTCGCGATCATCCTGCTGACGGTGATCGTGCGCGGCATGATGTTCCCGATCGCCCAGCGGCAGTTCGCTTCGATGGCGGCGATGCGCGCGATCCAGCCGAAGATGAAGGCGATCCAGGAACGTTACAAGGACGACAAGGA
>JARROF010000083.1:0-11950 GCA_037384205.1 Novosphingobium sp. | reverse complement strand
TGTTGGCTTTGGCGCAGATTTGAGATGGCGCCAGAAGAACAAGAATACGAGACGTTGGGCGGCACGCGGCCTTCGGCGCCGAAAGACCAGCGGACGAAATCGACCTGCATTTTTTGGCGCGATCTGTCCGGAACACGGCAAGGTGCCGGGTTCGTTCTGCTCTTCTGCAATACCGAAACCATAGCGCTGCATCTTGCCGGAATATCGCTCGCCATTGCGCCGCGCGCTCACGCGCCCGGATTTGCGGGCTTCATGCCAGCGTGATGGCAAAGGCCAGAGCGAAAGTGCCGAGGGCCGCGCGAAGCCGACCGACTTTTCTGCGAGAGTCATGGTTCGCTCTCCATAAGGACAGGAGGCGCTACTTAATTAATTTTACTTTGAAAAAACTAAGTTAGTATTTTTGCAAGAGGGAATTTCGCGGAAGGGGCCATGGCGAAACAGGGCCTACAAACGAAAAGGGCGGCCTTCCGGGCCGCCCTCGTCACGCATGCGAATTGAAAGGACACAATTGCATGTTGCGCATTGTTCTCGCTCAGGCGAGGGTAAGCGCAAAGGCCAGCGCGCTGGCGCCAAGCGCCGCCGCCAGGCCGAACGTGCGTTCGACGATGGTCATTGGTATTCTCCTGCAAACACCGGTTTCGATTTTTGTTCTACCTCACACCCGGTGACCTTTTCGGTCACTCGGGCGGCAGTGGCGAAATAGGCCTTCCTGAAATTATCGCAAATTCAAAAGTAACAATATTACTTGCAAAGTTTGCAACTCGTTGGTTGAATGGCATACATCTTCCTTGCTGTATGCCCAGCCATCTGGACACCCGGGGCGAGTGCGATTAGGTGCCAGCCATGAGTATCCAGACATCTGAATCGGTCCTGATCGTCGATTTCGGCAGCCAGGTAACCCAGTTGATCGCACGCCGCGTGCGCGAGGCGGGCGTCTATTCGGAAATCGCTCCGTTCAACTCCGCCGAAGAGGCCTTTAAGCGCATCGATCCGGCAGGCGTGATCCTGTCGGGCTCTCCGGCATCCGTGCTGGATGCGGACGGGCCGCGTATTCCCGAGGTGATCCTGGCAAGCGGGTTGCCGATTCTCGGCATCTGTTATGGCCAGCAGTCGCTGATGCACCAGATGGGCGGCGAAGTGCTGCTGGGCGATGCGGGCGAATTCGGCCGCGCCTTCATTGAGATCGGTGATGAATGCGCGCTGTTCGACGGGCTGTGGCAGGTCGGCGAAAAGCATCAGGTCTGGATGAGCCATGGCGATAAGGTGACGAGCCTCGCCCCGGGCTTCCGCCCTGTCGCTTCCAGCCCGGGCGCGCCTTTCGCCGTGATCGCGAACGACGAGAAGCGTATCTATGCGATGCAGTTTCACCCCGAAGTGGTGCACACGCCCGATGGCGGCAAGCTGCTCAAGAACTTCGTGCGCCACGTCTGCGGTCTCGCCGGGGACTGGACCATGGCAGAGTTCCGCAAGACCAAGGTCGCCGAGATCCGCGAGCAGGTGGGGGACAAGCGGGTGATCTGCGGCCTTTCGGGCGGTGTCGATTCCGCCGTGGCCGCGCTGCTGATCCACGAGGCGATCGGCGATCAGCTCACCTGCGTCTTCGTTGACGGCGGCATCCTGCGCATGGGCGAGGCAGAGCAGGTCGTCAGCCTGTTCCGCGGGCACTATAATATCCCGCTGGTCCACGTCGATGCCTCGACCCTGTTCCTGAAGGGGCTCGAAGGTGTCACCGACCCGGAAAAGAAGCGGAAGTTCATCGGCAAGACCTTCATCGACGTGTTCGAGGATGAGGCGAAGAAGATCGGCGGCGCCGAGTTCCTTGCGCAGGGCACGCTCTATCCCGACGTGATCGAATCGGTCTCCTTCACGGGTGGCCCCTCGGTAACGATCAAGAGCCACCACAACGTGGGCGGGTTGCCCGAGCGCATGAACATGAAGCTGGTCGAGCCGCTGCGCGAACTGTTCAAGGACGAAGTGCGCGAGCTGGGCCGCGAACTGGGCCTGCCCGAGATCTTCGTGGGCCGCCACCCGTTCCCCGGCCCGGGCCTCGCCATCCGCATCCCCGGCGAAGTGACGCGCGAACGCTGCGACATCCTGCGCAAGGCCGATGCGATCTACCTCGAAGAGATTCGCAGTGCCGGTCTCTACGATGCGATCTGGCAGGCTTTCGCGGTGCTGTTGCCGGTGAAGACCGTGGGCGTGATGGGCGATGGCCGCACTTACGACAGCGTCTGCGCCCTGCGCGCGGTGACTTCCACCGACGGCATGACGGCGGACATCTATCCCTTCGACGCCGCGTTCCTTTCGCGCGTGGCGACCCGCATCATCAACGAAGTGAAAGGCATCAACCGCGTGGTCTACGACTATACGTCGAAGCCGCCCGGTACGATCGAGTGGGAATGATTGGGCGCCAGTAACCATAAACGGCAAGAGTCCAGGCGAACGGGGAGAGAGCCATGCAATGCCTTCAGATCGTCGCGGTCCTCGCTCGGGGGTGGGGGCGGCTGTTCCGGTCGGGCGCTGTCGCATCGCAGGCGGACGCAGCGAGGGTGACGAACGTACCGCGCGGTGCTTTCCGGGGCGCAGGAAGTCGGCGCGGGCGATCCGGATGGGGCCGCGACAGCCGAAGTGACGGTCAGCGGGGACGAGCGCACGCTGTGTTATGCGGTTCACGATATCGGCCCGATCACGGGTGCGCATATCCATCGCGGTGTCGCCGGCAAGGACGGCCCGCACCTGATCCCGTTCGCCCGGGCTCCTGAAGGCGGACTGAAAGGGTGCGTTGCGGCGCCGGCATGGCTGGACGATGCGATGAAAACCGGTCTGACCGGATACTACATCAATATCCATACCGCGGAATATCCCGCCGGTGCCATTCGCGGGCAGCTTGGGCAATAGCCCCTGCGCAGTTCCCACACAGACGCGGCCGCAGGAGAGTCTCCGGATGCGTTTCGGGAAATTTCAGACGATCATTTGACCTTTTTGTACGGCACGAATTGCTTGAGGCCGACAAAGCCGTTCCACATGTGGCCGGCCATGCGGTCGTGCAGTTGCACGGTGTCCACGCTGCACAGCTGCGAGCCCCAGAGCCGGGTCACGAGAATATCGTCATTGTCGAGGAGGTCGGCATTGGTGGGGCGGTTGACGTAGAGCGTCGAGCCCATGCGGTAAACGATCGCGGTCTTGTCGATGACGGTCGTATCGGAGACTTGCGACAGCGTGATGCAGTTCACCGGCTTTCCGGCTTCGCGGCCTTCCAGCATCTTGGCGAGCTTTTCCTCGCCGGTCAGCTTCGGCTTGGCCTCGACGGCCGGGGCGGCGAAAACGGCGGTGGCTGCAAGGGTCGAGACAAGCGCTGCGGTCAGTTTCTTCATGGCCATTTCTCCTTTCGGAAGACCTCACCCGGTCTTCCTTGTACCTGCGCCTGCTGAACCGGACCTGACCGGCCTCAGGCGGTTCCGCCCACTGTCAGCCCTTCCACCAGAAAGGTCGGCTGGCCGACGCCGACAGGCACGCTCTGGCCGCCCTTGCCGCATACGCCGACACCGCGGTCCAGTTCCAGATCGTTGCCCACGCCCTTGACCTTGGTCAGCACGGAGGGGCCGTCGCCGATCAGCGTGGCGCCCTTGATCGGGGCGCCCAGCTTGCCGTTCTCCACTTTGTAGGCCTCGGTGCAGGAGAACACGAACTTGCCTGAGACGATATCGACCTGCCCGCCACCGAAGTTTTTCGCGAAAATGCCGTTCTTGATGCGGCTCAGCAATTCGGCCGGATCGTCGTTGCCCGCCTTCATGAAGGTGTTGGTCATGCGTGGCATCGGGGCATGGGCATAGTTTTCGCGGCGGCCGTTGCCGGTGGCGGGTACGCCCATCAGCCGGGCATTGAGCCGGTCCTGCATATAGCCTTTGAGAATACCGTCCTCGATCAGCACGGTTTCCTGCGTCGGCGTGCCTTCATCGTCGATCGAGAGCGAGCCGCGCCGGGCCTCGATTGAACCGTCGTCGACGACGGTGACGCCGGGGGAACCCACACGCTCGCCCACGCGTCCGGCAAAGGCGGAGGTGCCCTTGCGGTTGAAATCGCCTTCGAGGCCGTGGCCGATCGCCTCGTGCAGGATCACACCGGCCCAGCCGGGCGCGAGCAGCACCGGCATTTCGCCTGCCGGGGCATCGATGCTTTCCAGATTGACGAGCGCCTGGGCCAGTGCGGTTTTGATCGCCTCGTCCCAGGTCTCGGGCCTGAACAGGTCTTCATAGAGCCAGCGGCCGCCGATACCGTACGATCCGGTTTCACGCCGACCGTTGCTTTCGGCGACGATCGAGACATTGAGCCGCACCTGCGGGCGCACGTCGGTGGCGAGGAACCCGTCGGCGCGCACGATCTCCACGACAGACCACGATCCGGTGAGCGAGGCGCTCACTTGCGCGACGCGCGGGTCGCGCGCGCGGGCGGCGGCATCGATGGTTTCGAGCAGCTTCACTTTCTCGCCGAAGCCCACGAGATCAAGCGGCGAGGCATCGGCATAGAGGTGGCGGTTGCTCTTCACCGGCGGCGCGGCCATCGCGCCCTTGGCCGGATCGAGCAGTTGCAACGTCTCGCCCGCACGGCGGATGGCCTGGGCGGAAATCTCGTTGGCGTGGGCAAAGCCCGTCATCTCGCCCGAAACGCCGCGCAGGCCGAACCCGGCATCGCGCGAATAGTCGGCGGTTTTCAGGCGGCCGTCATCGAAGCCGAAAGCCTCGCTCGCCACGAACTGCATGAAGAGTTCGCCGTCGTCACAGCCCTTGAGCGTTTCGGCGGCAAGTGCCCGGGCATCTTCGGGCGTGAGCTGGCGGTAAAGGAGCGAGCGGGGATCGGAAGCTGTCATGCGCCGGAATATAGGGGGCGCGGCGGGAATTGAAATGCTGTTCCGGCCGGATCTTGCGCAGCCGGCTTGTCAGCGATTCTTCCCGCCTCGCCTTTGCGGGACTGACAAGCATCCTGGTGCGCGACGGGGAGCCCCCCATCGCGCGGTGCTTACGCCGCCGCGTCGAGCCCATAGGCGGTGTGCAGCACGCGCACGGCCAGTTCGGTCTCGTCGGCGTTGATCAGCACCGAAACCTTGATCTCGCTGGTGGAGATGGCGAGGATATTGATGCCGCGGTCCGCCAGCGTCTTGAACATCGTGCTGGCCACGCCCGCGTGACTGCGCATGCCCACGCCGACGACGCTGACCTTGGTCACGTTGTCATCGGAGATCAGGCGGAAATAGCCGATCGCCTCCTTGCGCTCTTCCAGCATGGCCAGCGCGCGCGCCAGGTCCGACTGCGGTACCGTAAAGGTGACGTCGGTCTCACCCTTATCCTTGGCGACATTCTGGATAATCATGTCGACATTGATGTTCGCATCGGCCAGCGGCGCGAAGACGGAGGCGACGGCGCCCGGACGGTCCGGCACGCGGGTGAGAGTGACTTTCGCCTCGTTCTTGTCGGCGGCGATACCGGTGATCAGCTCGCGTTCCATGTCGCTTCCTTCCAATTCCTCATCGCTGACGATCATCGTGCCGGGCAGCGTGTCGGCAGCGGGCGCGGTCTCGTCGATGAACGAGGAGAGCACCTGCACGCGCACGCCTTCCTTCATGGCCAGCGAGACCGAGCGGGTCTGCAGGACCTTGGAACCGACCGAGGCCAGCTCCAGCATTTCCTCATAGGTCACCAGCGGCAGCTTGCGGGCCTTGGCGACGATGCGCGGGTCGGTGGTGTAGACGCCGTCGACATCGGTGTAGATGTCGCACCGGTCCGCCTTCACCGCCGCCGCGACGGCAACGGCGGACGTGTCCGAGCCGCCCCGGCCCAGCGTGGCCACGCGCCCTTCGGGCGACACGCCCTGAAAGCCCGGGATCACTGCGATCTCGCCCGAGGTCATGGAGGCCAGCAGGGCGTCGGATTCGATCTCCTCGATCCGCGCCTTGGCATGGGCATCGCCGGTCTTGACCGGGATCTGCCAGCCCAGCCACGAACGCGCCTTGCAGCCCATCGCCTGCAGCGTCAGCGCCAGCAGGCCGGACGTGACCTGTTCGCCCGATGCCACCACGACATCGTATTCCGCCGGATCGTAGAGCGCGTTCGCCTCGCGGCAGAAGTTCACGAGGCGGTCGGTCTCGCCCGCCATGGCGGAGACCACGACGGCGACTTCGTGCCCGGCTTCCTGCTGGCGTTTGACAATCCCCGCCACGCGCCGGATGCGCTCGGACCCGGCCATCGAAGTGCCGCCGAATTTCATCACGATACGGGCCAAGGTGCCTGTGCTCCTTCGTGTGGTTGATCGCGCGCCGACAGATCAAATCCGAACGCGCGTGTGGATAAGAGTCCGGCGCGCTGTTAGGGAGGAGTCATGGACAATGCAACTGGCAGCACAACTGCAACGATCGATCCCGGCGAAGCCGCGCATTTCGGCGCGCTGGCGGCCGACTGGTGGGACCCGGACGGTTCCTCCGCGATGCTGCACAAGCTGAACCCGGTGCGCCTCGCCTTTATCCGCGAGGCGATCGACCATCATTTCGGCGCCGATTCGCACAGGCTGCGGCCGCTTTCGGGCAAGCGCGCGCTCGATGCCGGATGCGGTGCGGGGCTGCTGTGCGAACCGCTCGCCCGGCTCGGCGCGCAGGTCACCGGCGTCGATGCCGCGCCCGAGAATATCGAAGCAGCCAAAAGCCATGCCGATGCCATGGGCCTTACCATCGATTACCGGCAGGGCGAACTCGCTGCGCTGGGCCTTTCCGGTTTCGACCTCGTCAGCTCGCTCGAAGTGATCGAGCACGTGACGGACAAGGCCGCGTTCCTTGCCAGCCTTGCCGCCACGCTGGCGGACGGCGGGCTGATGATCCTCTCCTGTCCCAACCGCACGCCCGCCTCGCGCCTGCTGCTGGTGGAGGCCGCCGAACGGCTCGGTAAAATCCCGCGCGGCACGCATGACTGGGCGCAGTTCGTCACGCCGGACGAACTGGGGCAGCTCGCGGAAGACGCCGGGCTGGTGCTGGGCGAACTGCAGGGGATTACCTGGTCGCCCATGCAGGGACTGCATCTTTCGGACGATCTCTCGC
Organism: Novosphingobium sp.; assembly: GCA_037384205.1. GTDB lineage: Bacteria > Pseudomonadota > Alphaproteobacteria > Sphingomonadales > Sphingomonadaceae > Novosphingobium. The sequence continues at coordinate 4,869 of JARROF010000083.1, read as the reverse complement.
TCAACTACATTGTAACGGCGCGGAAGGCGTAACGCTTCCAAAACATGGACGCCATGATCGATATCGCCATGGCCGTGGCCGCCATTGCGGTGGCCGCGCTGCTGTTCTGGCCACGCATCGCGCGCGCGGGGCTGTGGCGCGCCACGGTCACGCCGCTTGCCTCGATCATCGGCAGCGGGTTTCTGATCCTGGGGCCGGTCCTCACCGATTCCTTCGGCACCTGGGGCATTCTGGCGATGGCGCTGCTGTGCCTCATCGGTTACCTGTTCGGCGCCGCGATCCGCTACAATATGGAGCGCATCGACGAGCCCGATCTCGATACTGTCACTGCCGACCGGATCGAGCGGCTGTCAAGCTGGGCGCTGGCTTTCGCCTATCTGATCTCGGTCGCCTATTACCTCAACCTGTTCGGCGCCTTTGCCGCGCGCATCTTCGGCGCGCCGTCCGATCTGCTGGGCCGCGCGATCACCACCGGGGCCTATCTGCTGATCCTTGTAGCCGGGATGACCAAGGGGTTCGCACTGCTCGAACGGATGGAGCAGATGACGGTCTCGATCAAACTGATCGTGATCGCCGCGCTGATCGCCGCCCTCGCGGTTCATGCCGGGGTCGAGTGGGATGGCCACCACCTCAAGGAAAGCGGCATGAAGATCGGGCTCGTCGGCTCGATCCAGCTTCTTTTCGGCCTGATCGTGACGGTGCAGGGCTTCGAGACCTCGCGCTATCTCGGCAGCCATTACAGTTCGGGCGTGCGGCAGGTCTCGATGCGGCTGTCGCAATGGATCGCGACTGGCATTTACCTCGCCTATGTCGTACTGCTGGCGGTCAGTTTCGAAAGCGGGACTTTCGCGCTCGACGAAACCGCGATCATCGATCTGATGCGCACCGTTTCCGCCGTGCTGGGCCCGCTGCTGATCCTCGCCGCGCTGAGCGCGCAGTTCAGCGCGGCAGTGGCCGACACCAACGGCACCGGCGGACTCTTTGCCGAACTTACCAAGGGCCGGATCAGCCCGAAGCTGACATATCTCGGCCTTGTCGCCATTGGCCTTGCGCTCACCTGGCTGGCCGACGTGTTCGAGATCGTGAGCTATGCCAGCCGCGCCTTCGCTTTCTACTACGCGCTGCAATCGGCATTGGCGGCCATCCGCGCCTGGGTCGGCGGCGCGCCCAAGCGGCGGCTGCGGCGCTGCGCGGGCTTTTCGCTGCTGGCAGTGCTGGGCCTCGCCGCCGCGCTGTTCGGTGCGCCGGTGGAGGGGTAGCTATGCCTTTCCCTCTCCTCTTCAGAGGAGGGGGCTTTCAAGGCATCTCCGGTACTGCATTCACGCCGTCAGCGCGAGCAAATCCCTGATAGCCTCGCGTGCCAGCCGCTCGCGCTGATCCCAGCATCCGGCAACGCGCACGAAAGGCACCTCCGCCCGCACCAGCATCTCCTCCGCCAGCCCCGCAAAGCGCATGCGATTCTCATGCTCGCCGAAGCAGCGGGTGCCATCGTCGAACCAGGGCACATCGGGCGCGAAGAGCAGATAGAGGTCCGCCTTGGGATAGGCCATCAGTGCATCGGGCACTTCGCCGAACAGCATCTGCGCCCAGGCCGCCGTCATCAACTGATCGGTATCGAGCACCAGCAGCGGCGGTGCGGCGGCCATGGCCTTGCGGTTTTCCGCCGCCTGTCCTTCGGCGATCGCCAGCAGGTCCGCCATGGCCAGATCGGTGCCGTGCTGCTCGCAATAGGCGCGGCCGTATTCGGACACCCAGGGATAGCCCAGCCTGCCGGCCAGCACGGTCTTGCCCGTACTTTCCGCGCCATGCAGGCAGATGGTCTTCATGCAGCCATGAGCTTGGCTTCCGGCTGGTCCTTGGCCGCCTGCGTCCATTCCTTGAGGCCCAGCAGCGACATCACCAGCATGCCGCCATAGAGCCCCGCCGTGGGGTTCAGCCCGCGGTTGATGTAGAGCAGGATCGCCGCGATATCGATCGCGATCCACAGGATCCAGTTCTCGATCCGGCGGAAGGCCAGCAGGATCTGCGCCGAGACGCTGGCACCCGCGATCGCCGAATCGGCAAAGGGCATCACGGCATCGGTGAAACGATGCATTATCCAGCCGAGGTTAAGGCTCACCGCCAGCGTCGCCACGGCCCAGACGGCGCGGCTCATGTTGTCCAGCCAGCGCACCGGCACCCGGCTGTCATCGCCATCGACCTTGAGCCACAGCCACCAGCCCCAGGCCTGCGCCATGAAGAAGAACACCTGCAGCCCGGCTTCGGCGTAGAGGCGCTTTTCCCAGAACACCAAGATGTAGAGCGCCACCATGATCATGCCGAACGGGTAGTTCCACACCGTGCGCCAGATCAGCAGGGCAATGTTGATCACGCCGAATCCGGCCGCGACCCATTCGAGCATGGCAAGCGTTTCGGGAGTCATTTCAGTGCGGCCTCCCACTCGGCATCCTTGAAGCCCACCAGCAGGCCGCCGGGATGTTCGACCACCGGCCGCCTGATCGTGCTCGGATTGGCCTCCATGATCTTCACCGCTTTCGCGGCATCGAGATCGGCCTTGTCCTCATCGGGCAGCTTGCGGAACGTGGTGCCCGCGCGGTTGAGAACCGTTTCCCAGCCTGCCTCTGCAACCCAGCGCTCCAGCTTCGCCGGATCGGCGCCTTCCTTCTTGTAGTCGTGGAAAGTGTAATCGATCCCTTGTGCATCCAGCCACTTGCGGGCTTTCTTGACAGTATCGCAGTTGGGAATCCCGTAAAAACCGATCGTCGTCATGCTTGCCCCCTCAAGACCCGTCCTGCGTGAAGTGGCGCACTTTGGGCCGATCACACGAATAGACGGTGTAGTTTTCGTAATATTCGTTTCTGCCGCGATTTTGAACAGCCCTGTGTTCAGAATGCCCGGCCCAGGCGCGCGCATCGGCTTCGCTCGCCCATTCCGAGATCGTCACGGTCTCTCCGTCTTCCGCCGAAAACGTCTTATACGAAACGAATCCCGGCTGCGCACGCGCCAGCTCCGCCATGCGCGCGGCATCGGCCTGATAGGCCGCGACATCCGTGCCGGGCCGTTTGCGGCTGCGAAATACGTTCATGTACATGGGCCTCCTTTGCCTGCCTGCGCCTGTTTCGACAAGCTGAAGCCGCTATCAACTTCGCAAGCAGGATCTCGTTTCCGCTTCCTCGGCGCTCTTCCCGGTCCGCCGCCGCCGCAGGATACTGGACAAACCGTGCATCGCGCGACAAAGCGCGGGGCATGAGCGTGAACAGCTTCGGCCGCCTTTTCCGTTTCACCACCTGGGGTGAAAGCCATGGTCCCGCGATCGGGGCCGTCGTCGACGGGTGCCCGCCGGGCCTTGCCATAGACGAAGGCGCGATCCAGCCCTTCCTCGATGCGCGCCGCCCCGGCCAGTCGAAATTCACCACCCAGCGGCAGGAACCCGATCAGGTCCGTATCCTGTCGGGCGTGTTCGAAGGCAGGACGACCGGAACCCCGATCAGCCTGATGATCGAGAATGTCGACCAGCGCTCCAAGGACTATTCGGACGTCGCCCGTGCCTATCGCCCCGGCCATGCCGACTATACCTATGACGCCAAGTACGGCTTTCGCGACTATCGCGGCGGCGGGCGCAGCTCCGCGCGCGAGACCGCCAGCCGCGTGGCGGCGGGCGGCGTGGCGCGGCTGGTGATCCCCGAAGTGACGATCCTTGCCTATGTTTCCGAGATCGGCGGCGATGCCATCGACAGGACGAACTTCGATGCGGCGGAGATCGGCAACAACCCGTTCTTCTGCCCGGACGCCAAGGCCGCCGCCCGCTGGGAAGCGATCATCGACAATGCCCGCAAGGGCGGGTCCTCGGTTGGCGCGGTGGTGGAATGCGCGGCAACCGGCGTGCCCGCGGGCTGGGGCGCTCCGCTCTACGGCAAACTCGATGCTGATCTAGCCGCCGCGATGATGGGTATCAACGCGGTCAAGGGTGTGGAGATCGGCGATGGCTTCGCCGCCGCGCGCCTGACCGGCGAGCAGAACGCCGATCCGATGCGGCCGGGCACGAACGGACCCGCGTTCGACGCCAACCACGCGGGCGGTATCGCCGGCGGCATCTCGACCGGCCAGCCGGTGACGTGTCGCGTTGCCTTCAAGCCCACCAGTTCGATTCTCACCCCGCAGCCGACCGTCACCCGCGAAGGCGAGGCGACCGAGCTCTTCACCAAGGGCCGCCATGACCCCTGCGTCGGCATTCGCGGCGTACCGGTGGTGGAGGCGATGATGGCGCTGGTGATGGCCGATCACAAGCTGCTCCACCGGGGACAGTGCGGGTAAGGTGAAGCCGATCCTCCCTGTCGCGAAGCAATTGGGGAGGGGGACCGCCAGCGAAACTGGCGGTGGAGGGGGAGAACCCCCTCCGTCACGCACTGCGCACGCGCCATCTCCCCATTGGCTTCGGCAACAGGGAGGAATTGCCTCTTGGTAGTTCCATCACACTCGGACTTCCGACGCCACCGGAAGCAGCGGCTCCAGCAGCACCCATTCCGCATCCGTCAAATCGCTTGGCAACGCCAGTCCGCTTCGCGCATGAAGGGCGCGAGCGATATCGGTCCATATCGTTGAAGCCATGGTAGTTTTTGACAAAACCGCTGAATCAACGACAGGCCATGCCGTCAAGATAACCTCCTGATACCACTCAACTTAATTTCGGATCAGGCTATCAGGGTTTTGAACGGTTGTTCCGAAGTCCTTCGAGGATGGCTTTTCCTGCCGCGTTCGCGGCCATTCCCAGCGAGCGGCATATATCCGAAAACGGCACGTGCTCGCGTCCGCCGGCGAGGCCTTCCGGTCTTGGCAGCTGCGGTGCGCCAAGATTAACTACGTTATCGA
>JARROF010000082.1:0-18413 GCA_037384205.1 Novosphingobium sp. | reverse complement strand
TGGGGGTGCGGGCCGGTGCCGCAACATGCGCTTTCAGCGCATTTTCGAACGAGTAATCCATGGTCCGGCTGAACAAGATCTACACCCGCACCGGCGACGACGGGACCACCGGCCTTGTCGACGGGTCTCGCCTGCCCAAGCATGCCGCGCGCATGGAAGCGATCGGCGCAGTGGACGAGGTGAACAGCGCCATCGGTCTGGCTGTCTGCGCCCTTTCCGGCCCATCATGCCCTGGCTCGCCCCATGCGGCTGTACTGACTCGCATCCAGAACGACCTGTTCGATCTCGGCGCCGATCTTGCCACGCCGGGGGAGGATTTCACCCCTGGAGAAATGACGCTGCGGATGGTGAGCGCACAGGCCGAATGGCTCGAAACCGCCATCGACGCGATCAACGAGGACCTGCAACCGCTCAAGAGCTTCATCCTGCCCGGCGGCAGCGAGGCGGCCGCGCGCGTGCATATCGCCCGTGCCGCCACCCGCCACGCGGAGCGCAAGGCCGCCGCGCTGGCTGCCGCAGAGCCGGTAAACCCGGCCGCGCTCGCCTACATCAACCGGCTGAGCGACTATCTCTTCGTCCTCGCCCGGGCGGTGAATGCCAACGGGGCGGACGACGTGCTTTGGGTGCCCGGCCAGAACCGCTAGGTTCCTCCGTCGGGCGCCAGGCCCGGAGCCTTATACGAATCCGGTAGTAATGATAGGGAGTATAGCGTGCAGACAGTCGGCATCATCGGCGCGGGCATCATGGGATCGGGCATTGCCCAGACCGTGGCGGGCAAGGGCATGGACGTGGTCCTGACGGACGTGAGCCTGGAAATCGCCGAGAAGGGCAAGGCGGGCATTGCCAAGGGCCTGTCCCGGCTCGTAGCCAAGGAAAAGATGACGCAGGCCGATGCCGACGCGCTGCTCGCCCGCATCACCCCGGTGGGCGACTACTCCGGCCTTTCCGGCTGCGACCTCATCATCGAGGCCGCCACCGAGCGCGAGGATATCAAGGCCAAGATCTTCGAGGCCGCGGGCAGAGTGCTGAAGGACGGCGCGATCATGGCCTCCAACACCAGCTCGATCCCGATCACCCGCATGGCCGCCCAGTCGCCCGATCCGGCGCGCTTCTGCGGGATGCACTTCTTCAACCCGGTGCCGGTCATGGGCCTTGTCGAAGTGATCCCCGGCCTTGCCACCTCGCGGGATACCACCGAGCGGATGAAGGCCTTCGGCGAGAAGCTGGGCAAAACGGTCGTGCTTGCGGGTGATGCGCCGGGCTTCGTGGTCAACCGTATCCTGTGCCCGCTGATGAACGAGGCGATCTTCGTGCTCGGCGAAGGCCTGGCCTCGGCGGAAGATATCGACGCGGGCATGCGGCTCGGTGCCAATCACCCGATGGGGCCGCTGACGCTGGCCGACTTCGTGGGGCTCGATACGCTCTACGAGATCATGAAGGTGTTCCAGGCCACCACCGGCGATCCCAAGTACCGCCCCGCCCCGCTGCTGCAGAAATACGTCGAGGCCGGGTGGTACGGCCGCAAGACCGGCAAGGGGTTCTACGACTATTCGGGCGAAACGCCGGTGCCGAGCCGGTGACGGGCGAACGCCGGATTAAATATTTGTAACAATAAACCAAGCGTTATCCAGGCTCTTTCTATTGCTTCTCCTTGCCAAACAGGGAGGAGCAACGTGCCATTACCTGCAGATAATCGCGGCAGAATTGGCCAGAGCGGCTACTGGCGCCGTTTCGCGATCTACTTGATCGGGGTGCCTGTTCTGCTTGTTCTGGGCCTGGTCGGCATCGCGACCCGCGAATACGGTCTGGGCATTGCGCTGATCCTGGCCATTTTGCCGCTCAGCATCTGGTTCCGCTTCGTGATGATGGGGCGGTGCCGGGACATCGGCTGGCCCGTCTGGCTGCCATGGACCGCGCAGGGCCTGCAGATACTCATGTTTTTCATGATTCTATCGAGCGGCGCCCTGACCAGAGGGCCTGCCGCCCTGCACACCATATCCTCAGGCTCGCTGCTGATCGGCTTTCTCGACTTCGTACTTACAATCGCGCTCGGCTGCGTCGGCGGCAAAGAAAATGTCGATTATGGCGAAATCTTTGGCGGTGACTCGCTGCAACGCGCAGCACAGGCAAGGTCAGCCATGAACTATCGCACGGGCAACGTGCCAAAAGAGGTCGAAGCCGACGCACAACACGGAGATCGCGAGGGGGCCGCTATCGCGCGGGCGCTGGCAGCCTATCGCAGCGGTCAGACCGCACCACGGGAAGCGCCTGCGCCGCGCCCGGTCGCCCACCGCGCCGCCGGATTCGGACGAAAGGGGCTCTGACCTGCTCGAACAGGCGCGTCAGCCCTGCGGCTTCTTCGCCCAGGGATTGACGTGCTTGTCCGGCTCGGGAGCCTGCTGACCGAGGATCTTCGCCACAGCCTCAGCCGTATCGCGGGACGCGGCATTGTCTGCCTGACTGTCCTGATTCTGCGAAGGTATCGAACAATAGGCGGTGAGCAGGACGCCTGCCGACCAGAACAGCGCGTTCCAGCGACTCTTGAAGACGGTCGTGATTTTCGGCCCGAACATCATGCCGCCCGTATAAAGACATAAGGTTAAAGTTCCGTACCTGCCTCACGCTTGAGATCGTAAAGCACTTCCAGCGCATCGCGCGGCGAGAGCGCATCGATATCCATGTCCTGCAACCTGGAGCGCAAGGTATCACATTGCTCCTCGCGAGCATCTTCCGCGGCGGCGAAAAGCGGCAGATCGCCAAGGCCCGCCGCCAGACCGCCGGTTTCAGCACGGCCCTTTTCCAGCTTTTCCAGCACCGATTTCGCCCGGCTGATCACTTTGGGCGGCACCCCCGCCAGCCGCGCGACGGCGAGGCCATAGCTGCGGTCCGCCGGGCCCTCGGCCAGTTCGTGCAGCAGGACGAGATCGCCTTTCCATTCGCGCGCACGAACATGGTGGAGCGACAGCGCCTCGCAGGTCTCCGCCAACCGGGCCAGTTCGTGGTAGTGCGTGGCGAAAAGGCAGCGGCAGCGGTTGCTCTCATGCACCGCCTCGGCCACGGCCCAGGCAAGGGCAAGGCCGTCATAAGTAGACGTACCGCGCCCTACTTCGTCGAGGATGACGAAGCTGCTTTCTGTGGCCTGCGCCAGGATCGCGGCGGTCTCGACCATCTCGACCATGAAGGTCGAGCGGCCGCGCGCGAGATTGTCCGATGCGCCCACCCGGCTGAACAGACGGTCCACCATGCCGATCCGGGCGGCCTTGGCAGGCACGAAGCCGCCCGCCTGCGCCAGCAGCACGATCAGCGCGTTCTGGCGCAGAAAAGTGGATTTACCGCCCATGTTCGGGCCGCCGATCAACCAGAGCCGGTCATGCGTGCCCAGCCGGCAATCGTTGGCGACGAAGCGTTCGCTCTGCGCCATGAGCGCCCCCTCGACAACGGGATGGCGGCCGCCCTCGATATCCAGCGACAGTCCCTCGACCACTTGTGGGCGCGTCCAGCCGCCTTCGGCCGCACGCTCGGCCTGACCGGCGGCCACATCGATGCGAGCGAGAGCAGCCGCCGTGCGGGCAATCTCGCGCCGGGCCGCGACGGTCTCGGCAACCAGACTCTCGAAATGCGCCTCCTCGGCGGCCAGCGCGTGGGCGCCCGCTTCGGTGATGCGGCTCGCTTCCTCATGCAGGGCGAGCGCATTGAAGCGCATGGCGCCCGCCATGGTCTGACGATGCGAGAAGCCGCTGTCCGCATCCATCAGCTTGTCGGCATGGCGCGAGGGGACTTCGATGAAATAGCCCAGCACGTTGTTGTGCTTGATCTTGAGCGCGGCGACGCCGGTTTCCTCGCGGTATTTGGCTTCCAGCGCCGCGATGGCGCGGCGGGCATTGCCCGAAATCAGGCGCAGTTCATCCAGCGCGGCATCGTAACCTTCGGCAATATAACCGCCCTGCCCGCACTCGGTCGGCGGGGCGGGCACCAGCGCGCGCTCGAAATGATCGACCAGCGCGCCATGACCGCCAAGGCCGGGCAGCAGCGTTTCGAACAGCACCGGCAGATCGTCGCGCCGGGCCAGCCTGTCCGCCACTACCCGCGCGCCCGAGAGGCCATCGCGCAACTGGCCGAGATCGCGCGGGCTACCGCGTCCCGCGACGATACGGCCCAGCGCGCGGCCCACATCGGGCAGCGCCCGCAAGGCCGCCCGCAAATCCTCGCGCAGCAAGGCATCGTCGTGGAGCCATTCCACCAGTTCCAACCGCTCGGCGATCGCGGCGCGATCCGTCAGCGGGGCGGACAGGTCCTGCGCGAGCTGGCGCGCGCCCGCGCATCGCCAGCGTCGACTCGCCCGCGCGCGCCTGCGGCGGCAGCAGCAGCGGCAGGCTGCCACGCCCGACATGGTCGAGATAGGCGATCAGCCCGCCCGCCGCCGCCAGCATCGACCGGGTGAAGCTGCCGAAACCATCGAGCGTGGAAACGCCGTGGATCAGCTTCAGCCGTTCCTCGCCGCCTTCGGACGAGAACTCGTGGCCCGAACGCAGGATCGCGTTCTCGGGCGCCAGTTCCCAGCCATCAGGCACGACCAGCTCGCTTGCCCCCAGCCGCGCCAGCGTGGCGCCGAGACGGTCGGGCGCGCATTCCTCCAGCTCCATCTGGCCGGTGGAGATATCGCAGGCGGCGATGCCCACCAGACCGCGCATGGCGCAGGCCGCCGCCAGCACATTGGCCCGGCGCGGCTCCAGCAGAGCTTCCTCGGTCAGCGTGCCCGCGGTGACGAAGCGCACGATATCGCGCGCCACCAGCGCTTTGGAGGCCCTGCCTTCCTTTCTGGCGCGCTCCTTGGCTTCGGCAGGCGTTTCGGTCTGTTCGGCAATGGCGACGCGGCACCCGCCCTTGATCAGACGCGCAAGATAGCTTTCCGCCGAATGCACCGGAACGCCACACATCGGGATCGGCGCCCCGTTGTGCTCGCCGCGCGTGGTAAGCGCGATATCGAGGATCGCGGCGGCCTTTTTCGCGTCGTCAAAAAACAGTTCGAAGAAGTCGCCCATGCGGTAAAACAACAGGCAATCGCCCGCTTCCTCGCGCAGCGCGAGGTATTGGGCCATCATGGGAGTAGCGCCGGAACTCATGGGGCCAGCGTTAGCGCCCCGGTTCGGTATTTGTGAAGCGCACGCATCGATCCTTTCCCCTATCGCGTTGCGGCAACATCCGTTAGGGGCACGGGCGAAATCGGGAGATTTAACTTGTCTGACAAAAGTAAGGTCCAGTTCACCGAGCGCGAAGCCCTGTTTTATCACGAGACGATCCGCCCGGGTAAGATCGAGATCATCGCCAGCAAGCCGATGGCGACGCAGCGCGACCTTTCGCTCGCCTACTCTCCGGGTGTCGCCGTACCGGTGCAGGCCATCGCCGACGATCCCTCGCTGGCCTACAACTACACCGCCAAGGGCAATCTTGTCGGTGTGATTTCCAACGGCACCGCCATTCTGGGCATGGGCAATCTCGGCGCGCTCGCTTCCAAGCCGGTGATGGAAGGCAAGGCGGTGCTGTTCAAGCGCTTCGCCGATGTCGATGCCATCGATATCGAGCTGGCCAGCGAGAACGTCGATGAACTGATCGAAGCCATCACGCTGATGGAACCCAGCTTCGGCGGCATCAACCTGGAAGACATCAAGGCGCCCGAGTGCTTCATCATCGAGCAGACCCTGCGCGAGCGGATGAACATTCCGGTGATGCACGACGATCAGCACGGCACCGCGATCATCGCCGCCGCCGGCCTGATCAACGCCTGCCACTTGACCGGCCGCAAGCTGGAAGACATCAAAGTCGTGGTGAACGGCGCCGGTGCCTCGGCACTGGCCTGCACCTCGCTGATCAAGTCGATGGGCGTGCGGCATGAGAACGTGCTGGTCTGCGACACGCGCGGCGTGATCTATCCCGGCCGCGAGAACGTCGATCAGTTCAAGTCCGCCCATGCCGTCATGACCGACAAACGCACGCTGACCGAAGCGCTGAAAGGTGCCGACGTGTGCCTGGGCCTTTCGGCCAGGGGCGCGGTCACGCAGGAGATGGTTCAGGGCATGGCGCCCGAGCCGATCATCTTCGCGATGGCCAATCCGGATCCGGAAATCACCCCGCCCGAAGTCAAGGAAGTCCGCCCGGACGCGATCGTCGCCACGGGCCGTTCGGACTATCCGAACCAGGTCAACAATGTGCTGGGCTTCCCCTTCATCTTCCGCGGCGCGCTCGACGTGCATGCCACTGCGATCAACGAAGAGATGAAGATCGCCGCCGCCCATGCCATCGCCGATCTGGCCCGCCAGCAAGTGCCCGAGGAAGTCGCGGCGGCCTATGGCGAATCGCAGCAATTCGGCCGCGAATACATCATCCCGGCGCCGTTCGATCCGCGCCTGATGGAAGTGGTGCCGTCCGCCGTGGCCAAGGCGGCCATGGATTCGGGCGTCGCGCGCAAGCACATTGAGGATTTCGACGCCTACCGCCACGAACTCAAGGCGCGGCTCAACCCCACGACCTCGGTGCTCAGCAAGGTCTATGCCCAGGTCAAGGCGAACCCCAAGCGGGTGATCTTCGCCGAAGCCGATAACGAAGTGGTCCTGCGCGCCGCGATCCAGTACCGCGATTTCGGCTATGGCGAGCCGGTTCTGGTCGGCCGCACGCAGGCCATCCTCGATCTGATGGCCGAACTCGGCGTGGCCGATCCGGAAAGCTACCAGATCGAAAACGCGATGGTTTCCGAACATGTCGCCCCGATGGTGGAGATGCTTTACGAGCGCCTCAAGCGGCGCGGTTTCCTGCAACGCGACGTGCAGCGCATGTGCAATACGGACCGTAACGTCTTCGCCTCCGGCCTGCTCAGGCTGGGCGTGGGCGATGCCATGATCACCGGCATGACCCGGCCCTTCGCGCAGTCGATGAAGGAAGTGCGCCGCGTCCTCGATCCGGCCGAGAGCAAGCTGCCCTTCGGCATTCACATGCTGGTCGGCAAGACGCACACCGTGTTCCTGGCCGATACCACCATCAACGAACGCCCGAGCGCGGAAGAACTGGCGGTGATCGCCACCGAAACCGCAGCCGACGCCCGCAACCTGGGCCACGAGCCGCGCGTCGCGTTCCTCAGCTATTCGACCTTCGGCAATCCCTCGGGCAAGTGGCTGGACACCATCCGCGATGCCGTCCACATCCTCGACGCGCAGAACCCCGGATTCGAGTACGATGGCGACATGGCACCCGATGCCGCGCTGAACCCGAAGATCATGGCACTTTATCCGTTCTGCCGCCTTTCGGCACCGGCCAACGTGCTGATCATGCCGGGGCTGCAATCGGCCAATATCTCGGCCAAGCTGCTGCGTGAGATCGGCGGGGCGACCAATATCGGCCCGATGCTGCTCGGCATGGAAAAGCCGGTGCAGATCGTGCCGATGACCTCGATCGCGCCCGACGTGCTGACCAGCGCGGTGCTGGCCGCCGCGGGCATCATGGGCTGAAACGAACAAGGGCGGCGTCCGGCCCGACCGGTGCCGCCCGTCCTGCCCTTCAGGAAGCTGCGGGTTCGCCCGCTTCCTGCGGCGGCAAAACCGGGGTCTGAGGCATCTCCGCCGGTTCCTCGGGCAAGTTCCCGGACAGGGCAGCCTTGAGCTTCGCATGGTCGAGCTGGCCTTCCCAGCGCGACACCACGACCGATGCCACGGCATTGCCAATGAAATTGGTGAGCGCGCGGCATTCGCTCATGAACCGGTCGACGCCCAGGATCAGCGTCATCCCCGCCACCGGCACCGAAGGCACGATCGACAGCGTCGCGGCCAACGTCACGAACCCGGCCCCCGTCACCCCCGCCGCGCCTTTGGACGAGAGCATGGCCACGCCCAGCAGCAGCAATTGCTCACCGAGCGAGAGGTGCACATTGCAGGCCTGCGCGATGAACAGTGCGGCCAGCGTCATGTAGATATTGGTCCCGTCGAGGTTGAACGAATAGCCGGTGGGAATCACCAGCCCGGCCACCGGGCGCGGGCAGCCTGCCCGCTCCATCTTCTCGATCAGCAGCGGCAATGCGCTTTCCGAAGACGAGGTGCCCAGGACCAGCAGCAGTTCGGCCTTGAGGTAGCCGATCAGCCGGAAGATCGAGAAGCCCGCCCATAGCGACACCGCGCCGAGCACGACCACCACGAACAGGATCGAGGTGAAATAGAACGTGCCCACCAGGAACACGAGATTGGCCAGCGATTCGACCCCGTGCTTGCCGATGGTATAGGCCATGGCCCCGAACGCGCCGAGCGGGGCCGCCTTCATGACGATGGCGACGATGCGAAAGACCACCAGCGAAAGGTCCTCCAGCGCACCGATGATCCGCTCTCCGCGCGGCCCCACCAGCGGCAGCGCCACGCCGAACAGGATCGCCACCAGCAGCGTCTGCAGGATATTGCCGTCGGTCAGCGACGACAGCAGACTTTCGGGAATCACGCCGAGCAGAAAGCCGACTACGGTATTCTCGTGCGCCCTGGCGGCATAGCCGGCCACTTTCGAGGCATCGAGCGAGGCGGGATCGATGTTGAGCCCGGCACCGGGATGCACCACGTTGGCAACGATCAGCCCGACGAACAGCGCCACGGTCGAAAAGGTGATGAAATAGGCAAAGGCCTTCGCCGCCACCCGGCCCACCGATCCCAGATCGCGCATCCCGGCAATGCCAGTGACGATCGACAGGAAGATGACCGGGGCGATGATCATCTTGACGAGGTGAACGAATCCGTCGCCCAGAGGCTTGAACGCCTCACCCGCCGCCGGGAAAAAATACCCCAGCGTAGCGCCCGCCACGATAGCGATCAGCACTTGCGTATAAGTATGCGCATACCATGGCAGGGCACGTTCGGCCTGCGGATCTTCCGCTGCGTGAAGCAATTCTGGGTGCATTGCACAAATGCTAACGATACCGCGGTCTTTCGGCAATCATTCATCTGGCGTACATTTCGGCCGCCCTCGACAATCGCGCGGCGATGCGCAAGAGAACCCGTCCATGAACGCATTCTCAATTCCGGGCTTTGACCTTGCCGCCTTCGTCGATGCAACTCTGGCCGAAGACCTCGGCACCGGCCTTCCCGGTGGCGGTCATGACGTCACGTCGGAAAGCGTAATCGACGCGGCCGCGCGGTTTTCCGGCGTCATGGACTCACGCGATGCGATTACCGTGGCGGGCCTGCCGATCGCGGCGGCTTTTTTCCGCGCGCTCGATCCGGCCATGGAGATCGAAATTCTCGTGGCCGAAGGCGCCCGGGCGGAGCCCCGAACGCACCTCATGCGCCTGACCGGCAACGCCCGTGCGATGCTGACGGCCGAACGCTCGGCGCTCAACACGGTCCAGCACTTGTCCGGCATCGCAACGATGACCCGCGAATACGTAAATGCGATGAACGGCCATGCCACGCTGCTGGACACGCGCAAGACGATCCCGGGCCTGCGCCACCTGGAAAAGTACGCCACCCGCATAGGCGGCGCGCAAAACCACCGCATGGGCCTGTGGGACGCGGCAATGATCAAGGACAATCACGTCCTCGTCGCAGGCGGCGTCGGCAGGGCTGTGGCGCGCGCGAAGGCTGCGGGCGTGGCGCAGATCATCTGCGAGGTCGATCACCTCGAACAGATCGAACCGGCCATCGCGGCAGGCGCGCACCACTTGCTGCTCGACAACATGGGTCCGGACATGCTGCAAGAGGCCGTGGCCCTCACTGCCGGGCGCGTACCCACCGAAGCCTCCGGCGGCGTGAACCTTTCGACTATCGGCCCCATCGCCGCCACCGGCGTCACATACGTCTCGGTCGGTCGTCTCACGCAAAGCGCGCCGGCTGCCGATATCGGGCTGGACTTCACGCCGCTGTAAGAAAAAACTGCCATGCCCCTTTGCTGCAGGAGACGAATACGTGCGCCCTCACTCGATTACATTGTTTGACCGGTTCTTTCTTGGCGCACTGGTGCTGGGCCTGATCAATGCTGCTCTGTCATTTCAGGACAACATGGCCATGCTGGGCTCCACCGGGACGTCCACCCGTTTTCTGGTCTCCATCACGCTCTTCAGCCTCGGCATTCCCCTGTTGCTGTGGTTTTTCATATCCCGCCGTGCAAGCAACATGGCGAAGTGGATTCTCGCCGTCCTGACCGGACTTGGCCTTGTATCCTTGCTCCCGACCCTGTCCGTGCTCATGGCGCGCGGACTTCTGTCGCTTGTCTTCACTGTGACTATCACTGCGCTGCAGGTCGTTGCGGTCGCCTTCTTATTCCGCAAGGACGCCCGGGCCTGGTTCGCCGGAAAGGGCACGCCCGGACCGGAAGAGACGACGATATTCGAATAATGCGGATACGGGACGGCATCACAGCCTTCGCGGTGCTGGCAGGCCTCACGCTGCCAACCGGCGCGGCCAGGGCCCAAGCCTATCAGTGCACTCTCCCGCGCACAATCGCCCCCATCCGCCCGGTCAAGCCGCACGGGCCGGTGCGCAAGCTGCCGGTATCGGGCTATACGCTCGCGGCGAGTTGGTCGCCCGACTACTGCAAGAAGAGCGGCGACACCCGCTCCATGCAGTGTTCGCATCGCAACGGGCGCTTCGGATTCATCCTCCATGGCCTCTGGCCCGAAGCGAGGAGCGGCCCGGCGCCGCAATGGTGCTCGGGCACGCCGCTGCCCTCGCCGGAAGTTGTGCGGCGCAACTTGTGCATGACGCCCTCGCCCGGCCTGCTTGTGCACGAATGGGCCAAACACGGCTCGTGCATGGCAAAGACGCCGCAACTCTATTTCAAGGTGAGCGCGATCCTGTGGCGCTCGGTCCGCTGGCCCGATGCCGACCGGCTCTCGCGCCAGAAGGGCCTGACAGTGGGCGACTTGCGCAAGGCCTTCGTCGCACGCAATCCCGCTTGGAAAGCCGAATATGTCGGCATGAACCTCAGCCGCACCGGCTGGCTGCGCGAAGTGCGGCTGTGTTACGGCAAGGACTTCATGCCCAAGCGCTGCAGCAAACGGCAGTTCGGCCCATCCGATTCGGCCAGCCTGAAGATCTGGCGCGGGCTTTAACGCCGCTCGCGAAAGAACCCCTGCAGCAGGTCCGCCGATTCGGCCTCGCCGATACCCGGATAGACCTCGGGCCGGTGCAGGCACTGTTCGTGCTCGAACACCCGCGCACCGTGTTCTACCGCGCCACCCTTGGGATCGGAGGCGCCGTAATACAGCCGGGCGATTCGCGCGTGGGCGATGGCGCCCGCGCACATCGCGCAAGGTTCCAGCGTCACCCACAGTTCGCAGCCTTCGAGCCGTTCGTTGCCGAGCGCACGGGCAGCCGCGCGAATCGCCTCGATTTCGGCGTGGCTGGTGGGATCGTGGCGCTCGCGCGGGCCGTTTCGCCCCGTGGCGATTACCTTTCCGTCCTTCACCACCACCGCGCCGATGGGCACTTCACCCGAATCGGCAGCCTCGCGGGCTTGCGCGAGAGCCATCTGCATGTATTCGGGAAGTGGCCAGCGAGTCATGGAACCGCGCTAGCGCGCCGAATTCCGCCATGCAACTTGACCTTGCCGGGGGGAATCGGTAAGGGCGCGCCTTCCCGTACAAACGGCAACAGATTTTTTCGAGCGAGAGTAGACATGTCCCGCATCTGCGAACTGACTGGCAAGAGCCGCCAGGTCGGCTGCAACGTCAGCCACGCCAACAACAAGACCAAGCGCGTTTATCTGCCCAACCTGCAGAACGTGACGCTGATGTCGGAAACTCTGGACCGCAGCTTCAAGTTCCGCGTTTCGACCCACGGCCTGCGTTCGGTCGAACACAACGGCGGCCTCGACAACTGGCTGCTCAAAGCTTCGGACTCGAAGCTTTCGCCGCGCGCCCTTAAGGTGAAGCGCGAGCTCAAGAAGAAGCAGGCCGCCTGATTTTCCGCCACTCTCCGCAAGGAGAGCCGGACAGGTAAGCTGACGAAGGGCGTGCAGCTAGGCTGCGCGCCTTTTCGTATGCCTGTAATCAGCGTTTCGGCCAGGGCAGCCGGCGGGGATCGACCGAAAGTTTCCAGAGCAATGTGCGCTGCCAGACGCGCATGCCGTTATCGTCGGACATCAACCATACAGTCACTCGGCCGTCAGGCCGTGGAACGACACCGATCGCTTCAAAATTGTCGACGGGAAGCACCGAAGCGAGCGAGGCAAGCGGCAGCGAGTGCCAGACTTTGCCCGGTCGGATCTGCCTCGTATCGGCAACCACGATTCGTCCGGCAAAGCGCATAGGCAGCGGCCAGAGCAATCGCCGCATAAGAATGAGCGCCCGGCCATCGGGCAGCAGTGCCATGTCAACGACCGAGAAATTGTCCGGCCCTTCGAACAGGAACCGATGGCCGTCAGGGTGCTCGACCGGATCGCCGTCGAACAGCACGGCCTCGTGCAATCGCGGATCGAAAAGCGAACGCGTGACTTCGCGGATCGTCACGAAACGCCCATCGGGCAAGCGCGCCAAGGCTTCGGGTCCTGTATTCAGCCCCCATCCTGCCATCGCCCGAGGTGCAACCCCGGCCTCCTCAACCAGGCGTGCATCCGTCCGGACAATCATGTTCCGGCTTTCCAGGCCAAGCCAGTACCGGCCGGTAACCGGATCGTGCGCGACGGATTCGACATCGCGATACTTTTTCCCACCCACATGTTCCCGGAACCCGATTCCGCCGATCTGCAGTCTGGGCGGCAAAACGCCGGGCGGTGAAAACCGGAGATAATCCCCGGCATCGTTTAAAGCCAGAATGCGTCCGTCCGGTTGCGGAACCATCGACGAGTAGCCGAAAAACATGTCGTTTCGCGACTTGAGCTGCCAGCCGCCTTCCAGCCGAAACGCCCCCAGATAGGCTTGAAGCGTATGCTTCGGCGGCAGTGCGATCGGAACAACGCGGACGCGAAGGTCGGAGGTCCCCGGCGACAAGGGACCGCGTATCCAGGTAAGCGCCAACAAAACCACAAGCGGCAGCAGAGAGGCAATGGCGCGGCGCACACGCGGTCTCTAGACGGTTCCCGCGCCGCCGCAAGCACGCCGACAGCGCCTTCCCCTCAATTCATCGGTCCCGTGAACAGCAGCGGATCAAGCCGCGCGTTTTCCCACTTGATCGACCAGTGCAAATGGGGGCCGGTCGCGCGCCCGGTCATGCCGATCTTGCCGATAACCTGCCCCTTCTTCACATGGTCACCCTCTTTCACGAGGATCTGCGAGCAGTGCAGGAAAGCGCTGTTGAGCCCCATGCCGTGATCGATCATCAGCAGGTTGCCTTCCAGCGTGAACGGCTTCTTCGCCGCCAGGATCACAACACCGTCCGCAGGCGCCACGAACGGCGTGCCGCTGTGGCCGGTGGTGATGTCGATTCCCGAATGGTAGCTGCCGGGCTCGCCGCGATAGATGCGCTGCGAGCCGAACCGGCCGGAAATGCGACCCTTCACCGGCCAGATGAAGTGTTCCCGCCACCCTTGCGCACCGGTATGCATGGCCCTCGCCGCATGAATCTGCGCGAGTTCAGGGCGCCGCAGCTTCATGAACGCCTCGCTGGGGCCACCGGGCTTGCGGGGAATATTGATGCGCTCGATGTGCCAGGCACGCGGCGCAACCGTCAGCGACTGCTGCGTTACGCTGCCGTCCGCAGCCGTCATCGAAAGCACGGCCCGCGGACCGGCATCGCGATCGAACGCAGCAAACCATGCCCCGTCAGGCGCCACTGACACGGGCTGGCCATCAAGCGACAGCGTCTGCGTGCCTGCCGGCACCGTACCGCGAATCCAGCCTCCCTGCGTCAGCTCGCCGGAATAGGTCAGATGAGCCGCTCCCGTGCCCTCCACGGCGGCATGAGCCGGGCTGCCGCCCCAGGAAGCTCCGTCGGTAACGGCATATGCGCCAACGACCGCTGCAATGGCTGCTGTGGACAGGGAAGTGAAAGTGACAGCGCGCCGCCTCATGCCTGCCCGAGCAGGCGCCGGGTGGCGATCTCTGCGCTGGCATAAGCTTCCTGCCGGTCCGCGCTCCAGTAGCGCAGCGTTTCCAGCAGCACTTGCTCGCCGGTGACGGCACAATTCACATAATGACCGGGGCTGAGCACACGAAACCCGTTGGGGCCGTAGCTGAGCTTTGCGGGGCGATCGGTGGAGGACATAAGCATGGGCATTTCCTAGCAAAGCCTGACGGTCAGAACAAATCGCCCTGCCGGGGCTCCGGGGCTTTCGGACGCGCCGGTTTGCGGGGCGCCGCCGGTGGAGGGGAAGCGGGACTATGCGCTGATGCGCCTGAACCGACGGTGACCGGCAGCTTGCCATCGCGGAATTCGAGCACGAGCGCAGCCTCCTGCGCGGCCCGTTCACGGCTGGTGAACGCCTGCCCGTCCACGCTGGTGACAAGCGCATAGCCGCGCTGGAGCGGCAGGCGGGGGTCCAGTTGCGGCAACACACGGGCCACCGGCGCCAGCGCATCGCGTGCCTGCGTCCAGCGGCGGCTGAGCAGGCGCGGCGTAAGCCCTGCCCGCTCCAGCCGCTCATTGCTGGCCGCCACGCGCTGGCGCAGCAGCGGCAGCGAGAGCTTGGCGGCGGTATGGCCCAACCGCTCGCGCTTGGCTCGCTCCTGATCCTGCAGGCCGCGCCGCAAGCGGTCGGATAGTTCGTCCAGCTTCTGCGCCTTGGCCGAGAGGATCGCCTCAGGCTTGGGCAGACGCTGCACGCGCGCTTCCAGCCGTTCGCGGCCCAGCATGACCGGACGCATCGCGCAGCGGCGCTTGCGCAAGGCCAGTTCATCCAGCTGCGCCATCAGTTCGGCCCGCACCGGCACCGCGATTTCAGCAGCAGCGGTAGGCGTGGGCGCGCGGCGGTCAGCCGCATAGTCGCACAAGGTGGTGTCGGTCTCGTGCCCGACGGCGGAGATCACCGGAATCGCCGATTCGGCCACGGCGCGTACCACCGCTTCCTCGTTGAAACTCCACAAATCCTCGATCGAGCCGCCACCGCGCGCAACGATCACTACATCGGGGCGCGGCACCGGGCCGCCGGGCGCAATCGCCGAAAAGCCGCGCACCGCATTGGCCACCTGCTGCGCGGCGCCTTCGCCCTGCACCAGCACCGGCCAGACCAGCACCCGGCTGGGAAAACGGTCTGCCAGGCGGTGCAGGATATCCCGGATCACGGCGCCGGTGGGTGACGTCACGACGCCGATCACGCGCGGCAGGAACGGCAGGGCGCGCTTGCGCTCGGGGGCGAAGAGTCCCTCGGCCGCCAGCCGCGCGCGCAGCTTTTCCAGCAGCGCCAGCAGCGCGCCTTCCCCGGCGATCTCCATCGATTCGATAACGATCTGATACTTGGAGCGGCCCGGATACGTCGTGAGCTTGCCAGTGGCGATCACCTCGATCCCGTCTTCGGGGCGAAACGGCAGGCGCTGGGCACCGCCGCGCCACATCACCCCGTCAATCACCGCCTTGTCGTCCTTCAGCGCGCAATAGAGATGGCCCGAGGCTGCTCGCTTCACGCCCGAAAGTTCGCCGCGCAGGCGCACGAAACCGAAACGGTCTTCCACCGTGCGCTTCAGCAGGGCGGATATCTCGCTCACCGAAAGCGGGGCAGCGTTGTCCCCGACGCCTTGCTTCGCTACCAGCCCCCCCGAACAACCGTCATCGTACTCGTCATTGTGGAAAGGCACGGGTAATGAACATCCTTCTTCTGGGCTCGGGCGGCCGCGAACATGCGCTGGCCTGGAAGCTGGCGCAATCCCCGCTCTGCGAAACGCTCTGGGCCGCGCCCGGAAATCCGGGGATTGCCGAACACGCTACATGCGTGTCGCTCGATGCCACCGATCATGATGCCGTGATCGCCTTCTGCGAAGAAAACGTGATCGGCCTTGTCGTCATCGGGCCGGAAGCGCCACTGGTGGATGGCCTCGCCGATTCCCTGCGCGGCCAGGGTTTTGCCGTGTTCGGCCCCGGCAAGGCGGCGGCCCAGCTCGAAGGCTCCAAGGGCTTCACCAAGGACCTGTGCGCCCGCGCGAACATCCCCACCGGCGGCTATGAGCGCGTTTCGAACGAAGCCGATGCCATGACCGCGCTCGCGAAGTTCGGCGCACCGGTGGTGATCAAGGCCGATGGCCTCGCCGCCGGCAAGGGCGTGACTGTCGCCATGACCATCTCCACCATTGTCCCCTTCGCCTCGGCGCAGGACCACAATCGCGTGGGGGACGGCGATACCGGCCCCAACACCGGCGGCATGGGCGCCTACAGCCCCGCCCCGGTGCTGACGGCGGAGCTTGCGGGCGAAGCGATGACCCGGATCATCGCCCCTACCGTGCGGACACTGGCAAACGAAGGCATGCCCTATTCGGGCGTGCTGTTCCTGGGCCTGATGCTGACGCGCGAAGGCCCCAAGCTGATCGAATACAACTGCCGTTTCGGCGACCCCGAATGTCAGGTCATGCTGCTGCGGCTCGAATCGGATCTGGTCGAGCTGCTCCACGCCTGTGCCGAACACCGCCTTGGCGCGATCGAGCCGCCGCGCTTTTCGGACGATACCGCGCTGACCGTGGTTATGGCCGCCAAAGGCTATCCCGGCACGCCGGAAAAGGGCGGCGCGATCAATGGAGTCGCGGCTGCGGAAGCGAACGGCGCCAAAATCTTCCACGCGGGCACGGCAGTGAAGAACGGCCAGCTTGTCGCCAATGGCGGACGCGTGCTCAATGTGACGGCGCGCGGCCAATCGGTCACCGAAGCGCAGGCGAACGCCTATACCGCCGCCGATGCCATAGACTTCGCCAGCGGCTTTTGCCGCCGCGACATCGGCTGGCGCGAAGTGGCGCGCGAACAGGGGTGATGAGCAGACACGCCGACACCATCCTCAAGCTCTCGCTTGCCTTGGGCGCGCTGCTCGCGGGGAGCGGCGTGGGGTTCTATTACGGCATCTACCTGCCGTCGCAGGACCTTCGCCACCAGACCGAGGCCATGACCGAAAAGCAGGCGGTGGCGAACCGGCGGACCCAGGCGCTGGTCGAACAGGCCAAGCGCGTGCAGGCCGCGCAAGTGGCCTATGACGACTGCGTCAACTTCGCCGAACTGTCGTACAAGCAGCGCTGGACCCGCAGCTGCCAGAGCCTGCACGATGCCGATCAGGCCGCCTACGAGGATTGCGCCGACGACTGGTTCAGCACCGAATCCGGCTGCCGCGCGAAGCATCCAGTCCGCCCGGTCAGGGATTGCGTCCTGCCCGGACAAGTCGCGCAGGACATCGCCGGCGCGCGCGACAAGCGCAAGGCGGAGTGTCTGGCCAAGCTGCAGGCGGTCACGGAAAGCCCGCAAGGCAGTTGACCGGCGCAGCCGAGCGGTAGAGGGTAAGGCCATGACCGCTTCCGACCCTGTGCCGCGTTATCGCGCCAACTTGCGCGGCGAAATCGATGGCGCGGCGGTTTACGACGCGCTTGCCTCCAGCGAGGCCGATCCCAAGCTGGCCGAAGTCTTCGCCCGGCTGGGGGCCATAGAGCGCGCGCATGGCGATTTCTGGCGGAAGCGGCTGGCCGAAAAGGGCGTATCCTACGCCCCCAAGCCTTCGCTGCGCGCCCGGATGCTGGGCGCGCTGGCCCGCAGGTTCGGCCCGGCTTTCGTGCTCCCGGCACTGGCCGCGGGCGAAACGCGCGACAGCGCCGCTTACGACGATCAACCCGAAGCGCGCGACGCGGGCCTGCCTGCAGACGAACGCTCGCACGCCCGGTTGATGCGCGCGGCGGCCGGCAAGGGCGGCCTGCCCGGCCCGGCACTGGCCCTGATCGAAGGCCGCCACCGCGGCGGCGGCAACACCTTGCGCGCGGCCGTGCTGGGGGCCAACGACGGGCTCGTTTCCAACCTCAGTCTGGTCATGGGCGTGGCCGGGGCCGCCAGCAGCCAGCAGGCGCTGCTGCTCACCGGTATGGCCGGTCTGGTGGCCGGAGCCTGCTCGATGGCGATGGGCGAATGGCTGTCTGTCACCAGTTCACGCGAACTCTACGGCAGCCAGATCGCGACCGAGGCCGAAGAACTGCGCGAGGTGCCCGAGGAGGAGAAGGAGGAGCTGGTCCTCATCTATCAGGCCAAGGGCATTCCCGAACCGCAAGCCCGGGCGCTGGCCGAACGTTTGCTGACCGACGAAGGCACCGCGCTGGACACGCTGGCCCGTGAAGAGCTGGGTATCGATCCGGACGAACTGGGCGGATCGGCCTGGGCCGCCGCCGGATGGTCATTCATGCTGTTTTCGACCGGTGCGATCGTGCCGGTGGCGCCGTTCCTGCTGCTCTCCGGGCAGCCTGCCTTGATCGCCAGCCTGGCCGCCAGCGGCGCGGCTCTCGCCGCGATCGGTGCCGGGACCAGCCTCTTCACGGGGCGAAGCGCGCTGTTTTCAGCACTGCGCCA
>JARROF010000081.1:23404-26144 GCA_037384205.1 Novosphingobium sp. | reverse complement strand
GAACGCACGCGTGCGCTTGCGGATTAGTTTTCCTAGGGTTTTGGGGTGTTTTGCGGTCGCTGGCGAACGCTTGCGGAAAGGAAAGTGGCTCCCCGAGTAGGATTCGAACCTACGGCCATTCGATTAACAGTCGAATGCTCTACCGCTGAGCTATCGGGGAGCAGCCCTGCAATGTCTCCACCGTGGGGCAGGGGTGCGCCTATAAGCGGCCCTTGATGGCTTGGCAACCCTGTTGATGCGGAAATTTCATGGAAAATTTTCTCCGCCGATTCAGACCTGGAACTGCTCGGCGAAGATGCGCTCTTCCAGTGTGAATCCGGGATCGAAGAGCAGGGTCAGTTCCTTTTCGGTCGTGACGGCGATGCGCACCGTGGATACGTCGCGCACTTCTTTCTGGTCGGCCACGGCGGCAACAGGGCGCTTGCTCGGCTCGCGAATACGGAATTCCACTTCGGCGCTCTCGGGCAGGATCGCGCCTTTCCACCGGCGGGGACGGAACGGGCTGATCGGAGTGAGAGCCAGCATGCAGCTGCCCAGCGGCAGGATCGGTCCGTTGGCCGAGAGGTTATAGGCTGTGGAGCCCACCGGCGTGGCGACGAGGATACCATCGCCTGCCAGTTCCTCCATCCGCACGCGCCCGTTGATACGCACTTCCAGCTTGGCCGTCTGGCGCGTTTCACGCAGCAGCGAGACTTCGTTGATCGCGTAGTAGCTGAATTCCTGCCCATCCTGCGTCGTGGCGTGCATGCATAGCGGGCGAACCGGAACACGGTGGGCCTCGGTAATACGCCGGGTGATCGGCACGTGATCGTGCTGCCCGTTCATCAGGAAGCCGACCGTGCCGAGGTTCATGCCGTAAACAGGCTTGATCCTGTCCCAGCTGAGCATTTCGTGCAGTACGTGCAGGAGAAACCCGTCACCGCCGAGCACAACGAGAATTTCAGCATCTTCAGGCGAAACCCAGGGGTGGGCGTCGCGGAGTCCATGCGCTCCGGCCTGCGCTTTGGCGCTGTCCGACACAATCAATGCCAGCTTCGGAAGGTCGCTCATCAAAATCCCCGGCCGTTGCCGTCCCAATATGGGTGGGCTGTGAAATTTTGAAGCGTTTGGCAAGGGGTTTAGGCTACAGACCGACCATGGGTGCACCACATAACCAGCATATTCCGGATCCGGTTTCCGGCCATTCCCGCAGAATCGAGGACAGGTTGACGGGAATTCCCGGTATAGAGGCCATTCATGACCGTATTGCCGCCTGGCGCGCCGATCCGGTGATCGCGCCGCGTCATACCCATGTACATGCCATGCTGCTCAGGCTGCGGCGGCTCGAAGCCATCAACATTGCCTATGGCGAGGCAGCCGGGGACGGCGCGCTGGAGGAAGTTGCAAGCCGTATTCAGCATTTCGCGTCCGAGGAACTCGACGGTCCCTGGCAGATGGCCCGGGTCGGAGGGGGCAGTTTCCTGGTCGTTGCGAACGAATCGTGCAGCCGGGAGCGTTGGCAGCTCGTGGCCGATCAGCTCGTTGATCTGATTGCCCGTCCGATCGCGGTTCCCACCGGCATTCTGCGCCTCTCGCCCCGTGTCGCCCTGATCCGGGCTCTGACCGGTGAGAGCGTCGAGTCGATGCTCGACCGGCTCGGTCGCGCGCTGGGAGAGGCGAGCGAAGGGCAGGGCGGGCGGCTCGCCTGGGCTGATGGCGAAGTGACGCCGCCGGGCCGCTCCAGTGCGCAGCTTGAAGCGGATCTGCTCGGTGCGATCGACCGGGACGAGATCGAAGTGCTGTTCCAGCCCCAGTTCAGTCTGGCCGACGACCGTCTGACCGGGGCAGAGGCTCTGGCGCGCTGGAACCATCCGGAGCTGGGCCGCGTCGGCGCGGGTGCCCTGTTCGCCATTGCCGAGCGGGCCGATCATGTGGCCCCGCTCTCGCGCCATATTGCCGCCAAGGCGCTTTTCGCCGCCCGCGAATGGCCTGGCGAGCTGCGGCTCTCGATCAATGTGACGCCTGCCGATCTCGCATTCGGCAGCTATGTGCGGCAGATGCTCGATCTGGTGCGCGAAAGCGGGTTTCCGCCGCGGCGTCTGACGCTGGAAGTTACCGAGCAGGCGCTGATCAGCGACGTGACGCTGGCCGCGGAAATGATGGCGGAATTTTCGGCGCAGGGCATCCGCATCGCGCTCGACGATTTCGGCGCGGGCTTCTGCAATTTTCGCTACCTCAAGGTCCTGCCGATGCATTACCTCAAGCTGGACCGCTCGATGATCGAGGGTATTACCAGCGACAAGCGCGACGTTGCGGTACTGCGCGCGATCGTGGCGATGGCCGAGGCGCTCGATCTTAAGGTGATTGCCGAAGGAATCGAGGAAGAGGGG
This sequence comes from Novosphingobium sp., assembly GCA_037384205.1. GTDB lineage: Bacteria > Pseudomonadota > Alphaproteobacteria > Sphingomonadales > Sphingomonadaceae > Novosphingobium. The sequence continues at coordinate 23,775 of JARROF010000081.1, read as the reverse complement.
CAGCGTGAAGTCGTCGCGCGCGAGGGGTGTGCCTATTATCAGGGCTTCCTGCGTGCGCAGCCGATGAGCGCACCGCTGTTTCGGGAACTGGCCGAAGCTGCGGACTGAAGGATCAGATCCGCTCGTAAATCTCCACGTCCCCGAAACGGGCGGCCAGACGGTAGTGCCGGGCCAGCCAGCCGTCGATATCCCTGCCGGCCTCGCGCATCCAGAAGCGGCCGCGTCCCATGCGGTCGGTAACCACGAAGTGCGGCTTGCTCGCCATGATCCGCCCGATCTCGTCCGGGCTAACATAGCCGTTGGCGGCAAGCGTGTTGATGATCGCCTTGCGGCCGAGATTGCTGGGATAGACCCCGGCGCGTGAAAGCTGG
>JARROF010000081.1:0-23344 GCA_037384205.1 Novosphingobium sp. | reverse complement strand
GGCGCCCGCAGGAGCGCGAGCGTGCGGGGCGTGCCGGTTGCCAGCGCTGCTGCGGGCGGGGCGAGGGCAAGGACGCCGCAAAGGGGCAGCGCGACCGGCGCGTGGCGCCGGATCCGTGCTGCGGTGGAAAGCGCTATGGCAGCGAAAATGCCGAGGAACGGCATCGTCTGGAGCCAATAGTGCGGATAGGCCGCGCCGCCGATCAGCAGCGAAACGCCGACGGCGAGAAAGCCTGTCCAGACGACGCCAATCACTCGTGTCGAGGCCTGCCCCCCGAGCGCAAATACGCTTGCGGCCATCCCCGCGACAGCGAGCCCGGCCATGGGAATATAGGTGAACGGGGCAGCCTGTGCGGTGTAGTAGTACTGCACTGCATGTTCGCGCAGCACTTCCAGTGCGGAGAGCTGTCCGGAATAGGCGAGTGGAACGTCGACCATCGCCAGCCGGAAAGTGTCGAGCTGTCCTGTCAGCGCATAGATCGCCGTCAGCAGCACAGGCGGAACGAGCCCGGCCAGCCCATAGGCCAGCCAGCCCAGCGGTGCAGCGCGCCCTGCCAGGGCCAGCGCAAGCAGCAGCAGGCCAAAGGCCAGCGCAACCACCGCCAGATTGGTGCGTGTCAGCACGGCCAGCGAGATCAGCAGCCCGCACCACGCGGCATCGGCGAGACCGATCCCTTCGCGGCGCACCAGCATCCATACCGCAGGCATGAGAAAGGCGATGGCGGGCAGTTCGGAACTCGTATCGAGACCGATCACGCCCGAGCACAGGGCCACCGTCATCAAGGCGCCGGCCAACCCCGGCCATCCACCTGCCGCGCGTTTCCCGATGAGGAACACGAACAACGCTGCGATGAAAACCGAGACTGCGCCGATAAGCCGCATCGCGATCAGGCTCTTGCCGAACAGCGCGATCACGGCGCCGAACAGCAGGAAAACCATGGGCGGTTTGAGGTCGAACTGATGGACGAAAGGCAAATGGCCTTTGGCTACGTCCGCCCCCATCAGCATGTAGCTCCATTCGTCGGAATCGATGTGCTCGGTCAGGAACGCGCCGCCGCGCACGAGCAGGGCGACGACTGCAATGAGCAGGGCAGCCAGCCCCGGACCGGGAAACGATCCGGACAGCATCGGTCTTTCCATGCGGATGCGGGGGCTGTTCATGAGCACCCCGAATGGCGCAAATTGCTTGCAATCGGGTTACGTCAGGCTGCCGGCCGAAGTTTCAGCCTGTCTTGCGCGCGACGGCGGCCAGTCCCCTGGTCAGCTGGAACAGGCCGTTGAGGCGGCTCCTGGGATCGCCCCATGCCCTTGCTAGGACCAGCTTGTTATCCGGCCGCAGCTTTATCGTGCCATTCAGCCGTTCGGCATAGCCGATCAGGCCCATCGGGTTAGGGAAGCTGTCGTTGTGGAAGCTCACCAGCGTGCCGCGCGGGCCCACGTCGATCTTGGCGATATGCGCGGCGATCGCCTGCCGCTTGATCTGGATAAGCTGGATCAGGTTGGCGGTGGGGGCGGGCAGGTCCCCGAAGCGGTCGATCATTTCGGCCGAGAGCGACTCGATGTCTTGCTGGCTGTCCGCATCGTTGAGGCGGCGGTAGAGCGCCATGCGCACCGCGAGGTCCGGCACGTAATCGTCCGGGATCATGATTGGCGCATCGACGGTGATCTGCGGGCTGAGGCCCGAGGTATCCTTCTCCAGCCCGACCCCGCCCGCGCGCGCTTCCATGATCGCGTCTTCCAGCATCGACTGGTAGAGTTCGAAGCCGACTTCGCGGATATGGCCAGACTGTTCGTCGCCCAGCAGATTGCCCGCGCCGCGAATGTCGAGGTCGTGGCTGGCAAGCTGGAAACCCGCGCCGAGGCTGTCGAGATCGCCCAGCACTTTCAGGCGCTTCTCGGCGACTTCGGACAACTGCTGGTTGGCGGGTGTCGTCAGATAGGCATAGGCGCGCAGTTTCGAGCGGCCCACGCGCCCGCGCAGCTGATAGAGCTGGGCCAGGCCGAAGCGGTCGGCGCGGTGGATGATGATCGTATTGGCGCGCGGAATGTCGATCCCGCTTTCGACGATCGTGGTGGAGAGCAGCACTTCGTACTTGCCCTCGTAGAACGCGCTCATGCGCTCTTCCACTTCGCTTGGCGACATCTGGCCGTGCGCGGTGATGAACTTCACTTCGGGGACGTGCTTGTGCAGCCAGTCCTCGACTTCGGGCATGTCCGAGATGCGCGGCACGATGATGAAGCTCTGCCCGCCGCGATGATGCTCGCGCAGCAGCGCCTCGCGCATCACCATATCGTCCCATTCCATCACGTAAGTGCGCACCGCGAGCCGGTCGACCGGCGGGGTCTGGATGGTGGAGAGTTCGCGCAGGCCGCTCATCGCCATCTGCAGCGTGCGCGGGATCGGCGTGGCGGTGAGCGTCAGCACATGCACGTCGGTGCGCAGCTGCTTGAGCTTCTCCTTGTGGGTGACGCCGAAGCGCTGTTCCTCGTCGACGATGACAAGACCCAGCCGCTTGAACTGCACCGATTTCGAGAGGATCGCGTGGGTGCCGCAGACGATGTCGACCGTGCCGCTGGCCAGCCCTTCGCGGGTGGTACGCGCTTCCTTCTCGGCCACGAGGCGCGAGAGGCGGCCGACATTGAGCGGGAACCCGGCGAAGCGTTCGGCGAAGCCGGAATAGTGCTGGCGGGCGAGAAGGGTGGTCGGCGCCACGACGGCCACCTGGTGCCCGGCCATGGCGGCCACGAAAGCCGCGCGCAGGGCCACCTCCGTCTTGCCGAAACCGACATCGCCGCAGACGAGGCGGTCCATCGGCTTGCCTTCGGAGAGGTCGCCCAGCACGTCCTCGATCGCGCGGTCCTGGTCCTCGGTTTCCTGCCAGGGGAAGCGGTCGACGAACTGGTCGTAGGCCGAGCCTTCGGGCACCAGCACCGGCGCCTTGCGCAAGGCGCGCTCGGCGGCGGTCTTCATCAGCTCGCCCGCGATCTCGCGGATGCGTTCCTTGAGGCGGGCGCGGCGCTTCTGCCAGCCTTCGCCGCCCAGCTTGTCGAGCGCGACGCCCTCGCTCTCGCTGCCGTAGCGCGAGAGCACATCGAGGTTCTCGACCGGGATGTAGAGCTTGTCGCCGCCCGCATAAGTCAGCATCACGCAGTCGTGCGGAGACTGGCCCACCGGGATCGACTGCAAGCCTTCGTAGCGGCCGATGCCGTGGTCCATGTGGACGATCAGGTCGCCCGGCGTCAGCGCCGAAAGTTCGGCGAGGAAGGCGTCGGAATCCTTGCGCTTTTTCTTGCGGCGCACGAGCCGGTCGCCCAGGATGTCCTGCTCGGTGACGACTTCGACCGCGTCGTTCGAAAACCCGGTTTCGAGCGGCAGCACCAGCGCGGCGGAGCGCCCCTGCACGGCCAGCCCCAGCGCTTCCTGCCAGGTGTCGGCGAGGCGCGGCTCGGGCGCCCATTTGTTAGACTGGCTTGCCTCGCCCAGGATCGACACGAGCCGTGCGCGGCTGCCGGTGGAATAGGCGGCCAGGATCGCCTTGCGTCCGCTCTTGCCGATGGCGTGCAGATGCTTGGCGGCGGCTTCATAGGCATTGTCGCCGCGCGCCCGCTCGGGCGTGAAATCGCGGGCGTTGCCGAAGGCGAAATCGATGACCTTGCCGCTTTCCGGCTTGGCGAAGGGATCGGTCTGATGGACCGGGAAGCCGGACAGCACCTGCCGCAGTTCCTCTTCGCCCAGATAGAGCGCATCGGTCGCCAGCGGACGGTAGCTGCCCGCTTTCTGGCCGGAGGTGTCGAGCCGCGCCTTGTGGTAGTCCACGATGTCGCCCAGCCGCTCTTCCACGGCGCCCACGGCCGAGGTGTCGGCCACGATCAGGTCATCGTCGGAGAGGTGATCGAACAGCGTGACCAGCCGGTCCTCGAACAGCGGCAGCCAGTGTTCCATGCCCGCAAGGCGGCGCCCGTCGCTGACTGCCTGATAGAGCGGGTCGCCAGTGGCATTGGCGCCGAACATCTCGCGGTAGCGGCCCCGGAAACGCTTGACGGTATCCTCGTCGAGCAGGGATTCGCTGGCGGGCAGCAGCAGGAACTGGTCAATCGTGCCGGTCGAACGCTGGGTGCCGGTGTCGAACAGGCGCAGCGTTTCCAGTTCGTCTCCGAAGAAGTCGAGCCGCAGACCGGCATCGAGCCCGGAAGGCACGATATCGAAGATCGAGCCGCGCACCGCGAATTCGCCCGCATCGATCGCGGTGTCGCTGCGCTGATAGCCCTGACGGCGCAGCAGCGCGATCAGGCTTTCGTGGCCGATCTCCATGCCCGGCTTGATCAGCCGCACCGATTCCCGGATGCGGAACGGCGTGAGTACGCGCTGCAGCACGGCGTTGGTGGTGGTGACCAGCAATTGCGGGCCGGGCCGCTTCGCCTGCAATCGGTACAGCGCCGCCAGCCTGCGCCCGCTGACCGAAAGCGCCGGGCTGGCACGGTCATAGGGCAGGCAGTCCCAGGCGGGGAACTCGACCACGTCCAGCTCGGGCGCAAAGAACTTCGCCGCCTCCGCCACCGCGCTCATCGTCGCTTCGTTGTCGGCAATGAACACGGCGCGCGCGCCCTTGGCGGAAGTGGCGGCGGCGCGCGCAAGGTCTGCCATGACCAGCGGCTGTGCCCCGCGCGTCACTGAGGTCAGCGTCAGCGGCGTCGTGGCCGAAAGGATGCGTTGAAAATCGGGCATGTCAGGAAGCGCGCGGAATAGCGGGTCGGGCGGGAATTTCAATCGGCCGGAAGGGATTTTGACAGAGGCATGCGCAATGTCCGCGCTGCTGTCCCGGCATGCTACTCGCGCTGTCACCAGATCTGTTATCCAACCAACTTGACGGACTGCTTTTTATCTGATCTCGCAACGAGATAAGTCGCGGGGACAGGGGCGGTCCATGAAAGAGAGTTCTGGTGTGCTGGTCGGCTGGAGGTCGCAAGATCTCGGCAACCGATTGGTTTTGAAGCTTCAACTGGTGCAGAAATCGTCGCCGCACGGATCCAGGGATGTCCACACGGAATTCGTGGTCATGGACAAGAATCAGGCGGTGCAACTGGGAAACTACCTATTCCGCGTCACTGGGCAGACGCCCCCGGCCAAGCCTGCGCGGCGTCTTCTTGCGCGCATTTTCGGCTTTTGACTTTTCGGTCCAGTCTCCGTGGTCATCGGCATATGCACCTTGAGGCGCATCAAAACCGGGCGGTTTTCTGACATGGCCATGATCTGTCAGACTTGCAGCGGCCGCTATGCAGATCGGGTTCTTTGACATCGTTGGCGATGAGCATGGGCGGCGTGAAGTTCTCCGCCGCGCCACCTTATGTTTTACAAGGAAACTCTGAAAACTGTCCCGGTGCCCACGTGGACAAACGTCGTGAAGTTCCGCCTCAGCGCGGGATCTCGACGTAATCGAGCTTCATCATCCGCTCGATCAACGGGCCGCAGTATTCCTCGGGGATGGATTGGGTGCCCAGCGCCCAGGCCATGATGTCCACATCTTCCTCTTCGATCATCTTTTCGAACAGGTCGATATCGGCATCCGACCATTCGGCGTGGAAGCGGTCGAAGAAGCAGCCGATCATGTAGTCCGCCTCGCGCGTGCCGCGGTGCCAGGCGCGGAACTTCAGGCGGGCGAGGCGCTCGGCATTCTTGGGCGAAAGTTCGGTCATGGCCGCGCCGATACGCTACGCCGCTGCCGTGGGCAAGGGCGGCGAACGGGGCCTCGGGCGGGCGCGGTCAGGCGCTGTGGAGGGCCTTGGCGATCTCCGCCGGCGGCCGGCCGGTGAGGGTCTTGGCCAGTTCTCCCGCCAGCACGGCTTCCAGTTCCTTGTGATAGTGACGGCGCATCTCGCCCAGCGTGCGGGGATCGGCGATCACGATCAGCTTCCCGATCCGGTGCCCGAGCGCTTCGGCATTGAGCCAATGGGCCACGGCGGACGCATGTGCTGCTTCCTCCAGTTTGGCGAGCCGGTCCCTGGGCGCGCCCGGCTGGAGGCGGGAAACTTTGTCATGATCCTGCGCGCCTGCGCTGTAATTGGTTACGGCAAGGGCCGGGGTTTCCAGAGCCGTCAGTTTCGGCGCGGTTTCGGTTCCGGTGTTGCGGTAGAGTTCGAAGTGCTCGCCATCGACGAGCGCGAGCAGCGTTCCGTGCGGCAACAGCATGGCGTCTCTCCTCTTTGCCCGAATTCTATCAGTTGCGGGAAAGTTTGGACAAGGAATAACAGCGCCGCTGGTGCAAAAGCTTCGCCGCGCGCTAAGAGCATCTCCATGCGGCCCGAAGCGCTCAATTCCCTGTTCGTCGAAGTCGATGCCCTCGAAGGTGTCGGACCCAAGCTGCGACGCCCGCTCGAAAAGCTGGGGCTCACGCGGATCAAGGACCTGGCATATCACTTGCCCGACCGTTTCGTAGAACGGCGCGCCGTAACGAACCTCGATGAAGCCGGGGTAGGGGAGAACATCGTCATTGCGCTGACCGTGCGCGAACATCGCTCTCCTTCGGGCCGGGGGCCGTTCCGAGTGCTGGCCGAGGATGCCCTGGGCAACATCTGCACTCTGACCTACTTCGGGCGGGCATCCTATACGGCAAAGAAGCAACTGCCGGTGGGAGAGAGCCGCTGGGTGGCAGGGCGGCTCGACCAGTACGGTCAGATGCTGCAGATCGTGCATCCCGAGCATGTGTCGGACAGCACGTCAGCCCCGCTCGGCCAATTGCGCGAGGCGGTCTATCCGCTGTCCGAAGGGCTGACGCAGGGGCGCGTGGCCGGACTGGCGGCGCAGGCGCTCAAGGCTCTGCCAGAGCTGCCCGAATGGATCGAGCCTGGCCTGCTGGCGCGTGCGGAATGGCCTGACTGGCGCGCGGCCCTGCGCGGGGCGCACAAGGGGCCGGACAAGGCGGCGCGTGACCGGCTGGCCTATGACGAACTGCTCGCCAATGCGCTAGCGCTGATGCTGGTGCGGCAGAGCAACCGCTCGCAGCACGGCACGCCGCTGGCGGGCGATGGTTCGCTGCGGGGCAGGCTGCAACTGCCGTTTGCGCTAACTGGGGCGCAGAAACGCTCGATTGCCGAGATCGAGGGCGACATGGCACAACCCGCGCCGATGCTGCGGCTGCTGCAGGGCGATGTCGGCTCGGGCAAGACGGTAGTAGCGCTCTCGTCGATGCTCATCGCGGCGGAAGCGGGGGCGCAGGCGGCACTGTTGGCACCCACCGAAATCCTGGCGCGGCAGCATTACGATACCTTGCGCAAGATGCTGGAAGGTACCGGTGTCGAGATCGCGTTGCTGACCGGGCGAGACAAGGGCAAGGCGCGCGAGGCGATCCTGATGGGGCTGGTCGACGGTTCGATTCAGATCGTGGTGGGCACCCATGCGATCTTTCAGAACACGGTGGAGTACCGCAACCTGGCGCTTGTCGTGATCGACGAGCAGCACCGTTTCGGTGTCGGCCAGCGGCTGATGCTGGCCCGCAAGGGGCGGTGCACGCCGCATACGCTGGCGATGACGGCCACGCCGATCCCGCGCACGCTCACGCTGGCGCAGTACGGCGAGATGGACGTGTCGCGGCTCGACGAACTGCCGCCCGGGCGGCAGGCGATCGATACCCGCGTCGTTTCGGTGGAGCGGCTGGACGATGTCGCCGGAGCACTGGCCCGGCATTTCGAGACCGGCCAGCAAGCCTACTGGGTCTGCCCGATGGTGCGCGAGAGCGAGACGGACGACATCGCCGCGGCCGAGGCCCGCTATGCGGCGCTAAAGGAGCGTTTTGGGGATGAGGTCGTGCTTGTTCACGGCCAGCTTCGGCCCGAAGCCAAGGATGCGGCGATGGAACGATTCGCGGCAGGTGGAGCCAAGCTGCTGGTGGCGACGACCGTGATCGAGGTGGGCGTGGACGTGCCGAACGCCACGCTGATGGTGATCGAGCAGGCCGAGCGCTTCGGCCTCGCCCAGCTCCACCAGCTTCGCGGCCGGGTCGGGCGGGGCAGCGAAAAATCGTCCTGCCTGCTGCTGCGCGGGACTGCGCTGTCGGAAACGGCCCGCCAACGCCTGGCTCTGATGCGCGAAACGCAGGACGGGTTCAGGCTTGCAGAGGAGGATCTGGAATTGCGGGGCGGCGGCGAACTGCTCGGCACCCGGCAATCGGGCGATACGCCGTTCCGCATCGCCAGCCTCGAACAGATCCAGAAGTTGCTGCCGATGGCACACGACGACGCGCGGCTGCTGATGGAGCGCGACGGGGGCCTGTGCGGCCCGCGCGGGGAAGCGGCGCGGCTGCTGCTCTATCTGTTCGAGCGGGATTGGGGCGTGCAGCTTCTGCGCGGCGGATAACCCATCTTCCAAAGAGAAAAGGCGGAAGGACCTTTCGATCCCCCGCTTCCGTCACTGGCCTGGCTGCGCCGCTGCCTGCAAGGATCAGCGCGAACCGACAGCGTAGCGCACGCGGATGCCGAATGATCGGCGCTGCGGGCCGAGACGCGCTCGTAAGCGTTACCGGTGTCCATCACGCTGGGCGCCGCTTCGCGGATCGCGGGCCAGACCTATCCGCTCAACGGCGATTACGCGCCGTCGATGTGATCCGGCGGTCGGCAATCCGGACCGGCCGGTAGAAAATACCGGCTGCAGCGGTTGACTTAGCGCCCGGCAGTAACGATTCTCCTTGGGTATTCGGACCGCTCGGTTCCGGGGAGAAATCATGTCATCCACTACCTATCACGCGCCCGGCACGGTTGAGGATGCCGTTGCCCTGCTTTCCGCCGATCCCACGGCGCGGCCGCTGGGAGGCGGAACCGATCTGATCGTGCAGATGCGCTCGGGGCGGCTCAATCCCGGGGCGATCATCGATCTCAAGCGGATCGAGGGGATGAACGGCGTGCGGCGCGCGGGCGATGCCTTTGTCATCGGCGCGGCAACGCCTTGCACCGCGCTCAAGGCCGATGCCGCGCTGGCCGCTGCCTGGCCGGGCGTGGTCGAGGCGGCGAATCTGATCGGTTCGGTGCAGGTGCGCAACCGGGCGACGATGGCGGGCAACCTGTGCAACGCATCGCCGGCGGCGGACAGCGTGCCCGCTCTGGCGGCGGCCGGCGCGATCTGCGTGGTCGCCGGTCCCTCGGGCTTGCGGGAAGTCCCAGCCGAGGCGATCCCGGTCAGTCCCGGCAAGACTTCGCTGGGCGCGGGCGAATTCGTGGTCGAGATCCGGCTGCCGGCGAAACCGGCGGGCGGCGGCGACGCCTACCTGCGTTCGACCCCGCGCACCGAGATGGACATTGCCGTCGTCGGCGCGGGCGTCAGTCTCGTGCTGGACGGCGAGGGGACCTGCACGTCTGCGCGCGTGGCGCTGGGGGCTGTCGGCCCGACCGTCGTGCTGGTCGAAGAGGCCGGTGCCGCGCTGGTCGGCACGAAGCTCGATGACAATGCGCTCGCAGCCCTTTCGCAGGCGGTGCAGGCCGCCAGCCATCCCATCGACGACAAGCGCGGGACGGTGTCCTACCGCAAGGCCATGGCGGGCGTCCTGGCCCGCCGCGCCGCGTTGATCGCCGCCAGCCGCGCCGGAGCCAAGGCATGACCAAGATTCACGTTTCCACCACTGTCAACGGCGATGCCGCCGAGTTCCTGTGCGAGCCTGCCTCGTCGCTGCTCGATGTCCTGCGCGATACCCTGGGGCTGACCGGCTCCAAGGAAGGCTGCGGCTCGGGCGACTGCGGGGCCTGCACGGTCATGCTCGATGGCGAGATGGTCTGTTCCTGTCTCGTGCTGGCCGCGGAAGCGGAAGGCCGCACGGTCGCCACGATCGAGGGCGTCGCCGAAGGCTCGGTGCTGCATCCGGTCCAGCAGAAGTTCCTCGAACATGCCGCCTTGCAGTGCGGTTTCTGCACGCCGGGCTTCATTGTCGCGGCCAAGGCGCTGCTCGACCGCAATCCGAACCCGACCGAGACCGAGGTCCGTTACTGGCTGGCTGGCAACCTGTGCCGCTGCACCGGTTACGACAAGATCGTGCGCGCGGTGATGGCCGCCGCCGCCGAACTCAGGCAGGAAAGGACGCCGGCATGAACGCGCCCGAAACCATGAAGCCGTTCCGCCATATCGGCACTCGCCCGGTTCGCCCGGATGGCGTCGACAAAGTCACCGGCAGGGCGCTCTACAGTCCGGACTTCAAGGCTCCGGGCATGCTGTGGGGCGCGATCCTGCGCAGCCCGCACCCGCATGCGCGGATCGTGTCGATCGACACGAAGAAGGCCGAAGCGCTGGCCGGCGTCAAGGCCGTGGCGACGGGCAGGGACATGCCGACGCTGGAATCGCTGGTGATGCACGTCGGCGAGGGCGCATCCGACATCGTCGATGTCTCGCACAACTGCCTCGCGTTCGACAAAGTGCTTTATGAAGGGCATGCCGTGGCGGCCGTCGCGGCCACCAGCCCCGAGATAGCCCGCGAGGCCCTTGGCCTGATCGCGGTCGAGTACGAGGAACTGCCTTTCGTACTCGGCCTGGAGGAGGCGCTGGCAGAAGGCGCGCCGGTGCTGCACGACAATGTCTTTACCAAGGGCGTCGAGCCGAAGCCGGACAAGCCTTCCAACGCGGCGATGCGCGTCGAGATGGGCGGCGGCGATATCGAGGGCGCGCTGGCGTCCGCGGCGGCCACGGTCAGCGGACGCTATACGCTGCAGCCGGTGCACCAGGGCTATATCGAGCCGCATGCGTGCGTCGCGTCGTGGAACGGAGACGGGCAGGCGCAGATCTGGACGTCGAGCCAGGGCCACTTTGCGGTGCGCTCGCTGACGGCCTCGGTCCTGGCGATGCCGCAGGCGGACATTCGCGTGACGCCGCTGGAAATCGGCGGCGGGTTCGGCGGCAAGACCACGATCTACCTTGAACCGGTGGCGATGGTGCTCTCGAAGAAGTCGGGCCGCCCGGTGCGTCTGGCGATGACCCGCGAGGAAGTGTTCCGCGCGACCGGCCCCGCGCCGGGTGCGGTGATCGACGTGCGGCTGGGCGCCGCTGCCGATGGCACGCTGGTCGCGGTCGATGTCCAGTTCCTCTATCACTCGGGCGCCTTTACCGCGAACGATGCGGGTGCGGGGGTAGCGAGCGCGATCGGGCATTACCGCATCGCCAATACCCGCGTGGTGGGCACCGAAGTGCTGTGCAACCGGCCCGCCGCCAAGGCCTACCGCGCGCCCGGCGCGCCGCAGGTGAACTTCGCGGTGGAAAGCGCGATGGACGAACTGGCGGCCAGGCTGGGCATCGACCCGCTGGACTTTCGCTTGAAGAACGCGGCGGCCGAAGGCGATCCGCAGACCTCTGGCCTGCCATGGGGCCGCATCGGCTACATCGAATGTCTGGAGGCGGCCAAGGCCCATCCGCACTGGTCGGCGCCGCTCGGCCCCAATCAGGGCCGGGGCGTCGCGGGCGGGTACTGGGGCAATTACGGCGGCCCCTCGACGGTGAATGTCAGCGTGGCCGAGGACGGGACGATTACTGTCGCGACCGGCAGCCCCGATATCGGCGGCAGCCGCGCCTCGATGGCGATCATGGCGGCCGAAGTGCTCGACGTGCCTTATGAGCAGGTGCGCGCCGTGGTGGCCGATACCGCCTCCATCGGCGTGTCGATGGTGACCGGCGGCAGCCGCACCACTTTCGCGACCGGGATGGCGACCGTGCAGGCCGCCGGGGAAGTGAAGCGCCTGCTGCGCGAGCGCGCGGCGCGGATGTGGGGCGTGGCCACAGATCAGGTCGAGTGGCGTTCCGGCCCGGCCATGTCAGCATCGTGCGCTACACCGCCATTCAGGATGTCGGCACCGCGATCCACCCGGACTACGTCGAAGGCCAGATCCAGGGCGGCGCCGCGCAGGGCATCGGCTGGGCGCTCAACGAGGCCTATATCTACGGCAAGGACGGCAGGCTCGATAACGCGGGCTTCCTCGATTACCGGATGCCGGTGGCCTCCGACCTGCCGATGATCGAGGCGGTCATGGTCGAAGTGCCCAATCCCAACCATCCTTACGGGGTGAAGGGCGTGGGCGAAGTGCCGATCGTTCCGCCGCTGGCCACTGTGGCCAATGCCATCCACGCCGCGGCCGGGGTAAGGCTCAGGGATCTGCCGATGGCGCCCGATCGGGTCTATGCCGCGCTTCATCCGGAAGGGTGAGGCGCGGTGCGCATCGTAGTGATGGCGCCGTTCGACAAGGAGTTCTTCGGCGCCGCCCGGCTGGACCTGGCGCCGCACAACCTGTTCGATCTGGTCAACAGGCTGGACGCGCTTGCACCGGGTTTTGCCGCCATTGCCCAGCCGCGCGTGCATTTCGCGGTCGATGGCGTGCTTGAGACCGACTGGACGCGCGATCTGGCACAGGCCCGCGAAGTGATTGTGCTGCCGCGCGTGGGCGGGGGATAGGCCGTGGCCGTGACGTTACCCTTCCGCCGGATCGAACCGTTCGGTGTGGAAACCGGCTTCGACCTGTCGCAGCCGCTGGCCCCGTCGCTGGCCTATCACTTCGCCGAACTGCTGCGCGAGCATGGGGTTGTGGTGGCGGCGGGGCAAAGCCCTTCGGAAGAAGCGCCTGACCGCTTGTGCGCTCTGCGGCCTGGAACACGGGCGCTCGCCGCACCGGATGAGGTGCGCGGCATGGTGCGGCCTATCCATGCGAACGGCGATGTGCTGGAGCATGCATGGCGCGCGGGTGATGTGATCTTCTGGGATGAGGGACGAGTGTGGGTTTGAGCGCTGCCGGGACAGGCCGTCTGGACAAATTCGAGTGGGGTTCACCGGCAGCTTTGCGCCCATTTCGGTGGCCCAGAGTCCATTTTAGCGATTCTGGAAGCCGACGTTCAGCTTTGAGGCCGGGAAGTGCCAAGGGTGAAGCTGATGTGCGATTGGTCGCAAATCAGACAGGGACAATGCACCTTGCCTTTTTGTGGCCTTCGTGGACGTGCGATCGGCTCGATAACCTGGTCACTACGGAATCGGTGAAAAGCCGCGCAGTTGCGAGACCATCGCCGCTAAATCCTATCACGATCTGGTCTGCCGGAAGGCCGAGATTTCAGCCCTAAAACCGAACTCGCTTCCCCGATTTACGCCAATGTTCACGGCGCGGCCGATGTTGGTTGGGGCGCCCGTGACGATCGTGACAGTGCCTTGCAATGGGAAATCCATGCTCCGTTCTCGCGCGGTATATCCGCACAGGAGCTATGCCGGGGCGGCCCACCGGAGGCAAACCGCAGGGGCGCTCAGCGGGCAGGTGGCCGGGTCAGCGGCGCGAAGTGCGCACACAGCGCATCGGGCCGTCGCTGCCGTCCTCGGCGATCCGGCGCAGGAATCCTATGGAAATGCGATGGAGAGTGAGGCCTTTCAGCTTGCCTCCGGTCATCACCACGCGGCCCCCCGAATAGAGGTAGCTGCCGCGAACGCCGCCGGCCTTGTAGCTGGAGGCATTGACGATCCGAAAGTCGTATTCGGGCAGGTGCGTGCCGGCAGGGCCGCCCGCGACTCCCGGCAACTCGCAAGTGTAGCGGCCCAGCGCCAGAGTGCCGATACGGCCACCCGGTACCGGCGGCGGGGGCGCGCTGGCGGCGCAGGCCGTGACGGCCGGCACGCCTGCGGCGAGAACGAGAGCGGCAAGCAAAATGGAGCGGGGTGCGGTCGCGGGCTTCATGGCGCTGCGCTAGCACTGGCGCGAAGCAATTGCCATGCCCGCTCGCCTCGTCTAAGGGCGCAGGCTTTCAAGGGTCGTTCCCGGCGAGCGGGACGCCCGAGGCACAAGCTCTTTCCCATCGAAGGCATACCCCATGAAGATCAGCGGCGTTGACATTCGTCCCGGTAACATTCTCGAATACGAAAACGGCATCTGGAAAGTCGCGAAGACGCAGCACACCCAGCCGGGCAAGGGCGGCGCCTTCATGCAGGTCGAGATGAAGAACCTGATCGACGGCCGCAAGACCAACGTGCGCTTCCGCAGCGCCGACACGGTGGAGAAGGTCCGCCTCGACACCAAGGACTTCCAGTTCCTCTATGCCGAGGATGACCAACTGGTGTTCATGGACATCGAGAATTACGAACAGATCCAGCTCCCCGCCGATCTTCTGGGCGATGCCGCCGCGTTCCTGCAGGACGGCATGCAGGTTCTGCTCGAACTGTGGGAAGAACGCCCCATCTCGGTGCAGTTGCCCGAACAGGTCGAAGCCACGATCGTGGAGGCCGATGCGGTAGTCAAGGGACAGACAGCTTCGTCCAGCTACAAGCCCGCCGTACTCGACAACGGTGTGCGCGTGATGGTTCCGCCCCATATCGAAAGCGGCACCCGCATCGTCGTCGACGTGTACGAGAAGACATATATTCGAAAGGCGGACTGATGCGGACTATAGCAAAGATCATGACTTCGGCGGCGCTGGCAGGCCTTCTGGCCAGCACCGGCGCGCTTGCGGCGGCACCGGCCAAGGCTCCGGTCAAGGCTGGGGCTGACAAGACCGAAGTTCAGGATGCGATGCTATATCTCAAGGTGCTGATCAGCGGCCTTCAGTCGGACAAGATCGAACAGCCGGTGAAAGGCGCCCTGGTGGGATGCCTTTACAACAACTCGCTCGGCAAGATCACCGATTCCATGGAAAAGGTGATCGCCGAGAACCCCGGCAAGATCCACAAGGACAATCCCAGCGAACTTCTGGGCGCGATGGTCCGCATTTGCGGTTACAACCCGCAGGCAGAAACGAACAACGCGGCCAAGGGCCGCTAAGCAAGACCGGACGGGGTCCGGCATCAGGAGCAGAGAACAGATCATGGCCGCCATTTCCGGTCTTATTCGCGTCATGGAAAAGGCTGCCCGCAAGGCGGGCAGCCGTCTGCGTCGCGACTTCGGCGAAATCGAACACTTGCAGGTGAGCCGCAAGGGGCCATCGGATTTCGTTTCGAAAGCCGATGAGGCCTCGGAACGCACGATCTGGGACGAACTGCGCGCCGCGCGTCCGGACTGGGGCTTCCTGTTCGAGGAAGCGGGCGAGATCGAGGGCGATCCGGACAAGCCGCGCTTCATCGTCGATCCGCTCGACGGCACCACCAACTTCCTGCACGGCATTCCGCACTTCGCGATCTCGATCGCGGTGCAGGAACCGCGCCTCGACGGGAAGGGCTGGGGCGATGTTACGGCCGGACTGATCTATCAGCCGATTACCGACGAGAGCTACTGGGCCGAAAAGTCGCGCGGGGCGTGGTTGCACGATGCGCGCCTGCGTGTCTCGTCGCGCCGCCATCTGGACGAGAGCCTGATTGCCACCGGCATTCCTTTCCAGGGACACGGCAATGCGGGCGAGTGGACGAAGATCTATCACGGGCTGGCGCCGCAGGTGGCCGGTATCCGCCGCTTCGGCTCGGCCGCGCTGGACCTCGCATGGGTGGCCGCAGGCCGTTACGAAGGCTTCTGGGAAGCCGATCTCAAACCGTGGGATACGGCGGCGGGATGCCTGCTGGTGCGTGAGGCCGGCGGTTTCGTGTCGGACTGGAGAGGGCGTTCGGCGCCCTATTGCGACAAGGAAATTCTCGCGGGCAACGATGCGCTGCATTCGCGTTTACACAAGATCGTGGTGAACGCGCTCAAGGACTGAGTTCTTCCCTGTTGCCGATCGCGTTTTGAATACGCGTCGCCCTGAGGGCGGCGCGTGTCTTCGAAGTGCCATGCAACTGACGCGGTAGTTTCCCCGTTCGGGCTTAGTGACCGGCCGCATGGGATACAGGGGCTGGGTTTTTGTCGTCGCGGCGCCATGCGCTGTGTTTGGATCGTGCGCGGCGCATGCGCAGGCGGAAGCCGCGGTCGCCGCCGTGGCGACCGCGGCAGGGCCGCCTCCGGCCTTCGATCTTGGCGTTGTAGTGCGGTCAGGGTTCTCTGTCAGCGATGAAGATACGACGCGCCGCCTGACCGATCCCCGTAGCGAGGAAAGGTCAAGCCGAGGGAAAGTGAAGCTTCGCTGGCGCTGTCAGCCGCTGGAGGGCGGTCCGCGCTTCGAAGTAGGCACATACGGTTCGCGCAAGGGCGTGATGAAGTCGAAACTGCTCCATGTCGCGATGGACTGGGCATTCTGACCCCAGCCGTCCAGCAGACTTTCCGCAACCATTTGCACGGAGTGCATACTGGCCTCTTGAATGCCGGGGAACGCACGGCTAAGCCTGCCGCCCGGAATTCCGTGCCCCTGTGGCGGAATGGTAGACGCGAACGACTCAAAATCGTTTGTCGCAAGACGTGCCCGTTCGAGTCGGGCCAGGGGCACCACGATCGTGACCGGAGGACGTTGCGACGGGCTGGCTGTGATCGATGGCTTGCGGACTGTCCGATACGGACATAGCCTACGGCTCCATGAAATTGATCCCGCTTGCTGTCCTTGCAGCTCTCGCTGCCGTTCCCGCGCACGCCGATGCCCTATCAGACAGGATCTCCGCCGATCTGCCCGGCCTGATGGGTACTTACCGTGATCTTCACGCTCATCCCGAGCTAAGCTTTCAGGAAGTACGCAGCGCTGCGATCATGGCCAGGGCCGCGCGCGAGGCGGGTTTCACGGTAACGGAGAAAGTCGGCAAGACCGGAATTGTCGCCGTGCTGAAGAACGGCCCGGGGCCCACCGTGCTGATCCGGGCCGATATGGACGCGCTGCCGGTGGCCGAACAGACCGGGCTGCCGTTCGCTTCGAAGCAGCGCGGAGTGTCCACCGCGGGCGTGGAATCGGGGATCATGCACGCCTGCGGGCACGATACGCACATGACCGCCTGGATCGAGACCGCGCGGCTGATGGCGGCACGCAAGGCGGACTGGTCGGGCACGCTGGTGATGATCGGCCAGCCCGCCGAGGAAATCGGCCTTGGCGCGGCAGAGATGCTCAAGGACGGGCTCTACACACGTTTTCCCAAGCCGGACTACACGCTAGCCTTTCACGATACGCCCGAGCTGCCTTCGGGTGTGGTGGGGGCGGCCAAGGGCTGGGCGCTCGCCAATGTCGACAGCGTCGATATTCTGGTGAAGGGCGTGGGCGGCCACGGCGCCTATCCGCACATGACCAAGGACCCGATCGTGCTGGCCAGCGCGATTGTGATGAAGCTGCAGACGCTCGTTAGCCGCGAGATCGATCCGCAGGATCCGGTGGTGGTGACGGTCGGCTCTTTCCATGCGGGCACCAAGCACAACATCATTTCCGACCATGCCAGGCTGGAACTGACGGTGCGCAGCTATTCGGATGCGACACGCGCTAAACTGCTGTCCGGCATCAAGCGCATCGCAGAGGGCGAGGCGATAGCTTCCGGTCTTGCCAGGGAACTGATGCCCGAAGTCACGGTGGAAGAACCTTACACCCGTTCCACCTACAATTCGCCCGGGTTCACGCAGGAAGCTATCGACTATCTGCAGCAGAAAATGGGCGAGGACCGCGCGGTCATCGTGCCTTCGGTGATGGGGGGCGAGGATTTCGGTGAATTCCGTCGCGCCAATGCCGATCATATCAAGTCGATCATCTTCTGGGTCGGAGGCTCGCCTGCGGACAGGATCGCTGCAGCCAAATCAGGCGGCGCGCCGCTGCCGTCGCTACACAGCCCGTTCTGGGCGCCTGAAGCGGACAAGGTGATCGCGGCCGGGTCGCAGGCCTTGACGCTCACGGCCATGCGCCTGATGGCAAAGTAAGGCGCAAGCCCGTGCGGCGGGGTCAGTAGGCGCCAGCCTCCTCGTCGGCAGGGGCGGTACTCCCGGAGCGTTCGCGCGATTCGGCTACGAGGCGGTCGATATCTTCCCGGCGCACTTCCTCGTCCATTTCGCCCTTGCGCCGCTTTTCGAGGATTTCGTTCCACTTTTCGGGCGTCATATTGGCCATGAGCCCCCTGACTTCGGGCAGCGTGGCGAACGAACGCATCGAGCCCAGGCTGTCACCCGTGTCGATCGCGAAATCGTCGAAGCCGGTGTCCAGGGTGTTCTCGATGTGAACTTCGGCGCTGTCGTCGAACTGGAGTGATCCGGTCATGCCGGTCGCGGAGCGCCGCTTGATCTTGTTGATATCCTTGCCCTGAATAGCCAGATCGACGGCGTCCGGCTGGCCGGTGGCCGTCTGTTCGGCGGCTTTCGCATCGCTGGCCCGGTTCGAGCCGTCCGCCAGCAAGGCAATGGCGGCCGTCACGGCAATCGTCACGACGGCAAAGTGCATGTATATCCGCTTCTGCGGGAACGGGGACGTTCCACGGGATCGACGAATGCGGCTCATATCGAGGAGGGTATAAGGCAGACCCGTTAATTTGGACTTTCCCGGCTTTGGTTACCGGTATTTTTCGCGGCGCCCTTCGGCCACGGGCGGTGAAATCGAGCCATTGTGTAAGAATATCCGACGCTCTGCGCTGAAAACTCTTCACTATCATTCAGAAAATTCTGTGATTTTTTCCTCGCTGTCAGCTTTACCGACATTTTACGCCTTTGGCCTAGTCAAGTGCCCGAGCCCTTCAGCGGCCCGGAGGATAGCGCAGCCGACGATGATTCGTCTTTTCAAACACTACATTCCACATGCAGTCGTCCTGCTCTGGCTGGTCGACGTCCTGTTGCTGGTCGGTGCCAACGAAATGTCCTGGCGCCTGCGGGCCGGGCAGATCGGCATGGACCTTGGTCGAATGGACGACCGGCTCGGCATGCACGCGGCATTTGCAGGCGTGATCGTGCTATCGATGGTGGCCGTGGGGGTCTATGGCGCGGATGCTCTACGCTCGATGCGCTTTGCAGCGGCGCGCCTGCTGGTGGCGATCTCGCTGGGCGTGATTGGGCTGTCTTTTGCCGATTTCATGGTCGGCGCCCAGAATTTCTGGCGCTCGACACTGGCCTATTCCATGGCTCTGGCAATTGTCCTGCTGATCCTCAACCGCCTGCTTCTGGGCGGAATTCTGGGAACTTCGGCGTTTCGCCGGCGTGTTCTGGTGCTGGGCGCGGGCCACCGGGCGCAGCGTCTGCGCGAACTGGCGGAAAAGCAGGAGAGCGGTTTTGCGATCGTCAGCTACATCGGGATGAGCGAGGCCGCGCCGATCGTCGAGGAAGCGATCCCACGCACGGCGATTCCCAATCTCACCCGCTTTGTCGAAAATCTGGGCGTCAGCGAAGTGGTGCTGGCCCTTGAGGAACGGCGAAATTCTTTGCCGCTTAAGGATTTGCTCCGGATGAAGACCGAGGGGCTTCATATCAACGAGTTCTCCAGCTTCCTCGAACGCGAGACCGGGCGTGTCGATCTCGACACGGTCAATCCGAGCTGGCTGATCTTTTCCGACGGATTCTCTTCGGGTCGGGCGATATCCAGCGCGGCCAAGCGCGTATTCGATATTGTCGCGAGCGCGCTTCTGCTGGCGCTGACCGCGCCGGTCATCGTGCTGTTCGCCTTGCTGGTGAAGATCGACAGCAGGGGGCCTGCCTTCTACCGCCAGTCGCGCGTGGGCTTGTTCGGCGAGCCTTTCGACGTGATCAAGCTGCGCTCGATGCGCACCGACGCCGAGGCTGCTGGTGCCAGGTATGCGGAAAAGAACGATCCGCGCGTTACCCGCGTCGGCAAGTTCATCCGCAAGGTCCGCATCGATGAACTGCCGCAGGCCTGGACAGTGCTGAAGGGCGAGATGAGCTTTGTCGGGCCGCGCCCGGAACGCCCGGAATTCGTCGCCGATCTTGAAGACCGGCTGCCCTATTATGCGGAACGGCACATGGTGAAGCCGGGCATCACCGGCTGGGCCCAGATCAATTACCCCTACGGCGCATCGCTGGAGGATTCGCGCAACAAGCTTGAATACGATCTCTACTACGCCAAGAACTATACGCCGTTTCTGGACTTCCTGATCATCCTGCAGACGCTGCGAGTGGTTCTGTGGAGTGAAGGCGCGCGCTGATGGGGCAGGGATTTGCAAGCATCTGGGTGACTGTCGGGGTTGCCTTCGATCTGACCGGAGCCATCGCGCTGGCGAGCCTTGCGATCTGGCTCTGGCCCCGGCGCGAGCGGTTCGGCAATGCCGGGGCCGCTATCCCGGCCGCGCTGTTTATTACCGCAGGCTGGTGCCTGACGATCGCTTCGGCCTCTACCTCCGCGTCTGGTATCTTTGTGCCTTCGGTGGCTGAGAGCGCGCGCAATCTGGCATGGCTGGCGGTGATCTTCCGTCTCTTCGCATGCGATGGCCGCCACGCCAGCGTTGCCCCGATCCGTCCGGTGATTGCCGCGCTGGCGTTCGTGGAAGTGCTCCATCTCGGGGTCGACTATGCTCTCTCTCGCGTCGCGTTCGAGGGTGGAGTCGTGCGGCTGGCGTTCGATCTCAACGTGATGTTGCGCCTGCTTGTCACCGTCGGCGGACTGGTGCTGGTGCACAACCTCTATGCCGGAGCCCCGCGTGAGGCCCGTCCGGCGCTGCGCTGGCCGGCGACGGGGCTCGCCGTACTCTGGGCTTTCGATCTCAACCTTTATACCATCGCCTATCTTGCCGCGCGCTGGCCGGTCGAGATCGCCGCCTTCCGGGGGCTTGCAACGCTGGCTTTGAGCGGATGTGTCATGCTGGCTGCGGCGAATAACCGGGATGCGCTGCGCCTTCGTCCTTCGCGCGCGGTGACGTTCCAGACGTTCTCTCTGCTGGTGATTGGCTTCTATCTCGTGGCGATGGTGGCAGTGGCACAGTGGCTCTCTTATGCGGGTGGCAATTTTGCGCGCCTGATCGAACTGGCGTTCCTGACGCTGGCGAGTGCCGTAGCGCTGGTGGTGCTGCCCTCGCGCCGGATGCGCGGCTGGCTGAAAGTCATGCTGGCCAAGCATTTCTTCCAGCATCGCTATGACTATCGTGAGGAATGGCTGCGCTTCACCCGCACGATCAGCAGCCAGGGACCGTCGGCACTGCCGATGGGGCAGCGTGTGGTGCAATCGGTGGCGGACGTCTTCGAAAGTCCCGCCGGGCTGCTGCTGACACCGGGCGAGCAGGGCGAGCTGACGCTGGCGGCACGGTGGAACTGGCCGGAAATCGAAGTTCCTGCCGTTGCCATTCCGCTGACGGCATTGGCCAGTTTCGAACGTACCGGATTCATTGCCGATCTTGATGACGCGCGCGCCGACATTGCCGTACAGGGCTTCGATATCGAAATTCCCGCATGGCTCATCGAGGATACGCGTGCCTGGGCCGTGATCCCGCTTATCCATTACGAGCGCCTTGTCGGCATGGTCGTGCTGGCACGGCCGCAACTGGTGCGCAAGTTCGACTGGGAGGACTTTGATCTCCTGCGTGTGATCGGCCAGCAGGTCGCCAGCTATCTGGCCGAGAACGCCAGTCAGCTCGCGCTTGCCGAATCGAGCCGGTTCGAGGACTTCCACCGCCGCATCGCTTTCGTGATGCACGATATCAAGAATCTGGCCAGCCAGTTCAGCCTGCTTGCCCGCAACGCCGAACTTCATGCCGACAAGCCTGAATTCCGCGCGGATATGCTGGTAACGCTGCGCAATTCCTCCGAGAAGCTGAACGCCCTGATCGCGCGCCTTTCGCGTTACGGAAATGGGGCGGTGGACAAGCTGGAGCAGGTTCCGGCCGGTGACGTCATCGCCTCGGTTACCGAGCGTTTCCGGGCCAATCCGCAAGTGGTGCTGGCCCAGACGCAGGACGTCACTGTCACCGCGAACCGCCATTCGCTGGAGCAGGTGCTGGTGCATCTCATCCAGAACGCCATCGATGCCAGCGCACCGGAAAGCCCGGTGTTCCTCTCGCTGACGGTGGAAGGGCTGACGGCCCGTTTCGAAGTGCTCGATTCCGGTTGCGGCATGAGCGCCGAATTCGTGCGTAACCGCCTGTTCAAGCCGTTCGTTTCGACCAAGAGCGGTGGCTTTGGCATTGGTGCGTTCGAAGCGCGCGAGCTGGTGCGGGCAATGCGCGGCCGCCTTGAAGTGGAATCGCGCGAGGGGCTGGGATCGCGTTTCCTTGTCTATGTCCCGATTGCCGCCGCGACCGACATTTTCCAGAATATCACCAGCCAGGACCAGAAGGTGGCATGATGACCGAGATCCGACCCAAGCTCCTCGTTGTCGAGGACGATGCCGGTCTCCAGGCCCAGCTCAAGTGGGCCTATGAAGACTTCGATGTGCTTGTTGCCGGAGACCGTGCAAGCGCGCTGACGCTGCTGCGTGCGGAAATGCCTGATGTCGTGACGCTTGACCTCGGCCTGCCGCCCGATCCGGACGGGGTTACCGAAGGGTTCGCGGTGCTGGACGAGATCATGGCGCTGAAGCCTGATACCAAGGTGATCGTTGCTTCCGGTCACGGTGCCCGTGAAAGCGCGCTGCAGGCGATCGCGCGCGGCGCTTACGATTTCTACCAGAAGCCGGTCGACATCGACGCACTCGGCCTGATCGTGCGGCGTGCGCTTCAACTGCATCGGCTGGAGGACGAGAATCGCCGTCTCGCCGCCAAAGTGGAGCAGGACGAGAAAGTGCTCGGCCGGATGATTACCGCCGCGCCCGAAATGGTCCGTGTCGCCCGCACGGTCGAGCGCGTGGCGAACACCAATGTCTCGGTCATGCTGCTGGGCGCCAGCGGCACCGGCAAGGAACTGCTGGCGCGTGGCCTTCACGATGCCAGCGACCGGGCTAAGGGTGAATTCGTGGCGATAAACTGTGCCGCGATCCCGGAAAACCTGCTCGAGAGCGAGTTGTTCGGGCATGAAAAGGGCGCGTTTACCGGCGCGGTGAAAACCACGCCCGGCAAGATCGAGCAGGCCGGTGGCGGTACGCTGTTCCTCGACGAAGTGGGCGATATCCCGCTCCAGCTTCAAGTCAAGCTGCTGCGTTTCCTGCAGGAACGAGTGATAGAGCGCATCGGTTCGCGCGAATCGATCCCGGTCGATACCCGCATTGTCTGCGCAACCCATCAGGACCTGGAAGCGATGATCGCCGAGGGGCGTTTCCGTGAGGATCTCTATTACCGTCTCGCCGAAATCGTAGTGAATATTCCCAGTCTGGCTGAGCGGCCGGGCGATGCCACGTTGCTCGCCAAGGCCTTCCTCCACCGCTTTGCCAAGGATATGAACCCCAGCGTGCGCGGTTTTGCCTCCGACGCGCTCGCCGCGATCGATGCCTGGCCCTGGCCCGGCAATGTGCGCGAACTGGAAAACCGGGTGAAGCGCGCGGTCATTATGGCCGATGAGAAGCTCGTCCATGCCGCCGATCTCGATCTGGCCGAACCCGATGAGCAGGTGATCAAGGCGCTGAACCTCAAGACCGCGCGCGAACAGGCGGACCGCAAGGTTATCCGCCATGCACTGGCCCGTAGCGAAGGCAATATCTCGAGCACGGCCAAGATGCTCGGGATCAGTCGGCCGACCCTCTA
>JARROF010000080.1:0-12116 GCA_037384205.1 Novosphingobium sp. | reverse complement strand
GCCGACATCACCTATGGCACCAACAACGAATTCGGTTTCGACTACCTACGCGACAACATGAAGCACGAGCGCAGCCAGATGGTGCAGCGCCCCTTCAATTTCGTGATTGTCGACGAAGTGGACTCGATTCTGATCGACGAGGCGCGCACCCCGCTCATCATCTCCGGCCCAACGGACGACAAGTCCGAACTCTACATCGCGGTCGATGCGATCGTGAAGCAGGTTGCGGCGGAAGACTATGAAACCGACGAGAAGACAAAGAATATCACCCTGACCGAGGATGGCGTCGAAAAGGCCGAGCGCATCCTCGAGGCTGAAGGGCTGCTGGTGGGTTCGAACCTCTACGACGTCGAGAACACGCAGGTCGTCCATCACCTTGATCAGGCGCTGAAGGCCGTGGTCATGTTCAAGCGTGACACCGATTACGTGGTGAAAGACGGCAAGGTCGTCATCATCGACGAGTTCACCGGCCGCATGATGGACGGACGCCGCTGGTCGAACGGGCTGCATCAGGCGGTGGAAGCCAAGGAAGGCGTGAAGATCGAGCCGGAGAACCAGACGCTCGCCTCGATCACGTTCCAGAACTACTTCCGCATGTATCCCAAGCTTTCGGGCATGACCGGCACCGCGGCCACCGAGGCGGCGGAATTCTACGACATCTACAAGATGAACGTGGTCACCATCCCGACCAACCTGCCGATCATGCGCGTGGATGAGGAAGACGAGTTCTACAAGAACACGCTCGACAAGTTCGCCGCCATTGCCAAGCTGATCCGGGAAAAGAACGAGAAGGGCCAGCCGGTCCTCGTCGGCACGGTTTCGATCGAGAAGTCGGAACTGCTCTCGGACTTCCTCAACAAGGAAGGCGTGCAGCATTCGGTGCTCAATGCCCGCTTCCACGAACGGGAAGCCCATATCGTGGCACAGGCGGGGCGTCTTGGCGGTGTGACGGTCGCCACCAACATGGCCGGCCGCGGCACCGACATCCAGCTCGGCGGCAACGTCGATTTCCGCATCGAGGACGAGCTCAAGGACATGCCCGAGGGCCCCGAGCGCGAAGCGGCCATCGCCCGCATCAAGATGGAAGTGGCCGAGGAAAAGCAGAAGGTGCTCGACGCGGGCGGCCTGTGCGTGATCGGCACCGAGCGCCACGAAAGCCGCCGCATCGACAACCAGCTGCGCGGCCGTTCGGGCCGTCAGGGCGACCCGGGCCTGTCGAAGTTCTACCTCTGCCTTGAAGACGATCTGCTGCGCATCTTCGGGCCGGACACGCTGTTCTCGAAGATGATGAACAGCAACCTGGCCGATGGCGAGGCGATCGGGTCCAAGTGGCTGTCCAAGGCGATCGAGACTGCGCAGAAGAAGGTCGAGGCCCGTAACTACGAGGTCCGCAAGCAGGTCGTCGAGTACGACGACGTGATGAACGACCAGCGCAAGGTGATCTACGAACAGCGTGCCGACATCATGGATGCCGAGGCGGTGGACGATGTTGTCGTCGAGATGCGGCAAGACACGATCAACGCACTGGTGGCCGATACCTGCCCGCAGGGCTCCTATCCCGAGCACTGGAACATCGAGGGCCTCAAGGAACGGGCGAAGGAAAATCTGGCGCTCGATATTCCGGTTGAGGAATGGGTGGACGAGCCCGGCATCGAACCTGAACTGGTCGAGGAGCGGATAACCGAACTGGCCGATGCGCACATGGAAGCCAAGATGGCGGGCGACGATCCGGCGATCTGGCGCCAGGTCGAAAAGTCGATCCTGCTCGACCGGCTCGACCACTACTGGAAAGAGCACCTCGCCACGCTTGATGCGCTGCGTCAGGTCGTGTTCCTGCGTGCCTATGCGCAGCGCACGCCGATCAATGAATACAAGCAGGAAGCCTTCGGCCTGTTTGAACGCATGCTCGATACAATTCGCGAGGACGTGACACGCATTCTGGCGGTAAGCGAACTGCGCATCCCCGAGCCGCAGGAATTGCCCGAACTGCCGGACTTCCTGACCGGCCATATTGATCCGCTGACCGGGTTCGACGATTCGAACGACAGTGACGGCTCGGCTGCGCAGGCGGCGCTGTTCGGCTCTCTGGCAGGCAGTCCGCAGGCTCTGGCAAGCCCCGGCGCCACGGGTGAGAATCCCTACGCTGATCTGTCGATCAGTCGTAACGCCCCGTGCCCTTGCGGTTCGGGCAGTAAATACAAGCACTGCCACGGCGCGCTGGTCTGAACCGGCGCGGCATGGCCGGAAAGCGGCGGGTTACTGTGCGCGTGCGCGCAGGGCCCGCATTTTCTCGAGAAACGGCTCGTAATCGACATTGTCGCGGTGGCTGATGATCCTGCCGTCTTTCACGCGCAGGATCACGACCATAGGCGTCACGCTTTCGACAACGGCGCCTTCGCCCAGATCGATTCCCCAGTCCAGATCGCCTTCATAAACCGCGATGTTGCCCGCGTGGAACTTGCGCAAGGGCTTGAAGGCCATATGTTTCAGGCTGGCGTATCCTTTCCGGAAACGTTCCATCATCGCCGCCTTGCCGTTTGACAGGAGGCCGCCGAACACCAGTTCCGCGCTTTCGTCCTGAAAGCTTGCCTTGTCATCCAGCAGCGTTTCCAGCTTGTCCCAGTCCCGCGCGATATAGGCCGCGAAATAGGCGTCGGCGACGGGGGCGGCTGCTTCGGTTGTTTGCTCATACCTGTGCTGGGGGCGGGCCTGCAGCGGTTGCGCAGCCGCGCATGCGAGCGCGGCCATGGCAACCGTCCAGGTGTGTCGCGTCAACGATCTGTGCATGAAAGGCCCCTTCCTCCTTCAACCCGTCCGGGCATTGTGATGACGCTTGGACGAACGACCCGAATCCGCACCATGGCGCTGTCGGCACGAACAAAACCTTGGGAATTTGCAATTCGCTGCCTTTGGATTGACCCTGTATGGAAGCCCACGCTTTCCACTGCAAGGGATGGAGCCTGTCTTGCCCAAGGCGATAGCCGCGCTGGCCTCAGTTCTGGTACTTGCCGGCTGCGCGCATTATACGCCGGCGCCACTCGATGCGGCGGCGCTGGCGCTGCAGCAGGACGCGGTGGCGCTCGATGAAAGTGCCGTTGCGGATAAAGTGCATGCCATGGCGCCTGCCGCGCCCTATGTGCCGGGGAAATGGAACAGGCTGTCCCTGCTTGCCGCAGCGCTGATCTACAATCCAGGTATTGCTGCCGCGCAGGCCCGGATTGAAAGCGCCGCGGCACAGGCCCGTGCTGCGCGGCAGGCTCCTGGAAGCACCCTGACGCTCGCTTCCGAATATGCCAACGACACCAGTGCGAGTTCTCCCTGGCTGCTGGGCGGCGCGCTGGACGTGCCTCTCGATATCGGCGGCGTCCGGCGGGCGCGTATCGCGGGCGCGGCGCTGACTGTCGACGATGCGCGCTATGCCTATGCTGAGAAGGTCTGGTCCGTGCGCATGGCGATCGAACGGGCGCTTGTTGACAGGATCGCCAGCGAGGAGCGGGCCGGACTCTATCACGCGCTGGCGAATCTTCGAGCGCGCCAGCTTGCCGCTGCGGAACGGCGGGTGGCGGCCGGTGCGGCCTCGCGGACTGATCTTGAGCGCGTGCGGGCCGCAGGGGCCGATGCCGCGCGGTTGGCCGTTGATGCGGATCGCGCCGTGGAGGCTGCCAAGATCGCGCTGGCCGCGGCCGTGGGGTTGCCGGAGGCTTCGTTCGCGAACACCATCTGGACCGGCTTTGCCGATCCCGCACCACTGGCGTCGCAGGCCGTTTCGCGTGAACAGCTTCGGCAGGCGATGCTGGCCCGGCCCGATATTCTGAGGGCCATGGTGGCCTATGGGCAAGCCGAGGAAGCCTTGCGCGGGGAAGTGGCGCGGCAATATCCGCAGATTACCGTGAGCCCGGGCTATACCTGGGAACGGGGACTGGTGAAGCTTCCCTTCAATGTGGGCCTGGCGCTGCCGCCGCTGGACCTCAACCGCCATGCCATTGCTGCGGCGGAAGCGAAGCGCAGCGAAATGGGCAAACAAGTGGAGGCGGCCGTTGCGTCCGGTCGCGCCGCGATCGACAGAGCTTTGAGCGAGTGCAGGGCCGCGCGTGCCGCATTGGCGCATGTCCGGAAGGCGGAATTGCCCGCAGCGGAGGAACTGGCGAAACGGGCGGACCGCGAACTGGCGGCCGGATCGATCAACCGGGTGGACTGGGCCTCTGCAAGGGCCGGAGAGCTGACGGCCAGGATCAATGCCAGCGATGCGCTGGTCCGGGTGCGCCGGGCCGATGCGGCGCTGGAGGATGCTGTCCATCGCCCGCTGTCGGGGCCCGAACTGCTGATCACACCAAGCCGGGGACATATGCAATGAAAAAGGGATTTGTACCGGCTGTCTGGGTCCTGCTGGGGGCTGGCGGCATGGCACTGGTTCTTGCCGTCAGCGGCGTATTGCACCTGCAGGGCGATACGGCGGGCGGCGATGCGGATGACGAAGCCGCGGCGCCTGCAGAAACGGAGGCCGCACAAGACGGTGCGATCCACCTCGATTCGGAGCAACTGGCGCATGCGTCGATCCGGACGCAGCTTGCCGCCGCCGGTTCCGCGCCTGCCTTGCGCCGGGGTTTTGCCCGTGTGCTGGACTTGTCGGCACTGGCGGCCATCGATGCCGATCTGGCCATGGCGCGGGCCAATCTCGCGGCATCGCGGGCCGAGGCGGAGCGGCTGGCCGCGCTGGCCGCGCAGGATCAGAGCGCGTCGCGTCAGGCGGTTGAGGCTGCGCGGGCAAAAGCAGGGAGCGATGCGGTGCAAGCCCGGCTGGCTGAGCGGCGTTTCGGTCTGGAGTTCGGCCCCGGCCTGGCCCGGATGCGCGAGGCGGCGCGCCGTGCGCTGATCGCCGATGCGAGTGCGGGTCGGGCGGCGCTGCTGCGGGTCGATATTCCCGGGGCGCCGCTGGCGGCTGGAACGCGGGTTCAGGTCATGGACGGCGGGCGTTCTCAGGCGGTGCGGATCATCGGTGCTGCGGCGATGGCCGATCCGCAATTGCAGGACGCGGGCATGCTGGCGGTACTGCGCGGCCCCATGGCATCCGGCGCGATGGCGGGCCGCCGCTTCACTGCGAGCACTGCGGGCCGGGGAGCGGAACATGGCATCCTGGTGCCGAGATCGGCGCTTATGCGTTGGCAAGGGCAGCTCTGGGCCTATCGGGAACAAAGCAAAGGCACGTTCCGGCGCATTGTCATCGATGAAGCCCGTCCGGTCGAGGCCGGCTGGCTCGTCAGCCGGGGGCTGACCGCCGGAGAGCGCATCGTCATCGATGGAGCGACCACCCTGTTCGCCGTCGAACGCGGTGGATCGGCCCCGCAGGACGACGATTGATCCCATGCTGAAACGGACCATTCGCCTGTGTCTGGCCCATCCGGTCATGGTCGTTCTGGCAGCGCTCATGCTGCTGGTACTGGGCACCGTTACCGTCATGAAGACGGCCTATGACGTTTTTCCCGAATTCGTTCCGCCCCAGGCCGTGGTGCAGACCGAAGCGCCGGGCATGACGCCGGAGCAGGTGGAGGCGCTGGTCACACGTCCGCTGGAAGCGGTCGTCAACGGTGCCAATGGCGTCGCCACTGTGCGTTCGGAATCGGTGCCGGGGCTTTCGGTGATCACGGTGACATTCGTCGACGGCAGCGATCCCTATCGGGCCCGGCAGGTGATCGCGGAGGCCGTAGCCGAAGCGGCGGGGCAATTGCCTGCCGGTGTCGATGCTCCCAAGCTGACGCCGCTCACCTCCTCAACCATGGATCTGCTCAAGATCGGTTTTCTCAGCAACAAGCTGAGCCCGATGAAGCTGCGCGACATCGTGGAGTGGAAAGTCCGCCCCCGCCTGTTGGCGGCGCGCGGGGTGGCCCGGATCAATGTGTTCGGCGGAGAGCAGCGGCGCATCGAAGTTCAGGTGAAGCCCGGCGAACTGGTGGCACGCGATATCGCCTTGGCCGATGTCGAAAGCGCGGTGCGGGCTGCGACCGCGATCCGGGGCGGCGGATTTTCGGAAACGCCCAACCAGCGCATTCTGGTAGAACCGACGAGCGGGGCGGTCACGCTGCAGGCCATTGCGGAAGCGGTGCTGCCCGCGGGATCTGGCCCGGCGATCCGGATCGGAGATATCGCCCATGTCCGTTATGCGCCCGCGCCGAAATACGGCGATGCGCTCATCATGGGCAAGCCCGGGCTGCTGCTGTCTCTCTCAAGCCAGTACGGCGCCAACACGCTGGACACCACGCGCGCGGCCGAAGCGGCGCTGGCAGACTTGATGCCTTCACTCACGGCGCAGGGAATCACGGTCTATCCGTCACTGCACCGCCCGGCCAATTTCATCCAGACCGCACTTGCCGGTATCCAGCTCGACCTGCTGATCGGCGCGGCCCTGATCGCCTTCATCCTGATGATGTTCCTGCGCGATCTTCGGGTTGCGCTGATCGCTTTCCTGTCGATCCCGCTCTCGCTGCTGGCCGCGCTTATCGTGCTTGATGCGATGGGCCAGACGATCAACACGATGACGCTGGGCGGCCTGGCGGTTGCGCTGGGCGTGGTGATTGATGATGCCATCGTCGATCTGGAAAATATCGTCCGGCGTCTGCGTCTGGCGCCTGAAGGGGCAAGCCGCGCGGCCATCATCGAAGACGCCGCGATCGAAGTGCGCGGGCCGGTCGTCTATGCGACATATGTGCTGGCGCTGACGATCATGCCGATCCTGTTCCTGACCGGCCTGCAGGGGGCCTTCTTCAGTCCGCTGGCGCTGTCTTTCCTGCTGGCGACGCTGGCTTCGCTGGCAGTGGCCGTCACTGTAACCCCGGCACTGGCCATGCTGATGCTGGGCCGGGCCAAGCCGCATTCCGAACCGGCCTTCCTGAGCTGGGTGAAGGACCGCCATGCCCGGCTGCTGGGCAGCGTATGCGCCCATCCCGGGCGGGCGGCCTTGGCGGCCGTGGCCATCGGCCTGCTGGCTGTCGCGGGATTTTCCGCATTCGGTTCCGAACTGCTGCCTTCGTTCCGGGAACGTCACTACGTGCTGTCCGTTCGAGGCCCGGCGGGGGCATCGATGGGCTGGATGCGCGAACAGGGCGCGCATATTTCCCGCGATCTCCTTGCCATTCCCGGCGTCGCGACGGTCGAGCAGCAGATCGGGCGCGCCGAAGCAGGCGAAGACATCTTCCCGCCGAGCGAAAGCGAATTTCATGTCGAGCTGGACAGCCATGTTGGCGGACGCAGGGAAGAAGCTATTCTAGGCCAGATCCGCGCCGTGCTGAACAGTTATCCCGGGCTTAACACCGAAACGCAGACTTTTCTGGGAGATCGCATCGGAGAATCGCTCTCGGGAGAAACGGCGAAAGTCGCCATCGGTATCTACGGCGCCGACCTCGACACGCTGGACCGGGTAGCCGGGCAGATTACCGCCGTGCTGCATACCGTGCCCGGCGCCGCTGACGTGCAGATGAAATCGCAGCCGCAGTCCCCGATGATGCGCATCCGTCTGGACCCGGAGCGCATGGCGCTGCACGGTGTCAGCCCCTCCGATGCGCAGGATGCCATTGAACTGGCGTTTCAGGGGCGCACTGCGGCTCAGGTCGCGCAGGCGGACCGGATCACCAATGTGTCGATCACTCTGCCGCCGGGTGCAGTTCGCGATCCCGAGGAACTGGGTTCGGTTCTGGTGCGCGGCGCCGGAGGCGTGACGGTGCCGCTGGGCCAGATCGCCTCGCTGACGATGACGGAGGGGCGCCCCCGGATCAATCACGAGGGCGGACTGCGGTTGCAGATGGTCACGGCGAACCCGACCCGCGCCGACATCACCGGTTTCGTACACGATGCGAAGGCCGCTATTGCCCGCAAGGTGAAGCTGCCTCCGGGTGTCTATCTGGATTTCGGAGGAGAGGCGGCAGGGCAGGCCGCGGCCCAACGGCAGATCGCCATCAATGTTGCCGTGGCGGCGGTGGGCATGATCGCGCTTCTCGCCCTTGCCTTCGGCGGCCCGCGCCCCGCCGCGCTGATCCTGGCCACGGCACCGTTTGCCATGGCGGGGGGCGTGGTGGCTGTGGCGCTGACCGGCGGCGTGCTCTCGCTGGGCGCGCTGGTCGGCTTCGTCACCCTGTTCGGCATTTCCGCGCGCAACGCCATTCTGCTGATCGCCCATGCCGATCATCTCGTGACCAGCGAGGGAGAGCCCTGGGGCATGACGACAATGCTGCGAGCCACCCGCGAGCGGGTGACGCCGATCCTGATGACGGCGCTCGTCACCGGGCTGGGCCTTGCCCCGCTGGCGCTGGAGGCAGGGCAGGCTGGGCGTGAAATTCAGGGGGCGATGGCGATCGTGATTCTGGGCGGGCTGATCAGTTCGACGGTGATGAGCCTGATCGCCTTGCCCGCCCTGATCCTGGCCCATCGCCATCCGAAGGGCGTGCAGGAAGTCCTTGCGGCGGCCTAATTCCCGGGGAAGACCAGCGTTACGCGCAGGCCCGGCGCATTGCCGCCGGTCTCCATGCGCCCGCCATGCACGCGCACGATGGCCTGCACCAGGCTTAGCCCCAGGCCGTGCCCCGGCGTGGAGCGGCTGGTTTCGAGGCGGGTGAAGCGCTGGGCAATGCGGGCACGGTCGGCCTCGGGCACGCCGGGGCCGTTATCCGAGACCGTGAGGCGGCATTCATCGCCATCCCGTGTCAGGGTGACGCCGATGGCCGTTCCGGGCGGTGTGTGGATCTGGGCATTGTCGAGCAGATTGATCAGAGCCTGCGCGAGCAGTTCCCGGTCTCCCTCGATTTCGCAGCCGCTGTCGAGGAGCCATGTCAGGCTGCGTCCGCCATCCTCCACCGCCGGGGCATAGATTTCGCACAAGTCGGTGACGAACGGCTCCAGCGCCATGGGCGCAAAAGCCCGGCGCGGGCTGCCTTCCAGGGCGGATATCCGCAGGATCGCCGCGAAGAGGCCCAGAACTTCATCAATCCGCTCGCACGCATCCTCCAGCACGGCGCGCTGGGCCGGGGCATCCTGCGGACGGGCCAGACTGTGCTCGAGCTGCTGGCGCAACTGCGCCAGAGGCGTGCGCAAGTCGTGAGCGACATCGCTCGACACTTGCCGTAGATTGGTCATGAGATCGGCGATCCGGTCCAGCATTGCGTTCAGGGTTGCGGCCAGCCGGTCGAACTCGTCGTTGCGCGGGCCGACCGGGATACGCTCATGCATCCGCCCCGCGACAATCGCGTCCGCCGCGTTGGCAACACCGGCGAGACGGCGCTGGAGATAGCGTCCGATCAGCAGCGCCGCACTTGCGCCGAACAGGAGGATCAGCAGCAGAGCCAGTGCAAAGAGCGATACGATGATGTCGTCGATCCGCTCGACTTTCTGCTTGTCGGCCGCCACCACCAGCCGCGATCCGTCAGGCAGGAGTACGGTCAGCGCGCGTGCCGGGTCCGGGCCTTCGACCGGATCGGCAAAGCGGATGTTGCTCCAGCCCGGCTTTGGCGGCTTTCCGGTCCGCATCGCGCCGTCGATCTGCCTGCCTTGCGGCGAGTAGACGGCATAGACCAGCCCGTTGGCCGAAACCCCGTCCTCACGTTCGTGAATGGCATAGTGGAGTTCGCGTAAGCCCCCTTCGCGGTATTCGGCCAGAAGCGACTTGGATTCCTCGACGATCTGCCCTTCCACTTGCGCCACGATCGCCCGGTGCGCGGCCACATAGACGAACATGCCCAGCAGCACGTTGGCCAGTGCGAAGGCTCCTGCACAGGCGAAGGCAATGCGATAGGCTGCGCTGTCGAACAGGCGGACCGGGCGCGGCATATCACGCCTCGCCGATCCTGTAGCCTACGCCCCGCACGGTCTGGATCAGATCGGGTGCGCCGCTCTCGGCCAGCTTGCCCCGCAACCGGCTCATGTGCGTTTCCACGATGTTGGTCTGCGGATCGAAATGAAAGCCCCAGACCTTTTCCAGCAGCATCTGCCGCGTGACGGTATCGCCCTTGTTGCGTACCAGTTCCTCCAGCAGGCGAAATTCGCGCGGCTGCAACGGTACCGGCTGATCCGCGCAGCGCGCTTCGCGCTTGAGAAGATCGAGCGTTACGCCGCGCACTTCGAGAAGCACGTCCGGTTGCACCGCCGCCGCACGTCGGAGCAGGGCGTTGATACGGGCCAGAAGCTCGGAAAAAGCGAAAGGCTTGCCCAGGTAATCGTCGGCGCCCGATTCCAGCCCCTCTACCCGGTCATCGATGCCATCAAGCGCCGTCAGCATGAGGACGGGGGCCTGCATCCCTCCCTCGCGCCAGCGCCGGAGCACTTTCAGCCCATCAAGCTCCGGCAGCATCCGGTCCAGCACCACGACATCGGGCGGCGTACCATCCGCAAGTTCGAGCGCTTGCGGCCCGGACGCGGCAAGATCGACGGTGTGGGACTCGGCGCGCAGCCGTTCGGCAATCATCGTTGCCAATTTCAGGTCGTCTTCGGCCAACAGCACATGCATGGCATCGTCCCTTATCGTATGACGCGCCCCTTGCCTGCCGGATTGGGAATAATCAACAATCTCGCCACTTGCAAAAAATCCAAACAAAATATTGTATTAAATTACTTTTTTATCTTTTGGCGGTTCCCGTCGAATATTACATTTTCCCAATATTGGAATTGTAATAAAGTCGACGCCGTTTCGTCATCTCGCCGCCATAGCGGCTCCCCCAAGCCCAGACAATCGAACCAGGGGGGACTTTCCCGATGCATCGTCATGACAATTGTTCACACCAATTCACCCGTCTTGCCGGGCTCAGCCTTGCCGCACTGGCCGTGAGCCTTTCCAGCCCCGCCTGGGCGGATGAGAGCGCAGCCGGAGCGAATTCCCCGTCGCAGACCAGCGACATCGCCGAAGGGTCCGATATCATCGTCACGGGAACCCGCGCGAACGAAATCGCGCCGGTGACGTCGTCGTTGCAGACCACTGAACCGCAGGCGATCGTTTCGCGTTCGTTCATCGAAGACTCGCTGCCCGCCACGGCCGATTTCAACCAGCTTGCCCTGATCACGCCCAGCTTCTCCAACACCGGCGGCAATGGCGGCATGGGCATCAGCGAATCCAAGGGCCAGCTTCGCGGCTTCCAGGACGGCGAATACAACATCACGTACGATGGCGTGCCGTTCGGCGACACCAATGACCCGTCGCACCACTCGAACACGTTCTTCCCCTCGGACACAGTGGAAACCGTCGTCGTTGATCGCGGCCCGGGTAATGCCAGCAATCTGGGGCAGGCGACGTTCGGCGGCAGCGTGAACCTGTTCTCGCGCGCCACCCGCGCGAACCCGAGCGCCTCGCTGCGCGCCTCCTACGGCTCGTTCAACACCTATCTTGGCCGGGCCATGCTGCAGTCCGGCTCGATCGACAAGCTGGGCGGCACGCAAGTGCTGCTGGGCGGACAATATGTCCATACCGATGGGCGCCTGACCTATTCGGGCTATCATCAGGTCAACCTGTTCGGGAAGGCCGTGATCCCGATCGGCCCGGACGTGAAGCTCACCTTGCTGTCCACCTACAACAAGAACCACTTCAACCAGCCCGACGATGACGGTGTAACGTTGGCCCAGCTGGCGAAGTACGGCAAGACCTTCGGCCTCAACAACGATCCCGCGACGCCGCAGTATTACGGCTACAACTATACCGACAAGACCACCGATTTCGAGCTGGTCAAGCTGGAAGCGGATATCGCCCCGGGGGTGCGCTTCGAGAACCGCGCCTATACCTATTTCTACAACAATGCGACTTACTCGGCGGCAGACGTCACGCTCGACCCGACCGTGACGCCTTCCGATATCGACAGCATCTTCACCACCAACGAAGACCGGTCGAAGAATCCCGGCCACATACCGGGCTATGCCAAGCTCAATTCCTACCGCGTCTACGGCGACATCATGAAGGCCATGGTCAAACTGACCTCCTTCGCCACGCTGACCGCAGGCGGCTGGCTGGAATGGAACGTCACGCACCGCAAGCGCTACCACTACGATCTGACGGCGGGCGGCCGCGCGGCCAATGCCTATGACTGGAGCCAGAAGCTCAAGGATGCGAACGGGGACACGCTGGGGTATTCCTACATCAACTACGATCAGGA
>JARROF010000079.1:0-12458 GCA_037384205.1 Novosphingobium sp. | reverse complement strand
TCACTGCCGTTCGCATGATGAAGCGCCAGCCAAGCCCGTCGTGCCGGGCACCCACACGCCGGCCGCGCCGCCTGCCGTGTCTTTTCTTTCCGGCGTTACCCCGCATTCGCCAGCGGGCGATGGGGTGTGCCCGATCCCTCCCCCACCCCCACCCCGCCGTCACGCGCTACGCGCGCGCCGGAGGGGGAAATCTGCTGCACTGCAAAAACCATCTTGCCCCCGGCGGGGCGAATCGGTTAGAACCACGGGCAGCGAGAAAGTGCCGTCCGCCGTTGGACGATTTCAGCAC
Source organism: Novosphingobium sp. (assembly GCA_037384205.1). Classification (GTDB taxonomy): domain Bacteria; phylum Pseudomonadota; class Alphaproteobacteria; order Sphingomonadales; family Sphingomonadaceae; genus Novosphingobium. Next base: position 12,169 of record JARROF010000079.1, on the reverse strand, counting down.
CTCGCTTTCAGATTGACAGACGCGTGGCAACGAAGCCGCCCGTACCTCTTCCCAAGGGAAGCAGGCACGAGGCGGTTTTTTGGCGTGCGCGTCCGGAACGGAGACGTGACGTGAATGCACCGATGAACTTCGAGGAGGGCAGGCCCAGCGGCAGCCGCGAGCGGCTCGTGGTGATCGGCAACGGCATGGCGGGATGCCGTGCGGTGGAAGAGATCCTGGCGCGCGATCCGGGCCGGTTCGATGTCACCATCTTCGGCGCCGAACCGCGTGTGAATTACAACCGCATCATGCTCTCGCCGGTGCTGGCGGGCGAGAAGACCTTCGACGAGATCGTCATCAACCCCCGGGAATGGTACGATGACAACGGCATCACGCTGGTCTCTGGCGACAAGGTCGAAAGCATCGACCGCGAACACAAGCGCGTCGCCGCCGTTTCGGGTCGCATCGAACCTTACGACACGCTGCTGATCGCCACGGGTTCCGATCCTTTCATCATTCCGGTTCCGGGCAGCGACCTCGACGGTGTGGTGACTTTCCGCGATCTCGACGATGTCGACAAGATGCTGGCGGCGGCAGGGAAGGGCGGGAACGCCGTGGTGATCGGCGGCGGCCTGCTGGGGCTGGAGGCCGCGCATGGTCTCAACCTGCGCGGCATGAATGTCAGTGTCATTCACCTCATGCCCACGCTGATGGAACGCCAGCTCGACGAGGCGGCCGGGTGGCTGCTCAAGACCGAGCTGGAACGGCGCGGCCAGACCATCCTCACCGGTGCCAATACCAGGGAAATTGTCGGCAAGGACGGAAAGGTTTCCGCCGTGCGCCTGGAGGACGGCACCGAGATCCCCGCCGATATCGTCGTCATGGCCGTGGGCATCCGCCCCGCCGCCGGCCTTGCCCGCGAGGCCGGGCTGGAGGTGGAGCGCGGCATCATGGTCGATGACCATATGGTCACATCCGACCCGGCGGTGCTGGCGGTGGGCGAATGCGTGCAGCACCGGGGGCTGTGCTACGGCCTTGTCGCGCCGCTGTGGGACATGTGCCGCGCGCTCGCCGATCATGTGACCGGGAACCCGACCGGTTACGAGGGCTCGGTCACTTCCACCAAACTCAAGGTTTCCGGCATCGATCTGTTTTCCGCCGGGGACTTTTCGGGCGGGGAGGGCTGCGAGGATATCGTCATGCGCGATGCCGCGCGCGGCGTGTACAAGCGTGTGATCGTCAAGGAGAACACGGTGCTGGGCGCGGTGCTCTATGGCGATACCGCGGACGGCTCCTGGTATTTCGATCTGATGAAAAGGCAGGAGGACGTCTCCGACATCCGGGAAGCGCTGATCTTCGGTCAGGCTTTCGCGTCCGGAGGTGCGCTCGCGGACCCTAACGCGGCCGTTGCGGCGCTTTCCGATGATGCGGAAATCTGCGGCTGCAACGGCGTTTCCAAGGGCAAGGTCGTCGCCTGCATCGAAGGCGGGGCGCCTTCGCTCGATGCCGTGCGCAGCGGCTGCAAGGCCTCGGCCTCGTGCGGATCGTGCACCAGTCTCGTCGAGAGCCTGCTGGCGATCACGCTGGGCGGGGCGGTCGAGCGCGGGCCCGGGACGCTGTGCAAGTGCACCAGCTTCACCCATCAGGACGTGCGCCGCCTGATCGTGGAGAAGGGGCTGCGGGAAATGCCGCAGGTCATGCAGGAACTGCACTGGACCACGCCCGACGGCTGCGCCTCGTGCCGCCCGGCGCTCAATTACTACCTGCTCTGCGCCTGGCCGGGCGAATACGTGGACGATCAGAAGAGCCGCTTCGTCAACGAGCGCATGCATGCCAATATCCAGAAGGACGGCACCTATTCGGTGGTCCCGCGCATGTGGGGCGGCCTGACCAACCCCACCGAACTGCGCGCCATCGCCGACGTGGTGGAGAAGTACAACGCGCCGATGGTGAAAGTCACCGGCGGCCAGCGGCTCGATATCTTCGGGATCAGGAAGGAAGACCTGCCCGCCGTCTGGGCGGACCTGAATGCCGCCGGGATGGTTTCCGGCCACGCCTACGGCAAGTCGCTGCGCACGGTGAAGACCTGCGTCGGCAGCGAATGGTGCCGCTTCGGCACGCAGGATTCGACCGGGCTCGGCGTCAGGATCGAGCGGATGACCTGGGGCTCGTGGATGCCGCACAAGTTCAAGATCGCCGTCAGCGGCTGCCCGCGCAATTGCGCCGAGGCGACGATCAAGGACTTCGGCGTGGTCTGCGTGGATTCGGGTTACGAACTGCACATCGCCGGCAACGGCGGCATCAAGGTGCGCGCCACCGACCTCTTGTGCAAGGTGGAGACCGAGGAGGAAGCGCTGGAGATGTGCGCCGCCTTCATCCAGTTCTACCGCGAGGACGCCGATTATCTGGAACGCACCGCGCCCTGGGTGGAACGCGTCGGCCTCGACTATGTGAGGGACAGGCTGGCCGGGGAGGGCGCCGTCGAGCACTACGCCGCGCGCTTTCGCTATTCGCAGCAGTTCATGCAGGACGATCCCTGGGCGAAGCGCGCCGCGGGCGAGGACTCCAAGCTGCACCGGCACCTCGCCGAAGTGCGTCCTTTCCCCGCATCGCAGATGGAGAACGCAGGATGATCGGCAACTGGCTCGATATCGGCCCGGTCACCCAGATCGAACCGGGCACGGCCCGCACCCTGCCCGTGGTGGGCGGAGAGGAAATCGCGGTATTCCACACGATGCGGGGCGAGTTCTTCGCCATCGTCAACACATGCCCGCACAAGCAGGGGCCGCTCAGCCAGGGCATTGTCCATGGCGATGCGGTCACATGCCCGCTGCACAACTGGAACATCTCGCTGCGCAGCGGCAAGGCGCTCGGCGATGACGAAGGCTGCGTGCCCACGATCCCGCTGAAGGTCGATGCCGGGCGCATCTACCTGCTGCGCTCCGCCGTCATTGGCGCAGGCGATCCGGATGCCGCGCAGGATCGGGCGGCCTGACCGTCATGGGGGCGATCCGCACCACTTGCGCTTATTGCGGCGTCGGCTGCGGCATTGCCGCCAGGGTTTCCGCCCAGGTTTCCGCCAGGGCTTCCGGTGATGACGATCGGGGGGTCGTCATCACCGGGGATCGGGCGCACCCGGCCAATCACGGGCGGCTGTGCTCCAAGGGTACGCATCTGGGCGAGACGGTCGGCCTCGAAGGCCGCCTGCTGGCACCGATGATCGGGCAGCGGCAGGCCTCGTGGGGCGAAGCGCTCGATCTCGTGGCGGGCCGGATGCGCGCCTGCATCGCCGAGCACGGGCCGGACAGCGTGGCGTTTTACCTTTCGGGCCAGCTTCTCACCGAAGATTACTATGCCGCCAACAAGCTGGCGAAGGGGTTCGTCGGCACCGGCCATGTCGATACCAATTCGCGCCTGTGCATGGCGAGCGCGGTCGCCGCCTATAACCGCGCTTTCGGCGAGGACGTAGTGCCCTGTTCCTATGAGGATCTGGATGTCACCGATCTGGTCCTGCTGGTCGGCTCCAACACCGCGTGGTGCCATCCCGTCGTCTGGCAGCGGCTTGAACAGGCCCGCGAACGGCGCGGCACCAGGATCGTCGTCATCGATCCGCGCCGCACCGAAACGGCCGAGCAGGCAGACCTGCACGTGCCAGTCGTGCCCGATGGCGATATTGCCCTGTTCAATGCGCTGCTGGCCGAGATGAAGCGGCGCGGACTGGTGGACGGGGAATACCTCGCCGCCCATGTGGAGGAGGATGCCGGGTTCTGGGAGAATCTGGATGCGTCCCTCCCCCCCTCGCCTTCGGGGGAGGGGCTTATCGGCGGTGTCAGCCCCGAAATCTTCGAAAAGCTCTGCGATCTTGTCGCGGCCCATCCCCGCACGATCACCCTGTTCAGCCAGGGGGCGAACCAGTCGGTCTGCGGCACGGACAAGGGCAATGCGATCACCAACTTCCACCTCGCGACAGGCCGGATCAACCGGATCGGCGCGGGGCCGTTCAGCATGACCGGCCAGCCCAATGCCATGGGCGGGCGCGAGGTGGGAGGTCTGGCCAATATGCTTGCGTGCCATCTCGGCTTTTCCGAGGCGGAACGTGCCGAAGTGGCGGCCTTCTGGAGTGCTCCGAACGTCTGCGCCGGGCCGGGGTTCAAGGCCGTGGACATGGTCCGCGCGGTCCATGACGGGCGGATCAAGTTCCTCTGGATCATGGCCACCAATCCGGCCGTCTCGCTGCCCGACAGTGCCTTCGTGCGCGAGGCGCTCTCGCGCTGCCCCACCGTGGTGGTGTCCGACATCATCGCCGATACCGATACCGGCCGTTTCGCCCATGTCCGCCTGCCCGCGCAGGGCTGGGGCGAGAAGGACGGCACCGTCACCAATTCCGAGCGCCGGATCAGCCGCCAGCGGGCGCTGTTCCCCCCGCCGGGCGAGGCGCGCGCGGACTGGAAGATCGTGGCGGATGTCGCCGCGCGCATGAGCTGGGGCGATTGCTTCGCGTGGGACAGCGCCGCCGATGTCTTCCGCGAATATGCACAGATGACGGCGCTTGCCAAGGCGCGCGGCAAAGTGCTGGACCTGACGGCCCATGCCGCCATCAGCGCGGAGGACTATCAGGCGCTGGAGCCGTTCCAGTGGGGCGGCGAGCGGCCGCTGGCGCGCGGCTATCCCACCGCATCGGGCAAGGCGCGGCTCGTCCGCGTGACGCCGCCCGCGCCCATGACCAGCGCCGAATTCCCGCTGCGGCTCAACACCGCGCGCTATCGCGACCAGTGGCACACGATGACGCGCACCGGTCTTTCGCCCACGCTCTCGCAGCACCGGCCCGAACCGCTGCTCGAAGTGCACCCCGCCGATGCCGGGGCGCTGGGGCTGGCGGACGGCGGGCTGGGCCGCGTGGAGACGGCCGGCGGCGCGGCGGTCTATCGTGTTCTGGTGTCCCCGGGGCAGCGGCGCGGGGAAATCTGCGTGCCGATGCACTGGGCGGATGCCATGGCCGGGGCGGGGCGTTCGAACCGCTTGCCCTCGCAGGCGGTGGACCCCGTGTCCGGCCAGCCGGGCTACAAGAACAGCGCCGCGCGCGTGGTGCCGGTCCGGCCCGAATGGCGCGCCTTTCTGGTCCGCCGCGACGGGATCGCGCCCGAAGGCCTGCTTTACTGGACCCGCTCGCGGGTGAAGGCGGGCTGGCTCTATGAACTGGCGGGGGACGGCACCATCGATCTCGCCGCGCTGCTGCCCGAAGGCGAATGTCTGGAAGCGGCCGATGCCGTGCGCGGGATGCGCCGCATCGCGGTGCGCGGCGTCGATGGCCGGCTGATCGCAGCGGCCTGCCTCACCCGTTCGGGAAGCCTCCCCGCGCGCGGCTGGGTGGCGGGACAGCTCGGGCTTGACGAAGCGAGCGCGTCGGAACTGCTCGCGGGCCGTCCCGGCACGCCGCAACCCGATCGCGGGCCGATCGTTTGCGTCTGCCACGGCGTGGGCGAAAAGGACATCGCGCTCGCCATCCATGACGGTGCCGCCACAGTGGCCGAAGTGGGCGCCTGCACGCGGGCCGGGACCCATTGCGGATCGTGCCGCCCGGCCATCGCCAGGCTGATCGACATGTTCTCCTCCCTTGAACAGGAAGCGGCCCTATGACCGATTTTCCCCACGGCTCGGTCTGGCTCGTCGGTGCCGGTCCCGGCGATGCCGAACTGCTCACCCGCAAGGCCGAACGGCTGATCGGGGAGGCCACCGTGGTTTTCCACGATGCGCTGGTCGGCCCGGAGATTCTGGAGATGGCGGCGCGTTCGGCGCGGCTGGTTCATGTCGGCAAGCGCTCGGGCCGCCATTCGAAGGATCAGGCGACGATCGACAGGCTGATCGCCGAAGCCGCGCTTTCGGGGGAGAAAGTCGTGCGCCTCAAAGGCGGCGATCCGGCGATTTTCGGCCGTGCGACCGAGGAACTCGATGCCTGCCGCGCGGCGGGCGTGCCGGCGCGTATCTGCCCGGGCGTCACGGCTGCCAGCGCCGCCGCCGCGAGCCTGGGCGCTTCGCTCAGCTTGCGCGGCCTCGCCCGCAAGCTGACCTTCGTGACCGCCCATGCCCGCGCGGGCGAGGACCTCAAGCTCGACTGGGACCGCCTTGCCGATCCCGAAGCGACGCTGGCGGTCTATATGGGCAAGGCCGCCGCGCCCGACGTTTCGGCCCGGCTGATCGAGGCAGGGCTTCCCGCCGATACACCGGTGGCGCTGGTCGAAAGCGCCAGCCTGCCTGAGGAGCGCCACTTCCACACCCGCCTCGACCTGCTGCCCCTCGCTGCACGCACGGCTCTGGGCGATGGCCCGGCCCTGCTGCTGATCGGCGCGGCCATGGCGCGCCCGGAAGGTGTGGAGATGGCGGTGGAGCAGGTTGCGGAAGGGGCACGCCGGCTGGCGTCCGGGCAAAATTCCGATCCGCAACAGACTGCAAGCAAACAGCCCGAAATCTGAGCGTTCGCCGTTCGCGTCGCGCGCAGTCGAGACACGCAAACACGGCGCCATTGCGAACGGCGCGAAGCAATCCGGGGCAGCGCCACGACGCTCCGGATTGCCTCGACCCTGCGGGCCTCGCAATGACGATCCAGCCCCTTTAACCCGGCGGAAAGCTGACAGGCACATCACCGGGCGACCATGGCGGCACGCGCATCATGACTGCGGCGAACAGCTCCGATGCAAGATGCCCGGCCAGCCAGCCCCTGAGGTTCGGCAAGGGCCGCGCATCGAACCAAGCCGGGTCCACCGCCGCGAATTGCCGCACGAAGGGCATGATCGCCATGTCCGCCAGCCCCCGTGCCGTACCACAGAACTGCCCTGCCGCCGCCAGCCGCGTATCGAGTTCGCGCAGAAACGCCAGTGCTCTCTCGCGGTGGGCCAAGGCATCCGAACCATGGCGCTCGGGATACTTGTACCGGTCGAGATCGTGCTTGAACGGTCCGTCGTTCGCCGCGATCAGCGCTGCATCGTCGCGCGCCAGCCAGCCTTCCGGATCGTGACGCGACAGGGCGTGGCGCATCACGTCGAGGCTTTCCGCGATCACCGCGCCGTCGGGCAGCACCAGCACCGGCACCGTGCCCCTGGGCGAAGCGGCGAGCATCGCTTCGGGCTTGGCCGAAAGCTTCACCTCGCGCAGTTCGCAGCGCATTCCGCTGACGGCCAGCGCCAGTCTTGCCCGCATCGCATAAGGGCAGCGGCGGAAGCTGTAGAGGACGGGATCAACCGGGGCGGTCATCCGCCTGCCCGCTCTGGACGGCCCCGATATGCTCTTCTCCCCGCGCCGCGGCGAGCGCGGCCTGCTTGTGCCGTTCGCGGTAGGAAGCGCGCTGTTCCTCGGTGCGTTCGCCGTGGCAGGCGGGGCAGCTCACGCCTTCCTCGTAGAGCGGCGAGGCGCGGTCTTCGGCGCTCACCGGGCGGCGGCAGGCGCGGCACAGGCCGTAGCTGCCCAGGGCAAGGCCGTGGCCGATCGTCACGCGCTCGTCGAACACAAAGCACTCGCCGCGCCACAGGCTGTCTTCCTCGGACACGGTTTCCAGATATTTCAGGATGCCGCCCTTGAGATGATAGACATCCTCAATGCCTTCCTGCTTGAGGAAAGCGGTCGATTTCTCGCAGCGGATGCCGCCGGTGCAGAACATCGCGACTTTGGGCGGCGTTCCAGCCCCCAGCAGCCGTTCGCGTTCGCTGCGGAACCATTCGGGAAAGTCGCGAAAGCTGGCGGTCCTGGGATCAATGGCGCGTTCGAAGGTGCCGACGGCGACTTCGTAATCGTTGCGGGTATCGATCACGATCGTGCCGGGATCGGCGATCAGCGCATTCCAGTCCTGCGGTTCGACATAGGTGCCCACGCTCGCCAGCGGATCGATGCCGGGCTGGCCCATCGTCACGATCTCGCGCTTGAGCCGCACTTTCAGGCGGTGAAACGGCATTGCGGAAGCGCCCGAGAGTTTGACGTCCACATCCGCGCAGCCGGGCAGGGCGCGGACATGGTCCAGCACTCTGGCGATCCCTTCGTGCGATCCGGCGATAGTGCCATTGATACCCTCGGCGGCGAGCAGCAGCGTGCCGCGAATGCCTTCGCGGGTGCACAGCTCCAGCAGCGGTTCGCGCAGGCTCGCGAAGTCCTCGAACGGGGCAAAGCGGTAGAGCGCGGCTACGCAAACGGGAGCATCGGCCCGGGCAGCGGCGGACTCGGAAGGAAATGGGGACATGACGCGCCCATAGCGCGAAGCAGGGGCAGCGTCAGCAGGGCTTCGCGGATTCTGCCTGTCCGGCAGGAACCTGCGGGCAAGCGACCGGCGCGTCAGGCGGCGCGGCGGAAGACCGGGCGCTGGTTTCCGCAGCGGAAGCGGGCCACGAGGTCGGAGAGTTGTCCCGCCTCGTCCTCCAGCTGCCCGGCGGCGCCGGCGGTCCGCCGCACTACGGTGGCGTTCTGCTGGGTGACCTGATCCATCTCGTTCACGGCGCTGTTGATATGCTGGAGGTTGCCGGCTTGTTGTTCGGCGGCTGTCGCGATCTCGGCGATAAGGGTGTTGATCTCGCCGACGCGGCTGACGATCGTTTCCAGCCTCTGGCCGGTCTCGCCTACAAGGCCGACGCCGGTTTCGACATGCTCGGAGCTTTTGGCGATGAGATCCTTGATGTCGCGCGCTGCATCGGAAGAGCGCTGGGCCAGCGCGCGCACTTCGGCGGCGACGACTGCGAAGCCCTTGCCGGCATCGCCTGCCCGGGCAGCTTCGACGCCTGCATTGAGGGCAAGGAGATTGGTCTGGAAGGCGATGCTGTCGATCACGTTGATGATCTGCGCGATTTCCTGGGACGAGGTCTCGATCGCGGCCATGGCGTCGACCGCCTTGCGCACCACACCGCCGCCTTCGGTCGCTTCGCGGTGGGCCTGTACAATGGTCTGCTGCACGTTGACGGCGCCGTCGGCAGTTTCCTTGACCGACCCGGTGGCCTTGTTCATCGCTTCGGCCGTCTGGCGCAGGCGGGCGGCCTGCGTTTCGTTGCGGTTGGCAAGATCGGCCGAGGCGGTGCGGATCTCGGTTGCGCCGGTCATCACACTGGCCGCACTGTCGCGCACGGAGTGGACGGTGCGGGCCAGAGCTTCCAGCGCGTGGTTGAAGTCTAGCCGCAGCTGATCGTATTCACCCGGAAATGTCTTGTGGATGCGGTGATCGAGATCGTTTTCCGCAAGCCGGCTGAGCCCGTCGGAGAGGGCCGTGACGATTTCCTCCTGAACCGCGCGGCTGGTGCGCACTTCGACGGCATTGCCGCGGAAGGTCGCCATGGCCTGGGTCATGCGGCCCACGCAGTCCTCATAGTCGGTGAAGCGGATCGGGCTGTCGAGGTCGCCCGCGGCCAGCGCTTCCATGCGCTCGACCGTTTCCGTGTAGGGGTCGGCGATCGCGCGGCCGAAGAAATAGGCACCGGTCAGACCCAGTGCGGAACAGGCCAGATAAGTGCCGAGTGACCAGATCAGGCTGAAGTTGATCGCGTCCACGACGGCAGGGTCCTGAACGCCGGCGGTCTGGCTTGTCAGATAGAAATACTGCAGGATGACGGTGGCAAGGCAGATGGCCGTCAAAAATGCCATGAATCCAAAGGCAATCGTGATTTTCCAACGGATGTTGGGTGTTTTGCGATACCACTCGAGCATTGACTGTCCTATTGCCGCGCGCCGCGCAAAGTGGGAGAATCAAGGGCGAACCCGGATTTTCCGGCTGGATAGCAGCATTTGGTAAACGAAATTCACGAGGGCTATGGTTAACGAGTGGCCAGCCGCCCGCGGGGGTGATGGGCGGGCAGGGCGCATTCATTCTCTGTGATACCCAATAACCGCTTGTGTCGGTCCTTTTGCGGAAGCCTGCCAATCTCTCCACAAGCGGGCCTTCGCACAGCCAGAATGTTCCGGGAGAAATATAGCGATGGCCGTTACGATCGATACGACGAGCAGCACCGATCCTGATTTCGGTGAGGAAGCCGCCGGGGCGCATGTGAACGCGCCGGGGCTGCAGTGGTTCGTTTTTGCACTGTTCTTCATCTTCGGCGGGATCACCTCGCTTAACGACGTGATCATTCCGAAGCTCAAGGAACTGTTCACGCTCAACTACATGCAGGCGCTGTCGGTGCAGTCGGCGTTTTTCTTCGCCTATTTCGCCGTCTCGATCCCCGGGGCCTGGCTGGTGAAGAAAGTCGGTTACATGCGCGGCGCGGCGATCGGGCTGGTGACGATGATGGCGGGCTGTCTGCTGTTCATTCCGGCTTCCGCCAGCGCGACTTTCGCGGTGTTCCTCTTTGCGCTGCTGATTCTGGCAAGCGGCATCACGGTGGTGCAGGTGGTGGCCAATCCCCTGATCTCGCTGCTGGGACCGGCGCGTACAGCGCATAGCCGCCTGACGTTCGCGCAGGCGTTCAACTCGCTGGGCACGACGATCTTTCCCTATGTCGGCGCGGTGATCATGCTCGGCGGCCTCGCCCATGTTAGCGCTGCCGATCTTTCCGGGCCGGCGCTCGATGCTTACCGTGTCGCCGAGACGCGCGCGGTTGTGCATTCCTATCTGGGGCTTGCCGCGGCCTTGCTGGTGATTGCGGCGGCGGTATGGTTCAACCGCAACCGGCTGAAGGGCGAACGCCATGAAGAGGGTGCTATCCTGGGTAGCTTCGGTCTGCTGAAGCGCAAGCGTTTCGGGTTCGGCGCACTTTGCATTTTCCTCTACGTCGGCGCCGAAGTCGCGATCGGTTCGCTGATCGTCAATTATCTCGAGCAGGCGCGCGTACTGGGGATCGACGAACAGGCAGCGGGCAAGATGATTCCGTTCTACTGGGGCGGGGCGCTGGTGGGGCGCCTGATCGGTTCCGCCGTCCTGCGCGTGGTATGCCCGGGCAAAGTGCTCATGTTCAATGCCATGGGTGCACTTGTGCTGCTGCTGGTTTCCACGCAGACCTCGGGCGCGGTCGCGGCTTACAGCTATCTGGCGATCGGCCTGATGAACTCGATCATGTTCCCGACCATTTTCAGCCTCGCCAGCGAAGGGCTGGGCAAGCGGGCAGCAGACGGCTCCGGCGTGATCTGCGTGATGATCGTGGGCGGGGCTGTGGTGCCGCCGCTGACGGGCCATGTGGCGGACCTTTCCGGCAATCTGGCCGTGGCCATGGCGCTGCCCGCGCTGTGTTATGCACTGATCGCCGCGTTCGGCTGGTACGCCCGCCGCCCCGTCGAGGGCTGAGGATATAGCGGCAGGCGGCGTGCATCCGCCCGCGGCCTTGGCCGGGTTCTTCGCGGTGGCCATTGTGTTGGGCCTCTACGGAGCGCGCGGTTCCAGGGTGGAAGGCCCCGCTGCCGTTCCGGCCTGACCGGCGGCCGGTATCAGCCCCGGCGGACAGTCGCCCTGGACTGTCCGAGCACGGGATAGCCGTGGCCGTCCGGAATGACGATCCACTCGCCGTCTTCGCGCTGCTCGCTGTCGGGATGAATGCGGGAGACGGGATGGGCGGCAATGTCTGCCAGCGCCTCGTCATAGCTGCCGTAGCGGGCAAGACGTTCCAGGTTGCGGTGAGTGGGGAAAATAATCGCGATTTCCCCCCGTTGTGCCATCGCCAGCGCTTCGGCGGCGCTGGCCCAGAACAAGCGGGTATTCTCGGTCGCATCGACCTGCACTTCGACGGCGCCGGTGCCGATGTCGGTCACGAAGAAGCGAGTGTCGAAGGCCTCGTCCCATTGCGGGCACCAGTGCGCGTAGAGCGTCAGTGTCTCGGGCTCCAGAGTCCAGCCGAAATGCGTCAGCACCGGCGCCAGCGAACCGGTCTCCAGCAGCATCCGGCGTCCTGCCGCCGCTTCATCGGCGCCGACAGGCGTGCGGGTCGCGATCATCAGCCCGGTCTCTTCCAGCGTTTCGCGAATCCCGGCGATCCGGGCTGCCGCGATCTCCTCCGGCTCGGCAGGCATGAGGTCGCGCGCCAGCTCGCGGTCGGCAGGGTCGACGCGTCCCCCTGGGAACACCGCAGCGCCACCCGCGAAGCGCATTTTCTGCGAGCGTTGCATCATCAGCAGTTCCGGCGCGCCGCCCTCGGGGCCATTGCGGAATATGACCACGGTAGCGGCGGGAATGACGGTGTAGGTGTCCGCAGGCATCGGTTGATCGGACGGGGCAGTAGGCAGCATCGCGCAGGTTTCG
>JARROF010000078.1:0-12613 GCA_037384205.1 Novosphingobium sp. | reverse complement strand
CCGGCGATCCATCATCTGGATGTCGTCGTGATAACATCCAACCCCGTTTATGGATCAAAAGCTCAGCCGATCCCGCGCGATCGCAGGCGTTGATCGGGACATTGCGACTCGCCGCAGGTAAAGCCGGTGCGCTGGTCGAATGCAGAGCGCACGGCAGGATAGCGGCGCCCATCACGCATGGGCCTACGGCGAGGCATTGTCCGCGCCGCCTGTCCCGCCCGCGCAATAGCGCCCCCAAGCGTCCATCAATTTTACGCGCGCACCTGGCTTATCGGATGTGCCGAGATAAGTTGTGCGACGATAGGCCGCCTGTACCGCATCTGGCGTCTTGTGGGCCAGCGCCGCCTCCACGACGGCATCGGCCGCGCCTTCGTTCGCGGCCCAATCGGTGAAAGTGGATCGGAAGCCATGGACGTGGAATGGCTCGCTCATGTCGCGCAGCACCTTGAGCAGGGTCATGTCAGACATCGGCTTGCCCGCCACGCCGGGGAAAACAACATCGGTTCCTTCCAGTCGCAGTGCGTTCGCCTTCGCCAGCACCGCCAGAGCCGCGTCAGACAGCGGAACCATGTGCGCCTTGCCCCTCTTCATGTGATCGGCAGGAATCGTCCACAAACGCCCCTCCAGGTCAAATTCGGGCCATGTCGCCAGTCGAACCTCCTGCGACCGGGTGCCGGTAAGGACGAGCAGTTCCAGCGCCAGCCGACCGTAAGATGGTTTGCGCCGCAAAGCAGTGATGAAGCCCGGTAGCGCCACATAAGGCATGGCCTTGCGGTTTTCCCGTGCCCTCGCTTGCCGGGGCAGTCCGCGTCCGGCTTTCAGACTGCCACTGCCAGATGGGGCTTCGCGGGAGCGCCAGCCCTTGGCGTGGGCGTAATCAAGCACCGCGCAAATCCGATTGCGCACCTGCCGGGCAGTTTCAGGAATTTCCTGCCATATCGGCGTCAGCACCGTGATAATGTCGGCAGCCGTGATTCCACCCGTGGGCACCTCACCCAATTTCGGGAAAGCGTAGTTTTCCAGACTCGCGAGCCACTGGCGGGCATAGACGGCGCTTTTCCAGCCCGCCTCGTTCTCGGCATGATATTGTAGGGCAGCTTCCCGGAATGTTACCTTGGCGTCGGCTTCATCTTTCCTTTCGGCCAAAATGTCGCGCCGCTCGACTTTGAACGCCTTGCGAATCGCGCCGGCCTTTTCGCGGGCCTCAGCCAACGTAAGCAACTTGGCGCTGCCCAACCCAATGTCCTGCCGCTTGCCATCCCGCTGCAAGCGCAAGAGCCAAGACGCTCCGCCGCTCTTGCTGACTTTCAGGAACAACCCATCACCATCTTGGTAAGTGCCCGGATTCGCCAAATGCGCCTTGATTGCCACCGCTGTCAGCTTGCCCATTTCCTTCCCCACACTTTCGAGGCCATCGCGAAAGACCCAAAGTGTGGAGAAAGACCAATCCTTCCCCACACTAGGCGCCGATTGCAGGCAAACAGCAGCGATCACGGGCGGGCCTGCGCGGAGATAATACGCTAGGATTTCCGGGATTTCCACGGTCATTCGCGGATGCTGGCGGATAAGCTGGTGGTGGACAGGGCTGGATTCGAACCAACGTACGCTTGCGCGGGCAGATTTACAGTCTGCTGCCTTTAACCACTCGGCCACCTGTCCACACCAGTTACTGGCGAGCCGGCCATCCCGAACGGGAGACACCGGCCTTGTTTTGGAGCTTCGAAAGAAGCCCCCGTTGCCGAGGAGCCGCGCCTTTGCCGAACCGAGCCTTGCCTGTCAATGGGGTCACTGCCAAAGCGGGGTCACATTTTTCACAGAAAGGACAATCGATGAACAAGCACGGCGATGACCGGGAAAGCGGACGGGACAAGAAACGCCCGGGCCGGGCCCTGCGCGGCCGTGCGGGGCGGATGAAAAACGGCCGGGGCAGTGGCCGCGCTTCATCGGGCATGGTGCGCCTGTGGGGGCGCCATGCGGTAGAAGCCGCTCTCAAGAATCCAGCCCGGCGCCACCGCAAGCTGTGGGCCACGCGCGAAGGCGTCGAATCGCTCGACGGCGAATTGCCCGGCGATTTTCCCGTGGAATGGGCCCAGGCTGCCGATCTTGCCCGGCTTGTAGCCCGCGATGCACCGCATCAGGGGCTGGTGCTCGAATGCGAACCGCTCGACGACATGTTTCTGGCAGATGTGCTGGATGGCAACCCGGACCGCGCCATTGTGGTGCTCGATCAAGTGACAGACCCGCACAACGTTGGCGCGATCATGCGGTCTGCCGCAGCCTTCGACGCCTGTGTGATCGTTACGCAAGACCGCCATGCACCGCCTGAATCGGGCACGTTGGCAAAATCCGCCTCGGGCGCGCTGGAGATCGTCCCCTGGGTGCGCGTGGTCAATCTGGCACGCGCGCTCGAAGAGATCGCCGAGGCCGGATACTGGCGCATCGGCCTTGACGGCGAGGCGGACAGCACCCTGGCGCAGGCCCTGCCCGCCGGTCCGGTTGCGCTTGTACTGGGCGCCGAAGGCGAAGGCATGCGCCACAACATCGTGCAGCATTGCGATGCCATGGCCCGGCTACCGATCAGCCAGGCGATGGAAAGCCTCAATGTCAGCAATGCCGCCGCCATCGCCCTCTATGCCGCCGCCACGCGCGAACCGGCCTGAAACGGCTACGGACATTCGAAAAAGGAGGACTACAATGCAGGGGAATTCATGCCGGAAGGGGAACCGGCGCATTGCGGCAGGCCTCACCGTTGCCGCCCTGTCGCTGCTGCTGGCGGCCTGTATCTTTGCCCCGGGCAAGTTCACCTCGCGGCTGGATCTGCACAAGGATCGCAGCTTCGCGTTTCGTTATACCGGTGAGATCCTGATGCTGCCAATGATGGATTCGGATTCAGGCAAGACCTTCACCCCCGACACCTGCCGCGACGAGGATACGCAGGAAGAGCGGGACTGCACATCCACCGAAATCGCGGGTCAAAAAGCAGAGTGGGAGCAGAAACGCAGCAAGGAACGGATACGCGATGCCCAGGTCGCACGGATGTTCATGGGCGGCATTGATCCCAGCAACCCGGATTCGGGCCACGAACTGGCCACCAAGTTGCGCCGTCAGGCGGGATGGAACAAGGTCGAATACATCGGGAACGGCAAATTCGATGTCGATTTCGCCCTTTCCGGGAAGCTCGATCACGACTTCATCTTCCCGACCATGGAAGGATTCCCGATGAGCAATTCGTTCGTGCGGATCTCGCTGCGGCAGGACGGCACGGCCCGCGTCGATGCGCCGGGGTTCGGCCCCGCCGGCAGCACGGCGATGGCGGGAATGATGTCTGGCATAGCCGAAAGCGGCGGTTCCTCCGGCAAGGGCCCTACAGCCAAGGCCGATGGAACCTTTACCATCCACACGGATGCCGGGATTCTGGCCAACAATACCGACGAAGGCCCCAAGCCTGCCGACAACGGGCAGACGCTTGCGTGGCCTATCAATCCGCGCACAAAAGCAGCGCCCACGGCTCTTTTGCAGTTGAACGACTGAAGGCTGCGAGCCTCAAACGCACTGCCGGTAAAGAAAAACGCCGTGCCATCCCAGGATGGCACGGCGTTTTTTGTACAGCCCGTGAGGCGTTTACGGGCCGTCGGATCGTCTTAGTTGACGGCGTCCTTCAGGCCCTTGCCCGCCTTGAACTTCGGCTGAGCCGAAGCCTTGATTTCCATCGGCTCGCCGGTGCGCGGATTACGGCCGGTCGAAGCCTTGCGCTTGGCAACCGAGAAAGTGCCGAAGCCGACGAGGCGTACTTCGTCACCCGACTTCAGC
The DNA here is from genome assembly GCA_037384205.1 of Novosphingobium sp. Taxonomy (GTDB): domain Bacteria; phylum Pseudomonadota; class Alphaproteobacteria; order Sphingomonadales; family Sphingomonadaceae; genus Novosphingobium. The sequence continues at coordinate 8,803 of JARROF010000078.1, read as the reverse complement.
GCGCCGGTGATGGCATCGAACACGCTTTCAACGGCCTTGGTGGCGTCGCTGCGGGTCAGGCCGCTCGAATCGGCAACAGCGCTGATGAGATCGTTCTTGTTCATTATGGAACCCCTACCTTTCAGTGGAACCGGTTGTGTTTGGAAAACTTTGAATCGCCTCTGATATGGCGACGGAATTGAGCGGGTTTTGCAGGCTCTGGCAAGGCCTAAACCACCGGAAAATCCGCAGTTAATCGGGTTTTTCCGCCATGTTCACACCATTTTTCGCTTGTGCGACGCAACACGTCATACAACGCCTATAACAAAGTGATGCAAATTCCAGAGTGGGCTGCCGTTTCGCTGCATTGCAAAATCAAAGAGAACTCATTCCCTCCGAAATCAGAGTGACGATTCGGATGAAAAATCGCTCATCCTGCGCCCGTGCCTCTGGCCCAGGCATAAAAAAGGCGGTCCGCGACCGAACCGCCTCTCTTCTGCCACCCGGCCTTTCAGCCGGATGAAGAGCCAAAACTTACGCCTTGGCTTCGTTGACCTCGCGGCGCTCGGCAATGCGGGCACGCTTGCCGGTGCGACCACGCAGGTAATACAGCTTGGCGCGGCGCACGACGCCGCGGCGAACCACGGTGATCGAATCGAGGTTGGGTGAGTAAAGCGGAAACACACGTTCCACGCCTTCACCGAAGCTCATCTTGCGAACAGTGAAGTTCGAATTGAAGCCACGGTTCGAGCGCGCGATGCAAACGCCTTCGAAATTCTGCACGCGGCTACGCGTACCTTCGACGACCTTCACGCCGACGCGAACGGTGTCGCCCGGGCGGAACGTCGGGATATCCTTGGCGGCCTTGGCGATTTCCTCGGCCTCGATCTGTTGAATCAGGTTCATGAACCCAAGTCCTTCGTTTCCTGCCGCGCGCCAGAGGCAGACTGGTCCCGAGCGCCGGTATGACGCTCCCAAAGGTCCGGTCTGCGTAACCGTGTGTCATCCTCCGCCTTTTGTTTCCGCCAGGCGGCGATTTTCGCGTGATCCCCCGATCGCAGCACTTCAGGGATCGTGCGCCCTTCCCACGCGGTGGGCCGGGTATAGTGCGGATACTCGAGAAGACCGTCCTCGAACGATTCCTCGGCCCCGCTGGAAGGCGCGCCCATTACGCCGGGAAGCAGGCGAATGCAAGCGTCTAACAACATCAAAGCCGCCGGTTCTCCGCCGGACAGCACGATATCGCCAACCGAAACCTCTTCCACGCCCCTCCCCTCGAAGATCCGCTCGTCGAACCCCTCGAAGCGGCCGCACAGGATCGTGACTCCCGCCCCCGCTGCCAGTTCGCGCACACGCTCCTGCGTGATCGGCCTGCCGCGCGGGGTCATGGCGATGACCGGCGCATCGGGATTGAGGCTGCGGGCGTGATCTATGGCGCTGGCGAGGATATCCACCTTGAGCACCATCCCCGCGCCGCCGCCCGCGGGCGTATCGTCCACGGTGCGGTGCTTGTCAGTCGCGAAGTCGCGGATCTGAACCGGTGTTATCGACCACTTGCCTTCGGCCAGCGCCCTGCCCGCCAGCGAGACGCCGAGCGGGCCGGGAAACATATCCGGGTAGAGGGTGAGAACAGTGGCGGCGAAAGTCATACTTCAACGAAAGCCGAATTGATGACGACCCGCTCTTCATCCCACTCGGGCACGGCGGCCTGCGTCATCGGCACCATGAAACGCTGCTTGCGGCCCTTCCCGTCCGGCCCGGCACGCTCGATCTCAAGCACATCGCCAGCGCCGAAGTTTTCTACGGCTATCACAGTGCCCAGCTTTGCCCCTTCGTCCGAAACGGCGGCCAGACCGAGCAGGTCGGCGTGATAGTACTCGCCATCACCCAGTTCAGGCATGGCCGAGCGCGGTACCGTCAGTGCCGTGCCGCGCAGCTTTTCGGCCGCATTGCGGCCGGTCACTTCCTCAAAGCGAGCGATGGCACCGCCCTTGCCGTCATCGCGCAGCTTTTTCAGTGTCAGCGCGGAATCGTTGAAGGCGCGGTAGCGCTTGAGCGCAGCCACGCCTTCTCCGAACAGCTTGAGGCGCACTTCGCCCGTCACGCCATGGGCGCCAGTGATGGCTGCCAGCGTGACGGGGCGATCGTTACCAGCCAAGGCTTAGGCCTCGGTCGATTCCTCAGCGGCAGCTTCCGGAGCCGCTTCCTCAGCAGCCGGAGCTTCCTCGGCCGGAGCAGCCGCAGCAGCCTTGGCAGCCTCTTCGGCCTCACGCAGCTTCTCGGCCTTTTCCTCGGCGCGTTCCTTGGCCTTTTCGCCCGGCTCACCCTTCTTCGGGTTGTTGGTCGCGGCGCGTTCCTTGATGCCGGCCTTGTCGAGCATGCGGGCAACGCGGTCGGTCGGCTGGGCGCCAACGCCGAGCCAGTAGCTCACGCGGTCTTCGTTCAGCTTGACCCGGTTCTCGTCATCCTTGGCGAGCAGCGGGTTGTAGGTGCCGATCTGCTCCAGGTACTTGCCGTCACGCGGCGCGCGCGAGTTGGCAACGACGATCTTGTAGTAAGGGCGCTTCTTCGCGCCACCGCGCGACAGACGGATCGAAACGGACATTGTTCTACCTTTCCTTCAAATTCGAATGCTTATTTCTTCAAAAACTTGCTGAGATCGGGCGCGCCGCCACCGCCGCCAAGGCCGGGCAACCCGCCCGCGCCACCACCGAGCAGGCCGCCAAGTCCACCGGCACCGCCTGCGCCGCCCATGCCGCCTGAACCGCCGCCTCCGAGCATGGCAGCAAGGCCCTTGAGGCCGCCCATCTTCTTGATCTGCTTCATGGCCTTGGACATCTCCATGTGCATTTTCAGCAGCTTGTTGACGTCCTGAACTTGCGTACCCGAACCCTTGGCCACGCGGATCTTGCGCTTGGCATTGAGCAGCGCGGGATTGGTGCGCTCCTTGGGCGTCATCGAACCGATGATCGCATCCATGCGCAGCAGCACCTTGTCGTCCATGCCGGACTGCTGCATCGCCGCCTTGGCTTTCTTCATGCCGGGCATCATGCCCGCCAGCATGCCAAGGCCGCCCATGTTCTGCATCTGCTTGAGCTGCATGCGCAGGTCGTTCATGTCGAACTTGCCCTGCTCCATGCGCTTGGCGAGAGCCTCGGCATCCTCGACCTTGACGGCTTCGGCCGCCTTTTCGACGAGGCTGACGACATCGCCCATGCCCAGGATACGGTTGGCGACACGGCTGGGGTGGAACACCTCGATGGCGTCCATCTTCTCGCCGGTGCCCGCAAACTTGATCGGCTTGCCGGTGACAGCGCGCATCGAGAGCGCCGCACCGCCGCGCGCATCGCCGTCCATACGGGTCAGCACGACACCGGTAAGGTTCACTTCCCCGGAAAAGCTCTGCGCGACATTGACCGCGTCCTGACCGGTCAGCGAATCGACGACGAGCAGCGTTTCCTGCGGATCGGAGATTTCGGCGACCGCCTTCATCTCGTCCATCAACTGCTGATCGACATGGAGACGGCCCGCGGTATCGAGCAGCAGCACGTCGATCGCCTGCAGCTTCGCGGCCTGCATGGCGCGGGTGGCGATTTCGGTGGGCTGCTGGCCGGGAATGATCGGCAGCGTGGCAACGCCGACCTGCTCGCCCAGCACCTTGAGCTGTTCCTGCGCGGCCGGACGATTGACGTCGAGCGAGGCCATCATGGCCTTCTTGCCCTGCTTCTCCTTCAGAAGCTTGGCAATCTTGGCGGTACTGGTGGTCTTGCCCGACCCCTGCAGGCCGACCATCATGATCACGACCGGCGGCGCGGCATTGAGATCGAGTTCGGGCGTCGTATCGCCGCCGAGCACCTCGATAATCGCGTCGTTGACGATCTTGACGACCTGCTGCCCTGGCGTGACCGAGCGCAGCACCGACTGGCCGATCGCCTTTTCGGTTACCTGATCGACGAAACGGCGCACGACCGGGAGCGCGACATCGGCTTCAAGCAGCGCGATGCGCACTTCACGCATGGCATCGCGGACGTCCTGCTCCTTGAGCGCGCCGCGGCCCCGCAGCTTGTCGAACACGCCGCCGAGACGATCGGACAGAGAGTCAAACATAGTCGCTCCTTACGTCGCTTGTGGCGAACATGGGCCGTTCACTCCTTCACATGGCGCCAGCCCAACCTGGACCGAAACACCGAAAACGCCGGTGGGCGAAACCTCGCGGACCGGCGTGAGCGCAATATCATGCGAAAAACGCCGGCGTACGAAACCTCGTCAGCCAGCGTATCGCTATTACGCGAAACTCATATGTCGAAACCGGGGAGATCCACGGTTTCTGCGAAATGGTGGAGCCGAGGGGGATCGAACCCCTGACCTCTACAATGCCATTGTAGCGCTCTCCCAGCTGAGCTACGGCCCCGTACCATTTCATCCGAACCGGCCCCGGGAGGTCCGGCTCATTCCCTCACTGAAGCGTTGCCTCCACTTGGGAGGCCGCCCTCTAGTGGGGGGCTTCACGCTTGGCAAGAGGGAATTTGATAGCACCCGAATTTTTTGCCGGGCAACCTCAATTCCCTGTTCCGGGCCGAAGCCGGGAGCGACGCCGGCGTTGGCCAGTGCCGCAGGTCCGGCTCCTTATGCCGAGCCCGCCGGATCAACCGCGCCTATTCGTCGCGGTCGTCGTCGCCGCCGCCGCCGATGCCAAGATCGTCGTCACCGCCGAGATCGACGTCATTGTCGGGCGAATCGCCATCCTCATCGATGTCCAGATCCTCCTCAGCCAGATCGGAGTCTTCCGGCTCTTCCGTTTCCTTCTTCTGGACTTCCTCGAAGGGAATCGGCTGCTTGGACTTGAGCACCGGCTCGGGCGTCCATTCGTAGCCGCACTCGATGCAGGTGACCGGGTCGTCCTTGCCCAGATCGTAGAAGCGGGTGCCGCATTTCGGGCAGCCGTGCTTGGCGCCCCATTCAGGCTTTGCCATGAAATGTCCTCAATCTTGCCCGCCCCATGATTGAAGGCCGGGTGTAAAATCCGTGTCTTGATGGTGGGTCCGGTGCGTAAAATCAAGCGTGCCCGCCGTATCAGGGCGCGCGCCTTGCCATAGGCAGTGCTCCCTGTCAAAAGCCGCGTCCCGGGATGCCCTCCATTCCGCCCATTCGGGCCTGCGAAACGCGATTATTCTGCGCTTCGGTGCACGAAAATCACGATTCTCGGTGCCGCCTGGACGAAATGGAGAGCATTCCTCATCGTTCTGCCTCTTGCGAAAGCCCGATCCTGTGAGTCACGCCGCCGACACCGACATGCGCCCCCGCCGTTTCCTGCCAGCAGGGCCGCTCAAGGGCACGATCCGCGTTCCAGGCGACAAGTCCATCAGCCACCGCTCGATCATGCTCGGCGCGCTGGCGGTGGGCGAAACGCGTGTGACCGGCCTCTTGGAAGGCGAGGACGTGCTGGCCACCGCCGCCGCCATGCACGCGATGGGCGCCACTGTGGAGCGCACCGGCGCAGGCGCATGGTCGGTGTACGGCGTCGGCGTGGGCGCCCTGCTCCAACCCGAGACGCCGCTCGACATGGGCAATTCGGGCACTTCCACACGCCTGCTGATGGGCCTTGTCGCCAGCCATCCGATTGTCACCAGCTTCGTGGGCGATGCCAGCCTGTCCAAGCGTCCGATGGGCCGCGTGATCGAGCCCCTCAGCCGGATGGGCGCCAGCTTCGAAGCAAGCGAGGGAGGCCGCCTGCCGATGATCGTGCGCGGTGCCAGCCCGGCCGTGCCGATTTCCTACCGCCTGCCGGTAGCCTCCGCGCAAGTGAAGAGCGCGGTGCTGCTGGCCGGTCTCAATACGCCGGGAATCACGACCGTCATCGAGCCGGTGCCCACCCGCGACCACTCCGAGCGCATGCTGCGCGGTTTCGGCGCAGATCTGACCGTCGAAACCGATGCGGATGGCGCGCGCGTCATCACGCTGCGCGGCGAAGCGGAACTCAAGCCGCAGGTCATCGACGTGCCCGGCGACCCCTCCTCTGCCGCCTTCTTCCTGGTCGCCGCACTGATCACGCCGGGCAGCGAAGTGCTGATCGAGAATGTCGGCCTCAATCCCACCCGTGCCGGGCTGGTGACGGTGCTGCGCCAGATGGGCGGCGATATCGAAGAGGTTGCCCCCCGCGAAGTGGGCGGCGAGCCGGTAGCCGATCTGCTGGTGAAACATTCCGCGCTCAAGGGCATAGAAGTCGATCCCGCTATCGCGCCGAGCATGATCGACGAGTTCCCTGCCCTCTTCGCCGCTGCCTCGCTGGCCGAGGGCGTGACCGTGACCAGCGGCCTCGATGAATTGCGCGTGAAGGAATCGGACCGCCTCGCCGCGATGGCAGCCGCGCTCACCGCAGCAGGCGCGCGTGTTGAAGAGCGCGAGGACGGCCTTGTCATCACCGGAACCGGCGGCGAGCCGCTGCCCGGCACCGAAGGCCCCATAGCCACGCACCTCGACCACCGCATTGCCATGTCCATGGCGGTTGCCGGGCTTGCGAGCCGCCGCGGCGTTGAAGTGGACGACACCCGCCCGATCGCAACGAGCTTCCCGGTGTTCGAAACGATGCTGGACGGGCTTACCGCATGAACAAGATCGATCAGGCCGCCATCGATGCCTGCTATGAGCAGGCGCTGAAAAGCTACCATGAAGGCGGCCTGCCGATCGGCTCGGCCCTGACACGCGGCGACGAGATCATAGCCGTGGGCCACAACCGGCGCGTGCAGCAGGGCAATCCCATCCTCCACGGCGAGATGGACTGCCTGCAGAATGCCGGGCGCCAGACCAGTTACCGCGACTGCACGCTCTATACCTCGCTCTCTCCCTGCATGATGTGCTCGGGCACGATCGTGCAGTTCAAGATTCCACGCGTGGTGATTGGCGAGAACCGCAATTTCGGCGGCAACGAACAATTCCTGCGCGATCATGGCGTAGACGTGGAGATCATCAACGATCCGCGCTGCATCGATCTGATGGCCCGCTTCCTTTCCGAAAACAGTGCCCTGTGGGCAGAGGACATCGCTCACTGAGCGGCCCGGCAAAGGCCCTGCTCTTGCCAACCCCGGCCCGCCACGCCATGGGCCCGCCCATGATTATCGCAGTAGACGGCCCCACCGCTTCGGGCAAAGGCACCATCGCCAAGGCACTGGCCGAACATTTCGGCCTGCCGCATCTCGACACCGGCCTGCTCTACCGCGCGGTCGGGCGGCAGGTGGGGTTGAACGGTGGCAATCCCGACGATCAGGCCGATGCCCTTTCCGCCTGTAATTTCCCCGATAGCCTGCTGGCCGATCCCGAACTGCGCTCGGAAACGACCGGCGGCCTCGCGAGCCGCGTCTCCGTCCATCCCGCCGTGCGTCAGGCCCTCTACGAGCGCCAGCGCAGCTTCGCCCTGCAACCGGGCGGCGCGGTGCTGGACGGGCGCGACATCGGCACCGTGATCGCGCCGGAAGCGGAGGTAAAACTCTTCGTCACCGCCTCCGTCGAGGCGCGGGCCCAGCGCCGATATCTGGAAATGGAAAGCCAGGGGCGCCAGATCGCGCTGGCGGACATCGCTGCAGATCTCGCCGTGCGCGACGAACGCGACCACAACCGCCAGAACGCCCCCTTGCGTGCCGCCCAGGACGCCGTCGTGCTCGACACATCGGATCTCGACCGCGATGCCGCCATTGCCGCTGCCATTGCCCTGGCGGATGAAGGAACTTCGCGCCCGGCCTGAAACCCCTCGACTTCATGCGGTTCGCGGAACCCGGTCCTCCCGCAGCATCCTCCACGTCGGGATAGCCCCATTTTCCTTGCATTTCGCGGCCCGCGCGCGTAGGGCGCGCCGGTCTGGACGGCCCTTGCAGGCCTGATGGACGCTGCGGTGCGTATCCGGCGCCCGTGGCAGTTCGGCCCTTTTGGCCCGCCGATGCAATGGTGCGGATGGCGGAGGAAAGACCGGTGGAACCAACCACCTGGCCGGAAAAATCGTTTTGAAGGAAACTCTTAATGGCATCTATTGCCAATCCGACTCGCGATGATTTCGCGAAAATGCTTGACGAACAGCTCGGCGGCGTCGCCGATGACGGCTTCGAAGGCCGCGTCGTCAAGGGCACCATTACCGCTATCGAAAACGACAAGGCTGTCATCGACGTAGGCCTCAAGAGCGAAGGCCGCGTGCCGCTGCGCGAATTCGCGCGCGGTGAAGACGAGCACGGCCTGAAGGTCGGCGACGAAGTCGAAGTCTATGTCGACCGCGTCGAGAACGCCGACGGCGAAGCGATGCTGTCGCGCGACCGCGCCCGCCGCGAAGCCGCGTGGGACAAGCTCGAAAACGAATTCGGCGAAGGCAAGCGCGTCGAAGGCGTGATCTTCGGCCGCGTCAAGGGCGGCTTCACTGTCGACCTCGACGGCGCCGTGGCCTTCCTGCCCGGTTCGCAGGTCGATATCCGCCCCGTACGCGACGTCGCGCCGCTGATGGACGTGCCGCAGCCCTTCCAGATCCTCAAGATGGACCGCCGCCGCGGCAACATCGTCGTGTCGCGCCGCGCCGTTCTCGAAGAGACCCGCGCCGAGCAGCGCAGCGAGCTGATCGAGAAGCTGTCCGAAGGTCAGGTGATCGAAGGCGTCGTCAAGAACATCACCGACTACGGTGCGTTCGTCGACCTTGGCGGCATCGACGGCCTGCTCCATGTCACCGACATGAGCTACAAGCGCGTCAACCACCCGAGCGAAGTGATCAACATCGGCGACACCGTCACCGTCCAGATCATCCGCATCAACCAGGATACGCAGCGCATCTCGCTGGGTATGAAGCAGCTTG
>JARROF010000077.1:0-12726 GCA_037384205.1 Novosphingobium sp. | reverse complement strand
CATTTGGCAACCAACCCAACGCCTTACTCCAGACTTCAGTGCTACGGCACTGGTCTATCAACCGCTGGTTACTGTCGCCTAAAGGTCCGCTCCCCCGACTTTCCTGCCGTACAGCACCCTTTCGGTGTTTCCCAATAGCAGTCGGTCGTATTTGCTCTCGCCGCCCAGGCTCGCTGTCCTCGGTTGGCCCGACCGCTTTACGGGCTCGCAATGACGCAGGATTTCAGCTTATAGAAACGGCACTATGAAACGCTGCTGTCTTCTTGCAGGCCTGCTGGCGCTCGCTGCGTGCGGCAAGGCCGATAACGATCCCGGTCCGGGCGGCGTGACCGTGGGCGAAGCGCGCGCGCTGGACGAGGCCGCCGCCATGCTCGATGCGCGCCGTCCGCCTGCGGAAGCCCTGGCACCCTCGATGACGCAGCCGGCGGACGCCGCCAGCGAAGCGGCGCAATAGCGTTCCATCGAAACGGACCTTGCCGCGTCCGGCCCTGACCGAGCCGCGCAGCTTCTGGCCTTTCAGCCGCTGTTCCTTGTCGACCCCGCTGAGGCGGCTTCCCGGTTGAGGCGGCTTCTGGCGCGCTTCCTCCGGCAGTTCGGCCAGCCGCTCGCGGGCATCGGCGCGGTTGGCTTCCTGCGTGTGGAACCTGCGCGCGGTGAGCACCGGTTCGCCGTGCGCAGGTCATGCGGCTGCCCGCCAGTTCCTTCACCCGCGCGAAGACCGGCGGCGAAAGGCGCAGGGCAGAGATGTAGAGCCGCAACTGCACGGCGGTGGCCATGCCTGTGACAGGAGCACTATTTTTATCTTTTGGAATTTACGTAATCATTTACTCTCGCCACTTCCCTCGTCCCGTCTTCACGTCTGAGCGACGCTGCTTGGCTTCTACTCGCCGTTTTTGTGAGGCTTTCGTTGGCTTCGTGGCCTTTCGTGCGCGCGGCACGAATGTGGCATCCGCGATCATGGTGACGAGCCGCTCGCGAACATCTTGCCGATTTACGAATTGGCTGCGCGATCTTTCGCTACGGAGAATGAGCACGCCGTCAGCAGTCATTCGAGAACCTGCTATCTTCGCCAGTCGGTGCTTGACGGCATCTGGCAGGGAGGGTGAACCCGCTACGTCAAAACGAAGAATGACTGCGCTATCCGTGGTGTTGACGTGTTGCCCGCCCGGCCCTGAAGAACGGGTGGAACTTTCCTGAAGTTCGCATTCGTCGATGCTGATGGAGCGGGTAACTTGGATGCGGGGCATGTGCACAGAATACGCTGAATTTGCCATTGCTGCCAGCTTTCAGGACGAAGCGCATGTGATGGCCCGGGCGCATAGCGATCTGGAAGCGGGCCGGACGGCGGGAAGCCCGGTGCTGTTTGCCTGAACAGAGACGCGAAGGCTCTGCCGCGATGCGTTCGTCAGTGCACGAAGCGGGCGATCACATCCCGGTAGGAGCGTGAGACTTTCACCTGGGCGCCCGATTCGAGCACGAGGAAGCATTCGCCGTTGGTATGCGGTTTTACCTGGCGGACCTGATTCAGGTTGACGATGGTCGAGCGATGGACGCGCTGGAACACGCGCGGGTCCAGACGGCGTTCGAGGTCCTTCATCGTCTCGCGCAGGATCAGCGAATTGTCGGCAGTGCGGATGCACATGTAGTCGCCCGCCGCCTCGATATGCTCGATGGTGTCCACGTCGATGCGGAAGATCTGGCCGCGGTCCTTGATGTTGATGAGCTTTTCGTAACGGTCCGCGCTGGTGTCGGCATCTTCGGGGATCTGCTCGATGGCATCGGGGGCGACTTCGGCCAGCACGTTCTTGAGCTTTTCGGCTTCCTCGGCGGATCGTTTCTCGGTCAGGCGCTGGCGCACGCGGGCGAGCGTGTCGTCCAGCTTGGTTTCTTCCACCGGCTTCATCAGGTAGTTCACGGCATTGGCCTCGAAGGCGCGTACGGCATGCTCCTGATAGGCGGTGACGAAAACGAACAGCGGCGGTTCGATCTCCATCACGCCCTTGACGACGGAAAAGCCGTCGAAGCCGGGCATCTGGATGTCGAGGAAGACGAGGTCCGGCTTTTCCGTCTTGATCTTGCGGATCGCCTCGCGCCCGTTCCAGCAGGTATCGATGATCTCCACGTCGGGATATTTCTGCAGGCGCAGCTGCAGGCCCTGGATCGCCAGCTTTTCATCATCGACAAGGATTGTGCGAATGGTCATGTTTTCAAGTCTCCGGGCCGCTTAACGCGCGCGGCCCACAAAGGTTTCATCGCGCGGCCAAGGCTGGCCGGCGCCGCACTTCCGGATGTTCCTCGGCGGGTTCGCGGCGTTCGACAGGGATTTCGATGACGACAGCAAAACCGCCTTCCACCGGCTCGATCGTCTCGAAGCGGTGATTGTCGCCATAGGCCTGGGATAGCCTGTCCCGAATGTTCGAAAGGCCGACACCGGTCGATACCGGCTCCCCTCCATCGTAGGTCATGCCCGATAACCTGTTGTCGGTCGTTGGACTTTGCAAGCCCGGTCCGGTGTCCGAGACGCTGATGCGAAGCATGGGCCCGATGAACTGCGTGGTGATCGTGATCTCCGCCCCGGACTCCTGCGGGGTCACGGCATATTTGATGGCGTTCTCGACCAGTGGCTGCAGCAACAGCGAAGGCAGCAGACAGGTCTCGGTTGCCGGGTCGATCTGGAACGTGGTGCGTAGCCGTTCCTCGAAGCGCATCCGCTCGATGTCGAGGTAGAGCTTGAGCGTGTCCACTTCCTGCGCGACGGTGACACGGCCTGTCGGCTGGTTGACCAGCGTGTAGCGCAGGAACGAGGAGAGGCGCGAAAGCATCGCGTTGGCAGGCTCCGTCTGCTTGAGCAGCACCAGCGTGGAAATCGAGTTCAGGGTGTTGAACAGGAAGTGCGGGTTGAGCTGGTAGCGCAGCATCGCGAGCTGGGCGCTGGCGGCCTGGTTTTCCAGCCGGATCAGCTGATCGTTCTGCTCTTCCACCTGCAGGTAGAAATTGACCATGTAGTAGAGCGCGGTCCAGGCGCCCAGCAGCGTGGCGTCGAGGTAGAAGAGGCCGAGGAAGAACTGCGTGAACGTCGCCTCGCTATCGAGGCGGTAGAGCGACCAGACCCAGGCGTCTATGAAGGCGTGCAGCGCCACCGCGAAAGGCAGGACCAGCGCCGTCAGGCCCCAGGTGACGAGCGCCCGCCGGGTGATCAGCGCGCGGTAGATGACCGAAAGCACCAGCGAGATCGAAAAACCGGTGATCGTTGCGATCAGGACCAGGACAAGGAAGGACAGGGACTGGTCGTTGGCGATCAGCGACATCGTGCGCAGCAGCATCGCCCCGGCCCAGCCCGCCGCCTGCAGGCGCCAGAAGGCCTTGTCCTTGTCGGCGAAGAACGGGATCGGCTGGATGGGCAGGACGGGCATGGCCGGATGTTTAGCCGAATTCACGCCGAAGCTGAAATACCGCGTGGATCATGGCCCCCAAGTTTTCAACTTTGACGGGCGTCCTGCACCGCCTGCGAAAGCTGGTCGATGCCGACCGCGCCGGTGATCAGCCGGTCGCCGGCGATCCAGCTCGGCGTACCCGAAAAGCCGAGGCTGCGGGCAAGGTCGAGATTGCGGTTGATTTCGTCTTCCACGGCCGGGCTGGCCGCCACTTTGCGGGCGCGGTCCATGTCGAGACCCGCTTTCTTCGCGGCGGCCTCGATCGTTTCCGGATCAAGCTGGCCGGCGGCGAACATGGCATCGTGAAAGGCGGGGTACTTGCCCTGTTCGGCCGCGGCGAGGCCCATCTTCGCGGCATCGGGGCTCTGCGGACTGATGATCGGCAGTTCGCGCACGACAATGCGCAAGTCCGGGTTCCTGGCGATCAGGTTTTTCACGTCGGGCAGGCTCTGGCGGCAGTATCCGCAGGCGAAATCGGTGAATTCGACCAGCGTGACCTTGCCGTTGGGGTTGCCGAGCACGGCGCCGGGGAAGGGCGTTTCGACCGTGGAGCGCACGCCTGCGAGTTGCCGGGCGTTCTGCCGGCGCTGCAACTCGTCCATGGCTTGCGGCAGGATTTCGGGATTTTCCATGATATAGTCGTGAACGATGTGCTCGACCGCCTTGCGGCCGCCGTACCAGCCGCCTGCGCCCACCAGTGCCAGACATCCGGCGATCACTGCGAACTTCGTGCCATTACCCATAAGATGTCCTGTAATTCCCCTTGTGCCCGAAGGCGTGGCTTGCCGCGGCTTTAGCGCCGTTTTTTCTCGCGCTCCAGTTCGGCGCGCGCCTGCATCTCGATATCCTGCGCGCGAAGCCAGTCGGGCGAGCCCGCGGGCAGCCCGGCCTCGGCGGCCTGTGCGCTGATCAGTGCTTCGTTCATGTGCCGGGACAGTACCTGCTGCTCGGCGCTGGCCAGCCGCGCGCGGGGCATGTCGCCATTGGCCGCGTAGATCGTGCCGAGCTGATACCAGGCAAAGGGGTTTTCACGGTCGCGCGCCACCGCCGCGCGCAGAACACGTTCGGCTTCCTTGAAATTCGCCGGGTCCTCGGTTGCCATCAGCGCGTGGCCGAACAGTGTGGCGATCAGCGGCTGGTTGCCGGTGAGCTGCGTCGCGCGGCGCAAAGGCTTGAGCGCTTCGGCCGGCTTGCCCGATTCGAGCAGGATCTGGCCCTGCAGTTCGAGGAAATAGGGATCGTCGGGATCGATCGCGATCAGCGCGTCGGTCTCCGCGCGCGCATCATCCAGCTTGGATTCGCGATTGTAGGCATAGGCGCGGGCATAGTGGGCCGGCACCGAATTGTCCGTGAGCGGATACTTGCGGAATACCTCGCGCGGTTCGGCCAGATAGCCGAAAAGTTTCGCCTTCATCCGCACGAAGCGCTTTTGCAGCTCGGGATTGTCCGGCTTGTTCCAGGCGGGATCGTGCTCGTAGGTGTCCTGCAGCGTGGCGATTCGGTCCCCGGTGAGCGGGTGGGAGTTGTAGAACGCATCCTGATCGTGCTGGCTGTAGCCATAGCGATATTCGAGGTTCTGCAGCTTCTGGAAGAACTCCACCGAGCCGCGCCCGCTGATCCCGGCGGCCGAAAGGTATTTTGCCCCGGCCGCGTCGGCCGAGGCTTCCTGCGAGCGGGAATAGGCAAGATACTTACCCAGCGCCGCCTGCTGTCCTGCCATCACGACGCCCATCGCCGCTTCCCCGCCGCCGGCCGCCGCCGCCGCCGCGCCCAGCAGCAGCGAGAGCAGCGAGACCCCGGTGGCCGCCTTGGCGCCCTGATTGAGCACGGCATGGCCGCCGGTGACGTGCCCCAGCTCGTGCGCGATCACGCCCTGCACTTCGCTGGCGGTGTCGGCCTCGTTGATCAGGCCGCTGTTGATATAGACGGCCTGACCGCCGGCCACGAAGGCATTGACCGAAGGATCGTTGACCAGAACGATATCGACATTGGCGGGATCGAGCCCAGTCGCCTTGATCAGCGGCGTTGCCATGTCATGCAGCAGCGCCTCGGTCTCGGCGTCGCGCAGGATGGATTGCGCCGCAGCCGGTGCCGCCGACCATGCCAGCAGCGCCAGAAACATCAGGATGAAGGCGGGGATTCGCAACTTCGGCATCGTGCCTCTTGGGACCTTGCGGCCTTAACCGGTGCTGAAATGCCCGCGCCGCTTTCCTAGCGTAGTGGCGGCGCGCCTCAATTCAAGAGGTCGCTTCGGGGCGTGTCAGACCCCGTGCAAAGGCGAGCCGGGCCGTCAGTCGAGCAGACGGCGCGCGGCCCGGTCGAGCAGGGCGTCGTCGTCGGAAACTTCGCCCAGCAGCACCAGCCGGCCATCGTCCATCCGGCGTGCGACCAGTACGGCGAACTCGTTGCCTGGCGCCACCGAATCGAAAGAGCGCGGTTCCAGCTTGCGCAGCCCTTCCACCAGGTCTTCGTGCCCGGTGCGGGTCCGTTCCGGCTTGTCGCCTTCGGCGCGGCGCAGGCGGCGTTCCTCGGCGACGATGCCCTTGAGGCCGCCGGAGGTTTCGCCCAGCAATGCCGCCATCGCGCCCCGTTCGATGCCCAGGCGCTGACCATGGGCGATGACGGTGGCGAATTCGGTCAGACGGGTCTTGTCGTAATCGGCGCCGAATACGAGCTTGACCAGCGGGATCAGCGGCGCGCGTTCCTGCACTTTGAGCCCGGCGTCCCGCACCAGTTCGGCAAAGTCCTCCGGCGCGCCGGCGGCGGCGAGGGCGAAGTCGTAGGCACGGCTGATCGCTTCGTAAAGCGCGCGGCGGGAACGGTCCTCGCTGCTGCGGGCACTCAGCGCTTCCTCACGCGCCGCCGCGAGCCAGTCGCCCAGCGACATTTCGGCAGGTGTTCCGGGCAGGACGGCATCGTCGAAATAGTCGCCATGCATTCCGAACTCGGCCAGCGGCAGTTCCACCGGCGCATAGTCCTGGCCGGTAGGGTCGTGGCCGAGATCGGCAGGGCCATCGGCCCATTCGCTCATCGGTGCCGCTTCGCGCAGCATTGCCGGGCGCGTATCGACGGTCTCGCCGACCTGCTGCATCGGCGCGTCGGTGGCGGACTGATCGGCCAGTACCTTCCAGTTGATGACGCCGTAGATGAAATCGATGGTCCGGTCATCGCGCGAGAACGGCAGCAGGATGCCGCGATAGAGAATCGTAACGCCGCGCTGGTTGACGAATTCGGCTTCGAAACCGATCGGTGCCTGATTGGCGATCATCTGCATGTAATGGTCGGTAATGCGCGACAGCAGCGAGCGGGCCGGGACATCGTTCAGCCAGTGGATTTCGCCTTCGGCGCCGCATTCCTCCGCCAGCTTCGTGCCGAGATAGGCGATGGCAGGGTTGTCGACGCCGCTCGTGAAGTCGAGCAGGACGCTGTGAGGGCCGAAATCCTGCAGCTCTTCAGGGTGAAGCGCGGCGATATCGGGGAACGTACGGTTGCCGAGCAGGCTGGCCCAGAAGTTATAGGCCCGCACATGCATGCGCCGCTCATCGGCGCCGACTTCGACCGGCGGCGTTTCCGCGTCGGTGCTTTCCATGTCCGCAGCGAATCCATCGCCTCCGTCATGACCGGAAAACTGTCCACGCAACGTATCCATGCGGCTACCCCATAAACCCTATCCGGTTCCTTCTGGCGCAACATGGTGAATTAATGCTTAAGTTGCGCCTGAGCGGCTGCCCCGAGGAAAAGGGGAAATTCAGGTGGGCTTGAGCACACCTTCGCCCAGCCGCGGCAGCGGAGCCACCAGCCGCAGCACTGCGAACGAGACGATCAGGAACACCGATCCGGCGTGCAGCGCGAACGGCAGGCTCTTCCAGTCGGCGATCAGGCCCCAGGTCCACGAACCCAGCGCCATGCCGCCGAATGTCACCGCCTGATAGATCGACAGGCACCGGCCGAGGATCTTGTCGGGCGAGCGCATCTGTACGGCGGTGTTGATCGTCGTCAGAATCCAGACCCAGCCCATCCCCGCGGCAAAGGCGGCGGGCAGCGCGTAGACGACATGGCTGACCTCGGCCACCAGCGAGAGCGATCCCACGAACATCGTGGCCCCCAGCGCCAGGATGCCTTCCAGCCCCAGCTTCTTGCGAATCGCGCCGATGAAAGGCGCGGCCAGAATCGAGCCGATGCCGAACAGCCCCAGCATCAGCCCGAAATCGAGTTCGGACCCATGCATCTGCCCGCTCACCACCGCGGGCAGCAGCGACTGGTAGGCGGCGAGGCTGAAGCCGAGTGCCAGCCCCCGGATCAGGATGCGGCGCAAGGGGCCGTTCCCGGCGCAATAGCGGATGCCCACCGCAACGGCGGGCAGGATCGGGCGCCGCTCGATCTTGCGGGGCTCGGGCCGCCACCACAGCAGCACCGCGATCAGGCCGATATAGCTGACGGCATTGATCCCGAACGCGAACGAGACGTTCCAGATCGAGATCAGCACCCCGCCCAGCGCCGGGCCGATGGAGCGGGCGATGTTGAACGAGATCGAATTGAGCGCGATCGCCTGCGGCAGTTCTTTGGGATCGACTTGCTGGCGCACAGACGCTTGCCAGGCCGGAGAGTTGAGCGCCGTGCCCGCGCCCACCGACAGGGTGAAAGCCAGCAGCAGGAACGGGGTGATCAGCCCGGCATAGGCCAGTGCCGCCAGCGCGGCTGAAACCGTCAGCATCCCCACTTGCGCGGCGAGCATGACGCGGCGCCGGTCGAAATTGTCGGCAATGGCCCCGGCGAACACGCCCAGCAGCATGATCGGCACCGTGGCCGATGCCTGCACCAGCGCGACAAGCTGGTGCGAGGGCGTCAGCTCGGTCATCAGCCAGGCCGCGCCGACCGATTGCAGCGTCGATCCCAGATTGGAAAACAGGTTGGCGATCCAGATCGCGCGGAACACCGGATAGCGGAAGGGAGAGAACGTGCTGCCGCGCGGCTGGGGGACCAGGTCGGCCGTCACCGTCTCGACGGTGTGTTCTATGATCTCTTCTTCCCGTGACACGTGCCCCGCCTAAGCGGAGCGCGAACCGGCGGCAAGCCCGGAGGGGCCGGATGGCCATGCGAATCGCGCTTTGCCGGTTCGTGCTGCCCATCAGGGGGCGGACAGTCCCCGGTCGGTGCCGCACAGATGGTCCCAGAGCCGGAAATAGAGCCCGTAGTTGCAGCGGTAGTTTTCATGGTGCCGGTGGTGGTGGCTGGCGGTGATCAGCCAGTGGCCGATTCGCGAATCCACCAGCCCGCGCGGGAAGATCTCCCAGCCCATGTGGTTGGTGATGCCCATCACCGTCATGATCGCAAGGACAAGGCCGAGCACGCCCGCATGGACCGGCACGAGGAACACCAGCGCGGGGATCACCACCGCGCCGGTCAGCGCCTCGACCGGGTGAAAGCTCATCGCCGCCCAGGCCGTCGGCGGGCGGCTGGCGTGGTGCACGGTATGGGCGATGCGGAACAACCGGGGCCGGTGCATCCAGCGGTGCGTCCAGTAGAACCAGGTATCGTGCAGGAACAGGTAGGCCATGAGCGAGAGCGGCATCCACCACAGCGGGTGGGCTAGCGGATCGGTGTAGATCCGCGTCCAGCCATGCGCCTGCCAGCCCCATGCGGCCACACCGGCGGGCAGGCCATAGATTGCCGCGGACAGCAGCGACCAGCCGATTTCCCGCCGGATCTGCCGGTCCTGCCCCTTGTAGAGGCCGGGCCGCACCCTGCCGGTGATCCAGGCGAACAGGCCCGAGGTCAGCAGATAGCGCACCCCCACGATCGCCGTCATCGCGGCGGCGGAAAGGGCTGCCGCCCACAGACCCGGGCCGAAACTTTCTGGCATCGGCAGGCCTTATGGCGTGGCTGGCATCGTGACGCCAGACCTCAGCTTGTGCGGCGCACCTTGTTCTTGTGCGCGCCCATGCTTTTGGGGCCGCGCGGGCGGAACCGGCGCTTGCGCTCGCCGCCGCCTTCCTGACCGGCTTCGGTGCGGTGCTCCCCGTGTCGCTCACCCGCCGGGCGGTCGTGACGGCGCTCGCCGTCGCGCCCCTGTCCTTGACGACCCTGTCCCTGTTGGCCCTTGGGTTTGCCGGAACCGGGCTTGCGCTCGCCCTGGCGGCGCCCGCCGCCCTGCTGCTGGGCCGGGGCCTTGCGCGAGGGGGCAGGCAGGCGCGAGGCCTGCTTCTGGAAATCCTCGGGCAGTGGCAGCGGGGCCAGCTTCACGCGGGTCAGTCGCTCGATATCGCGGATATAGGGCTTCTCGTCCGGCGCGACGAAGCTGATGGCCACACCGTCGGCCCCCGCGCGCGCGGTGCGGCCGATGCGGTGCACATACTGTTCGGGCACGTTCGGAATCTCGAAGTTATAGACGTGGCTCACGCCCGAAACGTCGATGCCGCGCGCGGCGATGTCGGTGGCCACCAGCACCCGCACCGTGCCCTGCCGGAACCCGCCGAGCGCGGCGGTGCGCTGGGCCTGGCTCTTGTTGCCGTGGATCGCCGCGGCGGGAATGCCGGCGGCAGTCAGGTGACGCACCACGCGGTCCGCGCCATGCTTGGTGCGGGTGAACACGAGCGCGCGGTCGATCGCGCCATGCTCGGCCTGCTCCGCCGCATCGGGAGCCAGCCCTTCGCGCAGGCGGATGGTCAGCAGCGCCTGCTTCTCGGCCTGGTTGATGAACGTCGCATATTGCTCGACGCGCTCGGCGGTGGTCGACTGCGGTGCAACCTCGACCTTGACCGGATTGTTGATGAACTGCTTGCCCAGCTCGGCGATCGCCTGCGGCATCGTCGCCGAGAAGAACAGGCTCTGGCGCTGCTTGGGCAGCAGTGCGGCGACGCGCTTGAGCGGCACGATGAAGCCGAGGTCCATCATCTGGTCGGCTTCGTCGAGCACGAAGATCTCGACATGGCGCAGCGTCAGCGCGCGCTGGTCGAGCAGGTCGAGCAGGCGGCCGGGCGTGGCGACGAGGATGTCGGTGCCGCGCTCCAGCGCGCGCGCCTGCTTGCCTGCGGGCACGCCGCCGAACACGCACTGGATAGAGAGGTTCAGGAACTTCGCATAGCCGCGCATGTTGTCGGCGATCTGCGCCGCCAGTTCACGCGTGGGCGAAAGCACCAGCATGCGGCAGCCGGCGTTGTTGCGCGGCTTGGGATCGGCGGCGAGGCGGTGCAGCGAGGGCAGCGAGAACGCGGCGGTCTTGCCGGTGCCGGTCTGCGCGATGCCGAGCAGGTCACGGCCTTCGAGGAGAGAGGGGATCGCCTTGCGCTGGATCGGCGAGGGATCGGTGTAGCCCTTGACCTGGAGCGCGCGAAGAATGGGCTCGGCAAGGCCAAGTTCGGAAAAATAGGACATGCGTCACTTTCAAAAAGTGCGGAGCGCGCGGGGCTTCTGGTCCGCGCACACGGCAAGGTGTCGTTTCGGGCGACCCTGCGTGAGGAAGGAAGCTTGGGTTCTGCGTAACCGCTCGTCCGGGCCGGTCTGGCGATGTTCGCCGGACCTCACGCTGCTCTCGGATTGCGGCAAGGCAAGGCCTCACACGCCGGTTACGGACGGACTATCTAGTGTGCATTGCAGTGCAACGCAAGAAAATTACGCTTGCCTGCTCGGAGCGCGCCTGCTGATAGGCGGCGATGGCGGCTGTTTCCTCTCCCTGCACCGGCGTATGCCGCATCGACCCGCAGACCGGCTGGTGTCTCGGATGCCGCCGTACAATGGATGAAATCGCCGGTTGGCGCGCCATGGACAAGGAGGGCCGGAGTGCAGTGCTGGCGCGGCTGTCGGAGCGACTCAATACCCGGGTTCAGCCCTGACCGCCCCATTGCACTGTCTGCGCATCGCCCAGATTGACCAGCCGCCGCAGCGAGGCACGGGCCAGCCGTTCGACCTCGACCTTGCGGCGGGCGGCGGCCAGCTGGCGCAGCGGTGCAGGGCGCAGGATTTCCGCATCGTATCCGTCGGCCACGATCACGCCGCAACGGTCCGGCAGGAAGGCTTCGCTTTCCAGCGGCGCATGGTCGAGTGCGGAGGACAGGCCCCAGTAGAACCGGTCGCAGTAGTCGAGATAGTCGGTCCATTTGCCGTCGCCGAGCAGATCGGCACGGCTCACCTTGATCTCGACGATGATGACATGGCCCTTGGCATCGACCCCCATCAGGTCCGCCCGGCGGCCGCAGCGCAGCGGCATTTCGGTGAGGCACCAGATATCGTTGCGCGCGAACAGGCGCCCGATACCGCGGACAACGTCGGGCGCGGTCACATTGGCGAGAGAAGAATCGACATCAGCCATGCTCCGCATCATAGGAACATATCAGGAACTTTCAAGGTCTAATGCCAGTTATGCCGCGCGGCGCGGCCCGTTCGGAGCCAGCGGGGCAAGGCGCAGCATCGCATCGCGCGCGGCGATGAATTCATGCCACAGTGCCAGAGCAGCCCCTTGCGGACTGGCCCCTCGCGCCATCGCGGAAAGCAGTGCGGTCAGGCCCGGCTCCATCAGGGCGGAAAGATCTTCGATGCCTTGCTCGGCCATCACCCGCCGCCAGCCGCCGGCATCGCGCATGACGGCGGGAAAATTGCGCACTTCGGCGGAAATCGGCGGGGATGCGGCCCCGGCGATTGCGGCAACGGCACTGGCTGCATTGTGAAGCGCAGACCACTTCATGCTGAGAGCATGAGCCGCGCCCTGCCCGAAGTGCGGGCGCCCCGAGCGGGGCAGGCCGCCGCCAACCGCGCCGCTTCCGGCCTTGTTTCCGGGATTGTTCGGAGTCGCGTCCATAGCGGCGCATGCTAGTCCGGACCGTCTTGCCAATTCCCTAATTTCCGCCCCTTTGCCGGGCCACGACCGGCAGCGGGCGACAACAATCTGACACGCAGGAGCAATAGTCGTGATTTGCCGCTGGAAACCTTCGCTGTGCTCTGCTAACCGCCCCGGCGTTGCACCCGTAGCTCAGCTGGATAGAGCGTCGCCCTCCGAAGGCTTACGTCCGACGCGAGAGCAGCCATTTTATACCGGATTTGCGCGGGTTTAGGAAGGCTGAAGAAATGAAGGACGAAAAAACTCACCAAAATCTCAACGTGATCGGACAGCCGAATTTGATCATGGATTGACGTTTTTCGGCGCAAATCATACGGCTTTATGCCCTACGCACCCATAGCTCAGCTGGATAGAGCGCTGCCCTCCGAAGGCAGAGGCCAGAGGATCGAATCCTCTTGGGTGCGCCATTACCTCTTTTGAGGACGAAAAATCCTGTAAAGCCTTGAATGGTAAGGCAAT
>JARROF010000076.1:0-23340 GCA_037384205.1 Novosphingobium sp. | reverse complement strand
GACAAGCGCCTCATCCTGCTCAGTTCGCTGTGGGGACGGCTGTCCGGGCCGCTTGTCTCCAACTATGCGGCCTCGAAGCATGCGCTGGAAGCGATCGTCGACTCCCTCCGGCGGGAAACCGCGGCATCCGGCATCCGCATTTCCGTGGTCGAGCCGGGCGTCATCAAGACCAAGATGTTCACCAACCAGACCGCCGAGGTTTTGAACAGGATCGAACAGCTCGGTCCGGCCGAGCGGGAACATTATCTGCCGATCTATCAGAACTATCTGAAGCTGTTCGAAAAGAGCGAGAAAACCGCCATCACCGCCGATGTCTGCGTCGATAAAGTGATCGAGGTCCTGGACGCGCGAAAACCTCGCCCCCGCTATCTGGTCGGGTTGGACGCCAAGACGCTGGTCCCGCTCTCCGAGTGGATTTCGGACCGCGCCCTTGACCGGCTGTTCAGCCGCCTGACGCGCTGAGGCGGCGCAAACCCGCCGCCTCTCCTTCCGCCTGCTTCAGCCGACCGACGCGAACGCCACCTTGGCGATGATGTTGCGCTGAATCTCGTTGGTTCCGCCAAAGATCGACCAGCAACGGCCGTAGAGATATTGGTGCGCCATGGCGCTCGCCATCTCGGCCACGCTGTCCTCGTGCTCGACATCGGCATGCAGATGGCGCGGCTCGTGCGTGGCGGCATAAGGGCCTTGCAGATCGACAGCCAGTTCGCTGAGCGCCTGCAGAATCTCCGTGCCGCGCACCTTCAGAATGGACGCATCGGCGCCCTGCGGACGGCCCTTAGCCCATCCCTCGACAAAATAATGCTCCAGCGCGCGCAAGGTCTCGATCTGCACGCTCACCTCGACCATGCGCCGCGAGAGGATCGCCTTCAGCCCCGCGCTGATCGCCGGATTGGCCTGAACCTGCGCGTTCATGGCGCGCAAGCGGCCCATAAGGCGAAGCTTCGGCCCGGTGTCCGAGATCGACAGGCGTTCGTGCGAGAGCAGGAACTTGGCAATCGACCAACCGGCGCCTTCCTCACCGACCAGATTCCCGGCCGGCACCAGCACGTCGTCGAAGAACACCTGGTTGGTATGATGCTGGCCATCGATCGTCACGATCGGGCGGATGGTGATGCCCGGGGTCTGCATGTCGATCAGCAGAAAGCTGATCCCGTCCTGCTTGCGGCCGGAGGAATCGGTGCGGACGAGGCAATGCATCCAGTCGGCCCAGTGCGCTTCGGTCGTCCACATTTTCGACCCGTTGACGCGGTAATGATCGCCCTCGCGCACCGCCACCGTCTTGAGGCCGGCAAGGTCGGAGCCGGCACCCGGTTCCGAATAGCCCTGACACCACCAGACGTCGGACGAAATGATGCCGGGAAGATGCCGCGCCTTCTGCGCATCCGTGCCGAACTTGTTCAGCACCGGTCCGATCATCGACACGCCATAAGGGATGATCATCGGCGCGCCAGCTTCGCCGCTTTCCTGCAAAAAGGCGAGCTGCCGGACCGGGTCCCAGCCCTCGCCGCCCCACTCCTTCGGCCAGGAGCCGAGGAACCAGCCGCGCTCCTGCAGGATCTTCTGCCAGCGCACATAGTCGCTCTTGTCGAGGTCGCGATACCGGCGGACCTTCTCGCGGATGTCGGCGGGCAGCGATTGCGCGATGAAATCGCGTACGTCCCGGCGGAATTGGGCGATGCTGTCATCACTCATGGCAAAACCCCTCAAGCTGCGCGAGACGGGCGGCGCGCGCATCGCTCGTTCCAAACTGTGCCCGCATCGCTGCGAAGCGGCGCGCATAATGGCTGACCGGTGTCTCGTCGCTCACACCCATCCCGCCGAAGAGTTGCACGGCAGAATGCCCGACCGTCCGTCCGGCCCCATCGCAGGCAAGGCTGGCGGTCAGGATGGACCGCGTGCGCTCGGGCGAAGCCGTGCGGTCAAGCGCGAACACCGCTCGTTGCGCCTGAGCCGCCATTTCCTCGGCGGCGATCGCCATGTCCGCCGCCTTGTGCTGAAGCGCCTGAAACCCGGCGAGCTTCATGCCAAACTGTTCGCGCAAGCCCAGATACTCGAACGTGTCATGGCAGGTCGCGCGGGCCAGAGACGCCGCTTCGGCCGCGATCGCGACCAGACCGTGGAGCAGCGCATCCTCGATGACCGCATCAGCGTCACAGTCCAGCCGGTGATCGAGCGGCACGCGAACAGCGTCGAAACGCAGGTCGGCGGAGCCAGCCGCGTCGACCTGCCGCGACGGCTCTATCGTAAGGCCCGGAGCATCTGCCGGCACATCGAAAAGCCAGGTTCCATCAGGCCCGCTGGCCGAGACGATCAGCCGGCCAGCGACATCGGCATGGCGCACGGCAGGCTTCAGTCCATCGAGCACAAAGCAATCGCCTTGCAGTTCGGCCTTCAGCATGGGCAGGCTGAAGGCGTCGAAGCCTTCCTGATGGGCAAGCGCATAAACCGCCTCCCCTGCCGCAACCGCGTCCACGGAACGCCCCGCCGCGTGGAGGATGCGCCCGCACAGCGCGACACTCACGAGCAGCGGCTCCACAAGCAGACCGGGGGCCAGCGCATATTGGACAACGGCGATGTCGTCAGGCGCTCCGCCGAACCCGCCCGCATCGGGCGACAGCAGTGCGGATGGCACGCCCAGTTCGCAAAGCTCCGCCCACAACGCCATGCGCCGGGGCGGATTGGCATGAAGATTGGCAGCCCGCGCCTCAATGGCGCACCGTTCGGCCACGAACCGGCTCAGCATCTCATGGAGCATCACGTGCTCGTCCGTGAGCGGCAATTGCAAGGTCATGATCGTGTCTTTCGCAGAAAAGAGATCATCGTCACCAGTGGGTGAAGCCCACGGACAACGGGATATCAAAGTCGTCAAACATCCGGATCGCCGTCGCACGGCCGCCGAGAGTCACCGTACCGCCCGGATGGGTCGTGCATCCCGCCAGGTACAATCCCTCCACGCCAGGCACGCGATAGTTCGACAGTTCGGGCGTTGGTCGGGCACCGAGCAACTGATCGGAGGTCATGGCGATGCCCATGATGTCGCCCTTGCGCATGATGCGGCTGTGCCGGTCATGATCCGCCGGAGACTCGATCAGGCGCGCCATGATCTTGGACCGGTCGATATTGGTGGTGAAGGAGGCAAACCAGTCGAACACCGCATCGGCCGCCTCCTCCTTCATCGCCTCCCACCCGCCTTCGACGTCGAACGGCGCGAACTGATAGAGATACATCGCGGCCTGACCATCAGGCGCCCGGGTCGGATCAATATTGCTCTGCACGTTCACCAGCGGCCCCAGATGGTCGAGCGGCATGACGTTGTTGCGGAAGTCCTCGAACGGCTTGATGAAAGATTGCCAGTCCGCCGAAAGACACTCGACCAGCGTCGGCTCGAGAAACTCGTCGCCCATCTTCCAGCGCGGCGCTTCGGTCAGCGCAATTTGCTGGTTCAGGGCGCCGAATTCGCTGAGCTTCACCGCCCTGGCACGGGCGGCGACATCGGCAGGCACGCCGGGGACCATCTGGCCCAGATCCCAGGGATGAATATTGGCCACGACCGCCTTGCGGGCCCGCATTTCCTGACCGTCTTCCAGGCGGACGCCGACGCAGCGTCCGCTCTCCACGATCAGCGAGTCCACCGTGCGGTTCAGTTCCAGCCGGCCGCCGTGATGGTGCAGGCAATCCACCAGGGCTCTGGTAAGATTTTTCGAGCCGCCCACGACCGTCCCCATCTCGAAAGTGTGGGACAGGCCGAGCAGCATGTACATTGCAAGGCCCGTGCCCGGAGCGTCCGGGCCGGTCATCATCTCACCGGCCCATTTGGCGAAGTGAATCTTGACGTGCGGCGATTCGAAGCGGGCGTTGAGGAAGTCCAGCACGCTGCCGCCCATTGCCGCGGCGATCCCGCGCCCCTTCTCGCTCGACGCCAGCAGCTTGTTGAAGCCCGCCGCCGGCATGGGCGGCGCATAGAAAGCGGTTGTGAGCACCGGCAGCAGCTCAAACGCCTCTTCCACCAGTTGGGCATAGGCAACGGCATCGCGGGCGCTGAACTGACCGACGGCGGCGATCGTCTTGTCGATGTCCCGATAGGAAATGAGGCCGGTGCCATCGTCGAAGATCGACGCAAAGGGCGAGTGGGTATAGGCCCAGCGCAGCCCGAAGCGCTTCCCAAGCTCGAGTTCGTCATGGCGCACGATGGGATTGGCGAGGCAGGTCATATAGCCCATCGCGTGGGTGTCATGGACAAACCCCGGGGCGATCTCGACCGAGACCACGCCGCCGCCCGCGACCGCATTGCGCTCCAGGACGGCTACGGACATCCCCGCCTTTGCAAGGTAGCACGCGGTCGCAAGCGAATTGCTGCCCGCGCCTACCACGATCACGTCAGTCGTCATGCGTCTCACCAATTGTTCCGGGACCGGCATAGCCCACAACCGATTTAGTTTGCAAGCGTACTAACTTCAAATCGCGCGGGATATGGATCGCCGCGCAGACAAACCGGAACCTCGCCGTCCGCTGAAATCACCCTGCAGCCGTGTAAAAAAGCGCGCCCGACATAGGCCGCGCGCGCTCCACGGGTCTTTGCAGACCGCAGACAAGGATTAGAAGTTCTTCGTAACGGTAACGCCATACATCCGCGGCGGAGCTTCGTTGGCCGAAACTCCAAGCGACGTGGTAGTGATCGTATTGAAGTAATATTCGTTGAAGGCGTTCTTGACCCAGACTTGGGCCGACCAGTCACCCGCGTCATTCACATATGTGGCGGACAAGTTAACAACGTCGTACGTCTTCTGCTTGGTCTGGTTCGACGGATCCCAATAGAAACCGCTATTGTGATACCAATCAGCATCCAGCTTCAGCCTATCGTAGTTCGGCAACCTGGCGACATAATGCGCGCCGCCCGAGATGACAATCTTCGGTGCACGGGCAAGCCTGTTGCCCTTGGCATCAATATTCTCCGGGCGATTAACGGCCGGCGGCGGGCCCAGGGTGGGTTTGCCGATCAGATTAGCCGCAAATTCCGGGAAGCGGTCAAATGTGGCGTGCTCGTACGCTATGTTGGCATTCAGACTAAACGACCGCGTAACCTGCGCTATCGAGGTGATCTCGGCACCGTAGGAGGTCGCAGAAGCACCGTTTTGAAGAATAGCCGCGCCAGTACCGCTCTGATCAAGGGTCTGAACCTCGCGCAGCTTGCCATCCAGGAAATCGGACTTGGTACCCACCTCCATCGAAGTCAGCTTCTCGGGATTGATCGGGCCCGGGTTAGCCGGCCCGGCCATGTTGTAAACGCCGGGCTTATACCCCTTGGAATAGGTGGCGTAGAGCAGCGTCGACCCGACCCTGTAATCCAGAGTGACCTTCGGTGTGAACGCGTCCCAGCTCTTCTTCGAGTTCGGGAACACCACGTCCTGCACTCCAAAGAGTGCTGCGGTTGCCTGGTCGATGGTCAAGGGCACGAACTGCTGATCTACGATGTTCCTGCCAGTGTTCGAAGCACGGAACTTCTTGTGATCCTTGCTGTAGCGTGCTCCAAGCGTCAGATTGAGGTTATCCGTGATCGGTACGGTCGCCTGACCGAAAACAGCCCAGGATGTGGTCTTGACGTTCGATGTCGTAAGAGATGCGATAGCGCCGGGACCGAAGGGATTGGGGAAGGCAAACCCCGTCGGGTTGAAGCCGCCATCCTCGTAGAAACCGTACACACCAACCGTCCACGTTATGGGGCTTCCGGTGAGCGACTGGAGCTGGAATTCCTGAGAATAGTCTTTGGTGAAGCTGTTTGCAAACACGCTGAAGAACGGCTGAGGACCACCGTCAATGTCGGTGCCGCCCTGGAATTTGACCTTGCGATAGCTACTGATGCTGACAAAGCGTGCAAAGTCCATGTCCAGATCGGCCCGGATGATGCCGAGTGTAGACTTGGGGCGAGCCGAAGACCTGGCGTCGGCCGAATCGACATACTTGTCCTTCGGGTTAAAGTTTGGCTGCAGCGTAACGGGGTCCTGAATATTGCGGAATACGTTGCCGTCAGCCTGCGCCAGTTCCGAATGCTCGAGCGAGGCCACAACCTTCAGCGCCCCCGCTTCCCACACCAGCTTACCGCGCACGCCCCATGCCCATTCATGGTTCGGCGTACCGTTCAGCTGTCGCTGATCCTCCGGAACCAGATAAGTGTAGTAGTGGTTGCGCCGTTGACCAACGGCATAAATGCCGCCGTACAGGTTGCCGGCGATGCGCCCGGACACATAACCATTGGCCTCCAGACGGTCGTAGTTCCCGCCGGTAACCTGAATCTGGCCTTCGGTCCGGGCGGTAGGAGTGCGGGTGACAACGTTAATGGCGCCACCCAGCGCATTCTTACCATATAGGGTGCCTTGCGGCCCGAGCAGGACTTCGATCCGCTCGACACCGAGCAGCGAGACAACCGTGCTGGCATTGTTGGCGAGATAGACGCCGTCGACATAAGTCGCGACGCTGGGGTCGGAGTTGACCGAGGCGATGTCACTACCGATACCACGCAGGTAAGGGGTCGCAAAGCCAGACTGGTTGCCATAGTTGAGCGACGGAACGTTAAGCTGTAGATCCTGCGTCGTCGCGATGTGCTTTTCGCTCAGCGCGTTGCCCGTAATCGCCGAAACCGCGATCGGAACATCCTGCAGCCGCTCGGAACGGCGCTGAGCCGTCACGACGATGTCCTGAATACCGGTATCATCCTGAGCGGCCTGGTCCGTGCCCGGCGCGGGCGTTGTGGAAGCCTGCGCAAAGGCGGCGCCACTCAATGAAGTGAGAAAACATGCCAATGCGGCACGACGCAGATTATGCGTAAGTTTTAATGCAGACATCCAAACCCTCCCTTATTTTATTAAATACTCACAAACGCGAGTAAAATTATTTTTTATTCATAATTGATAATTTATTTAATTATCAATTTCACTCATTATATATATTTTTGTTTTTATTAATGAATTTTATTATTATATCTCAATCATACAGAACCAGACTCACGCACCAATGTTATCCCGACCACGGTCACTCGCCAGATCGGCCACGTCTCGTCCTCCACAGCATCACGAAACTCACAATCCCGAGATCGCTTCGGCTCTGCATGATGCAACAGATCGTGTGTTAGAATACTATGCTATAACGAACAATAGTGAATCACAAAATCCACAAGCGTGGGAGAGGAACTGTTGAGAGCGGTCCACCCCGGGCTGCGAATGGATGACGGGCAAGAGCATCGCGCGAGCACAGGCACTCGAGGCAGAGGCGGGCGCCGAATGGTGCCACGGCATCGACAATCGGCCCGTCGTGCGCCGTCCGCGCGATGGAAGCGCGCAAGGTCCGCGCGCCCAGCCGTTCGGCGTCCGGCATGGGCACCGGCATCCGGACGTGCAGGCTGGCAATGCTGGGTTCTACCGCCCAGTGTGAAGGTCACGCCGTTCCATGACCAGCCGGAACTGGGACGGGCGCGGCCAATGCCATGCGCGATGCCATTCTGCTCGGCGCCCTCCCGGCCGGCCTCGTGTTGTTCGTCTTCTTGCATTCGGTCAGGCTGATGGCGATCACCGCCGCGGTGTTGCCCGCCGTATAGCCGGGGTCAGTTGAGCAGGGATTGAAAGTCCAGCGCTGCGTAAGCCTCTGGCGTTATGCGTTCGCAAGCCTTGAACAGGCGGGTGCGCAACAATGTCGTTGTCCCATCGGGATTGTGATCTTCGAGAAGCTTGTCATTCCCTTTGCCGCCCATCAGCGTGGTCAGCAGCACAGCGCCTTGGTCCCGCGTGATGGGCTGATGCACTTCCACCGTGGTTTCATAGGCGATGTCACCCTGGCGGAAGCACAGATCATCATAAAACCACTCGCCCTCAAGCGTGAAGGCCGTGGCCTTCGTCAACCTGCAGCACGCGGAAGTAGGTGTTGGGTATGACCTGATAGGGCAGCCAGGGAATCTCGTCCTTGGACACCTGCTGGACCGGCTGGTTCTCCGCTTCTGCTTTATAGGTGACGATTTCCATAATAGTGCTCCTTCTCAGAACTGATATGTAAGCGAACCGCCAAAGGTGCGCGGCGATGCCGCCGATCCCGCCACACCGAAGGCGGACGTAGGCAGATCGAGATAATAGTGCGCATTTGCGAGATTGTTGACGAACAGCCGCGCCTCCAGTCCCGCCTGCTCGTTCTTCAGCGCCAGACCCAGCGTGACAAAATGATAGGCTTTCTGCCGGCTGAGGCGAAGCGGACCGCCCGCGCCGGGCAAAAGATCATATTCGCTGGTATAACGATCATTGACCGTCAGCACGCCCTCCCATTCGTCCGTAACGGGGACCCGATAGTCCGCGCCAACCGAGAAGGAGAGTTCGGGCGCGCGGGGAATGCGGGCTCCCGAGAGGTCCTCCGTACCGCTGGCAAGGCCGGGCTTCCCGGTGGGAGCGGGGCATCCCGGATAGCCTGGGGATGGAGCGGAGGCCGGGCAATAGATCGCCGCCCCGGCATAATTACGGAAGCGGGCATGTTCGATGAGGCCCCCGGCATGAACGGACAGCGCGTTGGTCAATCGCGCCGACGTATTCAGTTCCAACCCGTATATGCGCGCGCTGGCGGCGTTCTCTGCACTTATGCCGCCGGTCGATGCGTTGACGTAACTGACCTGGATATCCTTGTAATCATAATAGAAGCCTGCGACGGACAAGCTTAACCGGCGGTCCAGACTTCTGGCCTTCAGGCCGACTTCGTAACTGGTCAGCTTCTCTGGCCGTAATGCTTTGAGCGGGGCGAAGGCCGGGCTGTTGTAGCCGCCGCTCTTCACGCCCTTGCTATAGCTGGCATAGACAGTGGTCGATCCGGTTTCCCGCGACAGCACGACGCGGGGCGTGAAGTTGCGGAAGGTGATTTGCTGTTTCACGGACGGCATCGCGCCAAAGGCGGCCAGGCTACCGGTATTGTTGATCGCCCGCAGCTTCTTCGTATCTATGTTATATCGCCCGCCCACTGTGAGCTTGAGCGAATGGGACAATTTGAGACTAGCTTCGGCATAGGGAGAGATGGATGCCAGTTTCACGGTGGTCGTGCCGCCCGCATCCTGAAACGGACCGAAGGCAGAACCAAAAACGCGGATCAGCAGGCTGTCCTTGTCCAGTTCCCCGCTAAGCCCCGCAAGGAAATTGAAGGGACCGGAAAAGTGCGTCTTGATATAGGCGTCCTGCGTGAAGGTAGTGCCATACTCCTCGGCCCGGCTGTTATAGAGATCGCCACGGGCGAAGTCCTGGTCGATGAAAATCGAATAGTGAAAACCCCTGAGCCCGGTGACACTGACGATGTCGAAATTGTCGCCCGCATATTTGAGGTTCAGAGTCCCCGCGAGGTAATGAATGTCGGTCTTGCGGGTCCTGGTCTGATCCACCTTGTAGAAATCGGTGGGCGGCGTCGTGGCGTAGACAGCACAGGACAGGCAGAGCGGAGCGTCCACGAGCGTCCGGCGGGCGACCGGGTCATCCCGTTCCTTGTGATATTCCACCGATGCGATCGCGATAAGGCGGCTGCCCGGGTTCCATTTAAGCTTCGCGCGCACCGTCCCTGAATCATAGCCGCTCAACCGATCGCCATTCGCCACGTTGTGGGTATAACCGGCCAGGTGCGTGAATTTTCCCGCGATCCTGAATGCCAGATCTTCGTCGACCGGCAGATTCAGCATGGCTTCGCCGCCGATGCGTCCATAACTGCCGACTTCCGTCCCGATCTTGCCTTCAAAACGCGGCGAAGGGTCGTTGGTATTGACGAGCACGACCCCGCCGGTTGCATTGCGCCCGTAGAGGGAGCCCTGCGGACCGTTCAGAACTTCGATGCTCTTGAGGTCGACCACGTCAACTGACGCCCCGACCTGCCGTTGAAGATAGACGCCGTCAACATAGGTGGCGACGCTGGACTCCAGGCCCGCATAGGCGGAATTTGAACCAATGCCGCGGATGTAGACCTGAGCCGACCCGCCACTGTCGTTGTAGACGACCGACGGCAAAAGGACCTGAGCGTCGCGAACGCTTTGCACGTTCAAGTTCACCATCTGGGCAGCGTCCACGGACACCGCCGCGACGGGCGCGCGATCGAGGGACTGACCGATCTTGGTCGCGGTGACGATGATTTCATCTCCCGCAGCCGCATCCTGCGAAGCCTTCTCCGGCATCTCCTGAGCCATGGCCGGCACTGCAGTAAGAGCCAGCAGGCTGACGCCCAAAATCTGCTTCATTACTCCTCCCTTATTTGTTCTCTGCTGGATAAGCGCATGTCCGGACTGGACGGGGATCGCTGTCAGCAGTTGTCCTTGGAGGATGCACGGAGCGAAGGAGCGCAGCAACTTAGCAAATGAAGTGCGATGCGCCAAAAACCGTGCATGAAACGACAACAAGACGACGGGAGGAAGCCGATGCTGGCGGCGCCCATGAAGTTGCGAGGAGATCTGCTGACCCTCGCCGGGCTTGGACTGGATCCTTGCACTTTTGTTGACGATATCGGTGTGAGCTACGAGGAGATATCGGCGAAGCGTCCCATACCGCAGGCCGCCATGTCCCACGTCTACGGCCATGTCACCGCGAACGCTCCGGCGGACTTCGCAATATCGTGCGGCAGATCGGTCAAACTGCTATATCCTGGTGTGCCGGGCTATCGGCTCAGCAATGGCGCGATGGCCACCGCCTTCGCCCAGGAGACGCCCGGGGCGGCGAGTCAGCCATGGCGCTCCGTGACCGATCAGGTGCGACCCAAGCTGCGCAGCACCAACCCCATCGAGCGGCTCAACGGCGAGATCAAGCGCAGGACAAGTTTTCCAAGCATTTCCAGATCCCCCCCGATACGCGGGGGATCGGAAAATCGCTTTCCTATTTGAACCTTTATGGTTATAAAATTACAGATCACAAACCGAAAACGAGAGACCCGCCTATGCCTCTGCTCGATTCGATACTCGGCCCCATCACTCGCATCATCGACAAGGTCATTCCCGATCCCGAAGCCCGAGACCGGGCCAAGCTGGAATTATTGAAGCTCGACAATTCGCAGGAACTGGAAATGCTGCGGGCCAGCCTTTCCGCCGTCATCGCCGAAGCGGGCTCCGCCGATCCCTGGACCAGCCGGGCACGGCCCAGCTTTCTCTATGTAATGTATACCATGATCCTGTGTGCCCTGCCCATGGGCCTGATCAGCGCCTTCAGTCCCGGCACCGCCAGAGCCGTTTCGTCAGGCATCAGCGCTTATCTTGCGGGTATTCCCGAACCACTCTATGCGCTGTTCGGCACCGGGTATCTGGGATATTCGGCCATGCGCCAGTGGGGCAAGGTCAAAGGTTCCGACCGCTGACAAGCCCGAGGCAAACGCGGATTGCCGGCCGGCGCTAAGAAAACCTAAGGCTTTCGGGTTTATTCCCGGCGCTGCACTTTTCCTTTATTCCATACAGGACTTTCGCCGGTGTCTGGCAAAATCGCACGTCTCGTCTTGATCCTGAGCTCTGCCCTGGCCCTTGCAGCTTGCGGTTCGCCGAAGGAAGCGGAACTCGCAAAGCAGCTGGCGGAAGCCAAGGCACAGGCAGCGGAAGAAGCCAGTGCGCGCAAGGCTGCCGAACGCGATGCAGCCGCACTGCGCGCCAAGGCCCGCGACGCTGCGCTCGCGGACTTCTATGCCGGCAATGAGAGCGACGACTCCATCGCGCCGGACGACGCGCCCCCGGCCGATTCCGGCGCCATGCCCATGAACGGCGCGCCGCAACCTGACACCGGGCCGCTGGAAGGGCCGGTCCCGGCCGGCGCCTGACCACCTGCGCTTGCACCGCGCCGCCTGACCGCTAAAGGTCAGAGCGAGCAATCATCGGGGCCTTGGGATTTCGCGAATTATGGCAAGCAAGCTGGTCTATGTCCTCAACGGGCCGAACCTTAACCGGCTCGGCAAGCGCGAGCCCGGCATTTACGGTTCACAGACGCTGGACGATATCGCCGCCATGCTGATCGAGCGGGGCGAGGCCCTGGATTGCGAAGTCGAGATGCGCCAGTCCAACCATGAGGGCCACCTTGTCGACTGGCTGCACGAAGCGCAGGACGAAGGCGCGCACGCGGTGCTGCTCAACGCCGGTGCCTATACCCACACTTCTGTCGCCCTGCTCGATGCGATCCGCTCGATCTCCGTGCCGGTGATCGAAGTACACCTGTCGAACCCGCACACGCGTGAGCCCTTCCGCCACACATCATGGGTGGGGCAAGCCGCGAAAGGCACGATCGCCGGTTTCGGCGCCCGAAGCTATATACTGGCGCTGGAGGCTGCGGCAGGACTCTAAAGCCGGACCACACCGCCCTTCTCATCGTTTATTCACGCCTCCAGCGGCACGCCGGGCACGCTTTTCGAAGTGCGGATCGTCAGCGAGGTTTTTACGCTATCCACATTGGGCGCCGGTGTCAGCTTGCTGGTCAGGAATTCCTGGAAGCTCTGCAAATCGCGGCTGACGATCTTCAGGATGAAATCGATTTCGCCGTTGAGCATGTGGCACTCACGCACTTCGGGCAACGTCTTCATGTGGTCTTCGAAGGCCCGCAGCGATTCTTCCGCCTGGCTCTTGAGACTGACGAGCGCAAACACAGTGATCGTGAAGCCCAGCTTGGAAGCATCGAGATCGGCATGATAGCCTTGGATAATCCCTGCTTCTTCCAGACTGCGCACGCGGCGCAGGCATGGCGGCGCGGTAAGCCCGACGCGCTGGGCGAGTTCCACATTGGTAATCCGGCCTTCCGCCTGCAGCTCGGCCAGCAGCCGGCGATCGATTTCGTCGAGATTGATCATATCCATTCCCTGGCGAGTGCCCTTCGCTTCCCCCCCATGCAATATCTACATCGAAAACGCCAGACCACTGTAATATTATTATTCGTTAGCGTAATCGTCCCGCTTTGCAACGCTACAAAGCGAACGCTTTCGCTCATCCACGGCTTTGCTAGGGAGAAACCTTTCCCAGCGTACCACCTTGAGTAGAATGCAGCGTTTCCTGGCCTGCGCATGGCCTGTAACAGGCCTGACGGGGCCGCTCTGGAGTTCGGATGCACTTTGACGATCGCCTGGACACGGTATTGCGCCTGCCCGATTCCGGCGATGGTCTTGCGCGCATCCAGTACCGCCAGCTGATCGATATCCTTGGCCGGCTGCCGGCAAGCGCGGCCTCCGATGCTCTTGAGGCCGGATTCGCAAGGCTCGCAAGGCTTTCCGAGCGCATTCCGGCGGCAGAGCAGGCCCGGCTGCTGCGCCAGCCGCTGCAGCCGATTACCAATCCCCGCCTGATCGCGGTGCTGGCGCAGGCCGAACCCGGCGTCGCCAGCACCGCGATGGCCGCCGCGCGGCTCGATGATTCCGACTGGCTCTCGCTGATTCCCGAATTGCCGGTCCGGGCCCGGGGGATCCTGCGCCACCGCCGCGACCTGTCGCCGCCGGTGGAAGCCCTGCTCGAACGGTTGGGCGTGCATGACCGGGGTCTGCCGCCGGCTAATGTTGCCCCCGCTCCTGCGGTCGAGGAGGATTACATTTCCGGGGACGTGCTGGAACTGCTCGACATGATCGACGACCCGCCCGCTCCCACTTCGCTGCACGAATGGGCCAAGGCCCGGGCGGCCAGGGCTCAGGCCTCCCCGTCCCCACCCGCTCAGGCCGCGGAAGCGGGAATCGGCGCGATCGTCCGTCGTATCGAGGAGTTCCGCAAGGCCCGCGAATCGCGGGGACAGCCCGAATACGGCACCGATGCTCCCCGGCTGCCGCTCGGCGATTCGATGGCAGCGACCGAAAGGCAGGCCAGACTCATCGATTTCGTCACTGATGCCGAAGGCCGCATCAACTGGGCCGACGGCCCCCATGCTCCTTCCGTGTTCGGCCTCAATCTGGCCGTGAACGATGACGATACCGGCCCTTCTGCCGGTGCCGCGATACGCCGCCGCCTGCCGCTGCGCTCCGCCCGGCTGTCAGTCAACGGCGCCCCGGCGATCGCCGGGGAATGGCAAGTCGATGCCGTACCGCGCTTCGACCCCGTCAACGGCCACTTCACCGGCTACTGCGGCCGCCTGCGCCGCCCCCGCCCCGCCATTGCCAACGATGCGGCGGCCATGGCCCGGCGCGAGGCGGGGCGCATGCGCGAGATCCTTCACGAGCTGCGCACGCCGGCCAATGCCATTCAGGTCGCCGCCGAAATCATCCAGCAGCAACTCTACGGCCCCGCTCCGCACGAGTACCGGGCCCTGGCCGCCGCGATCGCCAGCGACTGCGCCCATATCCTGGCCGGGTTCGAGGAACTCGACCGGCTGGTAAAGCTGGAGACCGGTGCGCTGCAGCTTGAAGAAGGCGAATGCGACCTTGCCCGGGTCATCTCCCGGACAATCGAACGGCTGCGTTCATGGACCGATCCGCGCCGCAGTGGCTTCGCGCTCGATGCCGCAGCCCTGCCTTCACTGCCGGTGCGGCTCGACAGTACCGAGGCGGACCGCCTGGTCTGGCGGCTGTTCGCCGCCATGGCCGGCGCGACGGCTCCCGATGAAACGCTGCCGCTGACATGGTCAACGGACCGGCGCGGGGCGGAAATCCGCATTGCCCTGCCATCCGCCCTCGCCGCGCGCGAGGATGGAGAGCTGTTCGGCACGAAACCGGGCGAGCGCGGCCAGTCGCTTTCCGCGGGCATGTTCGGAATCGGCTTCACCCTGCGCCTCGCAGCCGCGGAGACTGCCGCCGCCGGGGGCAGTTTGCAGCGGGAAGGCAATGCGCTGTCTCTGAGGCTGCCCGGGTTGACCACCTCGGATGCAGGCCATAGCACCGGCAGGCATTACCTGCAGCAAGCCTGATCCGGTCTCCAGCCCGGCAACGGCTTCTCAATAGTTGCGATCTAGGGTCTACCCCCCATGTCTTTCGCGGCGCGAACTGTGAGGCGGCTTGCTTTTGCCTGAGCTCAATCTTCTGGACATACCCGGCCCGGCCGCGAGCGCTGTTTTCCGCGAAGGTTTCGGACAGCGCTTTATCGTCACGGTCGATACCGAGGAGGAATTTGACTGGGCCGCGCCGCTCGACCGGTACAAGCACAGCGTCGTCACAGTACCGGCCCTGCGCAAGTTCCAGCAGTTCTGCGAAGGTTTCGGCGTCGTTCCAGTCTATCTGATCGACTACCCCGTCGCCTGTTCGGCCTATGCGCCCGAAGCCATCGGCGAAGCGGTATCGCAAGGCCGCGCCGAAGTCGGCGTGCAGCTCCATCCCTGGGTGAGCCCTCCATTCCAGGAGGACGTTACCGAATTCAACAGCTATGCCGGCAACCTGCCGTTCGAACTGGAGCGCACGAAGTTTCATATGCTGCGCGACCGGATCGAACAGACGTTCGGCGTGCCTCCAATGATCTATCGTGCCGGACGCTATGGCCTCGGTCCCCGGACGGGCGAAATCCTGCGCGAATGCGGCATCGCCATCGACACCTCGGTACGCGCCCGTTTCGATTACAGCGGCTCCGGCGGCCCCAGCTATCGCGAACACCCCTTGCATCCCTATTGGGCAGATACCGAGCACAGCCTGCTCGAACTGCCGCTCACTACAGTCTACTGGGGACCGCTGCGACAGGTGGGCAATGCAATCTATCCGCATTTATGGCGCACCCCTTCGATGCGCGGCGTGCTCGCCCGTACCGGCCTACTGGAACGTATTCCGCTCACGCCCGAGGGAATCACCGCGGAAGAAGCACTGCGCGGCGTCGATATCGCTATCGACGAAGGGCTCCCCGTACTCGTCTTCTCGTTCCACAGCCCCTCGCTGGCGCCGGGCCATACCCCCTATGTGCGCACCGACGAGGATCTGGACGCTCTTTACGACTGGTGGCGCACGCTTTTCACCCATCTTTTTCAGCGCGGGGTCAAACCGACAAGCGTCAGCGACATCATGTCGTCCGTGACGCTTGCCTGATCGCGCAAGCCAAGCTAACGGGCTCCAACCCGGTCGGTTCGTGTACCGCCGGGCGCACGGCGGTTGGGGCCTGTAGCTCAGCGGTTAGAGCTGGCCGCTCATAACGGCTAGGTCGCGGGTTCGAATCCTGCCGGGCCCACCACTGTGGAAATACACGCCCGAAGGGTCGGGGAGTGGCGCAGTCCGGTAGCGCGCCTGCTTTGGGAGCAGGATGTCGCAGGTTCGAATCCTGTCTCCCCGACCAATTTTTCAAGCACTTAGCGCCTTCCTTTCAAAGCCGGTTTACACTCGGCCTCACTTTGTTCCCCTGCTGATCCGCTCAGCCAGGGCAGCTGCAATGCGCCCCTGACTTACATATTTCCGTCGGATCCTTGCCACGTCCAGCGTGTCCCATCCCGGAATTCCTGCAATCTCCTGGTCGCTCAGGCCTGCATAGACCCTTCCTCTCAGGAGTTGGGGCTCCGGCAATCTCGGGGCGATTCAGGGCGTGCCAAGTGGCGGACATCAAGTCCTGGTGCGGCAAGACCGTCACAAAGGTCAAAACACACAGCCTCGTCTATCTCGAGGCTGACGCGGCGGCCCCCGCGAGCACGGGTGTCGCATCGGCGGCCGCGGTCGTTCCCGGTCACTATGCCGCACCAGACCGCATTGCCGGCATCCTGCGGCGGATCGGGAAGTCGGCGGTGGCCGACTATGTCCAGACCAAGTTGCCGCCGGGCGCCAAATCACGATCGGGCGATCTCGGCGAGATCCTTGCCGCCAGTTATGTGTCGGAGTTCACCGGCTATTCAGTCGGCGTCTTCCAGTTGCGATGGTCGGGCCGGCTTTGCGCACCTTTCCCGCCATGGTATGACTTTTTCCTGCGGTGGAAAATTACTTTTCTATTGCATTTAGCGTAATTATCGTTCAACGGCGCGCAGTCGCTCCACAGTCAAGGATCACCGTTACCATGGCGAGTCTCGCCGATGCCGGCCTGAAGTTCACCACCCTGCCCCACCCCGCACCCGCCAGCGACGATGCGCGCGAGGCCGTGCTGGCCAATCCCGGATTCGGCACGAACTTCACCGATCACATGGTCGTCATCGAGTGGACCGAAGGACAGGGCTGGCACGATGCGGTCATCGGCCCGCGCGAACCCATCGTCCTCGATCCGGCGGCCGCCGTGCTGCACTATGCGCAGGAAATCTTCGAAGGGCTCAAGGCCTACAAGCAGGCCGACGGCTCGATTGCGCTGTTCCGCCCCGAAGCCAATGCCGCGCGCTTCAACGCCTCGGCCGAACGGCTGGCCATGCCCGCCCTGCCCGAAGAGCTGTTCGTCGAGGCGGTCGAGCGGCTGGTCCAGACCGACCGCGCGTGGATCCCGGGGGCCGAGGGCGCCTCGCTCTACCTGCGCCCGTTCATGATCGCGACCGAGGCCTTCCTCGGCGTGCGCCCGGCCAAGCAGTACAAGTTCATCGTCATCGCCAGCCCGGCGGGCAACTATTTCAAATCGGGCGCGCCCGCGGTCTCGATCTGGGTGTCGGACTACACCCGGGCGGCGCCGGGCGGTACCGGTGCTGCCAAGTGCGGCGGCAACTATGCCGCCAGTCTGGTGCCGCAGAGCGAAGCCATTGCCCGCGGCCACGATCAGGTCGTCTTCCTCGATGCCGCCGAGCACAAGTGGATCGAGGAACTGGGCGGCATGAACCTCTATTTCTCGTTCGAGGACGGCACCCTGCTGACCCCGGAACTGACCGGCACGATCCTGCCCGGCATCACCCGCGACAGCCTGCTGACGCTGGCGCGCGAGGAAGGGCTCAATGTCGTGGAAGGCCGCTACAGCCTCGACCAGTGGCGCGAGGATGCCGCTTCGGGCAAGCTGATCGAGACTTTCGCCTGCGGCACCGCTGCGGTGGTGACGCCGGTCGGCAAGGTCTCGGGCCGCGACGGCGAATTCACCATTGGTTCGGGCGGCCCCGGCCAGCTGACGCAGAAACTCAAGAACCGCCTGGTCTCGATCCAGCGCGGCGAGGCCGAGGACACCCACGGCTGGGTGCGCAAGATCGGCTGAGGCAGGCCGCCCCTTTCGCAGGCACCGGACCAATGTCCAGCCAGTCGAACTCGTCCTGCCTGACGGGGTAAACGTCGTGGATGAATTCGTGGCTCTCTCTCCCGCCCGGGTCCCTAAAACGACTCCGGGCCCCGAGAGTCCCGATACGCTCTCTCGAGCCATTTTTACAACAAATCTGTTGTAAAACTCATACCGGTTCGATTCCGTGCAGGCGCAGCAGCCCCAGTTGCGCCTGCGTCATCCGCTCGATGGCCTCGTTCCTCGACAAGTCCGGCCGCACGCTGCCGCAATAGACGCGCGGCCCCAGCATCGCCCATGTCAGCATCAGCGTGCAGTAGGCCTCCGCGTCGATCCCGGCGGTTTCAGGGCGCGAGGCGAGCTGCTCGCGCATACCGGCAACCAGCCCGGCCCATTCGGGATAGCGGTCGACGATAGCACCGGGGGAGAGGAACTCCTCGGCCCAGAGCCCGGTCACTTCGGGGTTCTCGATCACGAAGCGGGCGATGTAGCGCGTGCGGTCCTCACGCGAACGGCCAGGCGCGAAAGCGGCGGCCAGCTGGCGCGAGGACCAGGCCCGCACCGCCGCCACCAGCGCCTCGCGACTGTCGAAGTGGTAATAGATAGTGGTGCGGTTAACCCTCGCCTCGCGCGCGACTTCGGACAGCGAGAGCGCCTTCATGCCCTTCTCGGAGACGAGCCGCACCGCCGTCTCGATCAGCGCCGTGTGCGTCTCGTCGAAAGCCTTGTTGCGGCGGCGGGCCGGCTTTGGCTTCGCTCCCGGCTGTTCCTGTGATTTTCCCATGTCGTC
This sequence comes from Novosphingobium sp., assembly GCA_037384205.1. Lineage (GTDB taxonomy): Bacteria > Pseudomonadota > Alphaproteobacteria > Sphingomonadales > Sphingomonadaceae > Novosphingobium. The sequence goes on along the minus strand of JARROF010000076.1, from coordinate 4,546 downwards.
CCGGTTCCGGTTGATCGCGCGCAGAATGAGCGCATGGGCCATGCCGGGCAAGCCCCCTGCCGTCCACCTCCACCCCGCTTCCACCCCGCTTCCACCCCTTTGAAACGCGAAGGAATTCACTTCCGTTCCAGCGGCCGGTTGGCAAGCGAACCCGGCATTCCTACCTGAGGGCTTCCCCCACTGCAGGAGCCCCCACCCTGATGCCCGATCCCACTTACACACCGCCCAAAGTCTGGACCTGGAACACGGAAAGCGGGGGCGACTGGGCCAAGATCAACCGCCCCATCGCCGGTCCCACGCACGAAAAGGACCTGCCGCGCGGCGAACATCCCCTCCAGCTCTATTCGCTGGGGACGCCCAATGGCCAGAAGGTCACGATCCTGCTCGAAGAGCTGCTCGCGGCGGGCAAGACCGGCGCCGAATACGACGCCTGGCTGATCTCGATCGGCGATGGAGACCAGTTCTCGTCCGGCTTCGTCTCGGTCAATCCGAACTCGAAGATCCCTGCCCTGCTCGACTGCTCGGGGCCTGAGCCTGTCCGTGTGTTCGAATCCGGCGCGATCCTGATGCACCTTGCCGAAAAGTTCGGCCTGTTCCTGCCCGCCGAAGGCGCCGCCCGCGCCGATTGCCTCTCGTGGCTGATGTGGCAGATGTCGACAGCGCCGGTGATCGGCGGCGGCTTCGGGCATTTCTACTTCTACGCGCCCGAGAAGTATGAATACCCGATCAACCGCTACGCGATGGAAGCCAAGCGAATCATCGACGTGGCCGACCGGCGCCTGGCCGAAAGCGCCTATCTGGCGGGAGAGGACTACACGATCGCCGATATCGCCACCTGGGCCTGGCTTTCGCGGCTGGCGAACGGCGATGCCTATGGCGATGCCGCCACCTTCCTCGACATGGCCAGCTACAGGAACCTGGCCCGCTGGAGCGCCCTGATCGGCCAGCGTCCGGCCGTGCAGCGCGGCACGAAAGTAAACCGCACAGACGAAGGCTGCGTGAGGGAACGCCACAGGGCGGCGGACATTGATGCGGTGATGCCTGCCTGAAGAATGCGAAACCCGGCGGTGAAAATCTCCCTCGAAAGGCCTTTTCACCGCCGGGATTAGCCGCTAAGCGCGGCTCCTCTCTCGGAAGCCGTGCTTAGCGGCCATCCTGCTGGGGCGTAGCCAAGCGGTAAGGCACCGGTTTTTGGTACCGGCATGCGCAGGTTCGAATCCTGCCGCCCCAGCCAGCACTCTTTCCCAAGCCTTCCCGAAGGCGCTCAAAGCATCCCCTGAAAGTGGCTAATATCCGCCATTTTCCATAACCTCGCATCCCAGGGCGTCCTGGCCCGCCCTTGCAGCCCGAGCTCAGTGTTCGCATTTTGTTGGCAGGAAATCGTCCCCTACCAACATAGCCCTCAAGGCCATGGTCCCGCAGGCCAAACCCTGCAAACGTTCCGATGGGGGAGGTCTCTTCATCCTTGTCCAGTCCCATGGATCGAAGATCTGGCGCATCCCCTACCGTTTCGAGGGCCGCACACGCGCGCGTCATGGCCGCGCTGAGCCGCAGGAACGGCACACTCGGGACGCCGCGGCAGCCTGTAATCAGTCAGCAGATGCCGAGCCTGTCTCCGGATTGAAGGCCGGATTGGCGAAGTCGATCGGCGAAGGCGAGAACTCGGGCATGGGCCGCGCGCTTTCGGCCCATGCCCGGCAGAGCATGTCGCGCAGCATCGTGGCGCCCTGTGCCGTCTGCGCATAAATGAGTTCTCGCACGTCCTTGTCGAACATGTCCCCACCCGAATGCCCGAGCGCACCGATGCGCGGGGCGATGTCCTTCACTGCAAGGCCCATACCTTCCACGAAACGGGTCTCGAAGCGCCCATGGATCGAACCGTCGCGCGTGTATCCTTCCGGATCGGGTCCGCGCCAGCCATCGGAGTTGACCGAATCGTGCAGCGGTTGCGAACCATCGCCGATATAGTGGCCAAGGCGGATCACATGGAAGGCACAGGCTTGTTCGGCAAAGGCGGGATCCTTGCCGGCTGCCTGTGCCGCGCGCGCAAGGCGCATGCACACGATCAGCCGCTGATAGTTCTCCATGGCCGCATAAGGCAACGTGCCGGTCCAGCGCACATTGGTGCGTGCGGCCGTCGCCGCACTCACCCCGAACCGCCGGGCCGCCGCGCGGCACGATTGGCCGCGCTCAATCTCGCCAACAATCCGAACTCGAAGATCAACTGAACTGCTCTTGCCCATGATCCACCTCCAATGAGAGCGAATCACAAATCTCACACCAAGGGAATCCCCAACGATTCAGATTTCAGGTCCGACGCTCTAATACCTCCGGTTTCGGTGCGTCGCCGAACTGCTTTCAATGGAAATAGTTCACAACTCGGCAGATTGCCGCCAGCACAGCAAACGTAACGCGAGCCCAAACGGCGGCCTCAAACCGGTCATCCGTTTACCTGCTCCGGTTCGATAACAGAGGACAGTCATCAGGCATTGTCGGGAGGCCGACAGGACAGATCGAACTTATATTCCAAGCATCTGCATTGCCACCGGCTAAAAAGTCATGCTGACATTGGCCATGATATTCCAGGCGGACGCCCGCGTCGCAGTCCGATCCGTGATCGCTCGGCCGGCCGTAAACGCACCGGTCACATGGTTTGCAATGGCCAGATCGAAACCGGCACCGGCTGATAGCAACGTTGAGGAATCCTGTGCTGCAAGGTCTTCGCCCCAGGCCACGTCGGCGAACACGTAGGGAGATATCGAGCCGTTCCAGGGCAGCATCCCCGCAGGCAGTTCCTGCCCGGCAAGGCGCACCGTGTTGCGCCAGATCACGCCGCGATCTGCAGAAGCATCGTAAAAGCCGTAGCCACGCGAACCCGCTATGCCGCCCAGAGCAAGGCGCTCCGTATCGGGCAAGGGCGTTCCGGCCAACATGCCGGTGAACTCGCTGTCCCAGGCAAAGCCATCGCCCAGCTTCGTGCGCCGGGTCAGACTGACGATGCCATAGGCATAGGATGCACTGGAAACGCGCCCGCCCGAAAAGATGGACCAGGACTGATCATCGCTGCCCGCAACCGTCTTGCCCGGATTGCCGACCAATTGCACATCCACAGCCGTCTGGCCTGTCCTGCCGCGGAACGTATCGGCCCAGCCAGCCGTGACCTGAAGCAGCGCAGCATGGCCCGAAGCCGCCTGCGTACCGGCGAAATAGACCTGCCGCTGCGCCGATTTATACGCGATGCCGCCATAGATCTCCCCCCAGTACTTGCCCGGCAGCAGGTTCGACACCGCCGTGCGGTAGACAAGCGGCAATTCGAATGTGCGGCTCCGCACCGCAGTATAGGCATCGATGTCGATACGGCTCGCCACCAGATCGGGCGTGAACTCAATCTGCTGGCGGGCCGCGGTCGGCACCACCACGCGGGCCGCGTGGCTGACATAGTGCGGGAATGCCCCGTCCTGCAGCACTATCCGGCCCGGATGCGAAAAAGCATCGCCGCTGCCCGTGAGCAGATAGGAAACGGTCGCACCACCGGCCGAAGGCAGCCAGAAGCCGCCACCCACCGAATAGCGCTGCCGCCCGGTGCTGGCCGAGCCCGTGTTGGACCAACCAGCGGTCACCGACCATGGCTTTCCTTCCGATACCGAAAGCGTGAGATCGCTGAGAGTCGTAGCCTCCCCCTGCGAGAACACGCCGGTGACGGCGCGGTAGGGATTGCGGTTGAGCCAGTCGATGTCTTCGCTGAGCGCATTCGCATCGATCGCCTCTCCGGGCCGCACGCGCACACTATCGCCAATGGCGCTCTTGTCCGAACCCGCGCCTTCCACACTGGCACGCCCGAGACGGAAGACGATAACCCGCAACTGGACCACACCGCTGGTCACTTCCTGCGGCGGTGTCGTCACCGAAACGAAAGGCAGCCCCTCGGCCCGGTAGACGCCGGCAACGGCAGCCTGAAGTTCCGCAATGGCCGCATGGGACAACGGCATGCCCAGATGCGGTTTCAACGCTGCCTCCAGAGCTGCGGGAATGTCATCCCGCCCGGCGGGCGACGGCGCTGCGGCGACCCGGATGCCCGGTTCTGGCCGCGCCAGCGCGGCTGCGTTCTCGCCAATCAGCGTGACACCGGCCAGATCGACGCCAAAAGGCTTGGTATCATCGGACCCGTAGGTCTTCTCATCGATGATCAGCGGCGCCTTTTCCGGTGGTGCGACCGGCACGGGATAGCGTTCGATAGCCGATTGCGCCCATGCTGCCGCAGGCGAGGCCGCGATGCATAAGCCCGCCAGTGTCCACGCGGCCTTCAGATTCCTACCCTTTTTCACCGGGCGATCCACTCCGTCTCTCTTGATGTCTGCCACTGCTCTTTGGACTGTCTTGCCGCTCACAACCCGTTTCCGATCGCATTGCAGGGATAAGGCGCACCCACCCACGCATCACCGGCAACGCCCGTTGCGCATCCGGCGCCCGTGTCGCCAGCTCCTTCGGTCAGAACCTGGAAGGTTCCCGGAGCGAAGGTCAGAACCAATGGTGAACCCGCTCCGCC